>JAYVCF010000158.1:0-52061 GCA_043750095.1 Deltaproteobacteria bacterium
ACCGAGCTCGGGCACGGCGGCGTCGGAGCAGGACAAGAGGTCTCCGCGCCGACGGCCAGCGTGGCCGCGTACGAGACGGCGGTGCCTGCGGGCGATCCCATGATCGGTGGCGGCGATGCGGCTGGCGTCGTGCAAGGCGTGAACGCGGCGGCGAGCGGGCGCTCGATGACGATCACCGGTGATCCGCGCCTCGCGACGCTGTCGCAGCAGATCAGCGATCACCTCGACACCGGAGGCGAGCCACCGCCCGCGGACGTGATCCAGTTCTTCGCGTGGAACCTCGGACTCGTGGAGCCCGTGCCGCACGTGCTCGTGCTCGGCCTGCCCGATCGCGCGTCGATCCCCGATCAGGTGCAGCGGAGCATGGATCAGTTCCTCGGGCGCCAGCCCTACACCCACTGGGGCGGCGTGATCCTTCCGCGCGGCGGCGTCTGGCTGATCGTCATCACGCTCTCGTCCCGCGACGCGACGATGGAAGCCGTGCCGCGCGCGCCCGCCGCGGGCCCGCTCGTGCTGCGCGGTGCGCTGAGCACCGGGTACACGAACCCGGTCGTCGCCGTGCAGCAGCCGAACGGATCCTCGACACGCATTCCGGGCGGCGCGGGCCCGCAGTTCGATCTGCACATCCCCATCACGGCGAGCGGCGAGTATCACGTCGAGCTCTTGGCCGATGGTCCGCACGGAGACTCGGTCATCGCGAACTTTCCGGTGTACCTCGGTGGCTCGCCGCCCACGTCGATCCGCGTGCGCGCGGCGCAAGAGCACACGAGCGGCGGCACCGATGTCACGACCGTGCACGACGAGCTCTTGCGCATGCTCAACGAGACCCGCGCCGGGGCCGGCCTGCCTGCGCTCACCATCGACTCGCGCGCGGAAGCGGTCGCGATGGCGCACTCCGAAGACATGGTCACGCACGACTTCACCGGCCACCAGTCACCGACGACGGGCTCGCCGGCGGATCGTGTTCGCACGGCGGGCCTGCACAGCGGGCTCGTGCTCGAGAACATCGGGCGCGGTTACTCCGCCCAGGAGATCCACGATGGTCTCGTCGCGAGCCCCGGCCACCGCGCGAACCTCGTGAACGCGGACGCGAACGTGGTCGGCATCGGCGTGGTCGCAGACCAGAGCGACGGACGCACCGCGTTCATCGCGACCGAGGTGTTCTTGCGCTTCGCTCAGCCCATCGACGTCGCGGCTGCACCGCAGACGGTGCTCGATGCGATCAACCACGCGCGCATAGCCCGCGGCGCGAGCGCGGTGACGATGGAGCCGAACCTCGAGCGTGCGGCCGACGCCGCCGCGCGCGAGTTCTTCACGGACTCCTCGATCACCACGCAAGATGCAGTCGATCACGCCTCGACGGCGATGCGCCGCTTCTCGCTCGCCTTCCGACGGCTCGGCGGCGTGATGGCGGTCGTGACGGTCCTCGACGAAGCGACGGAGCTCGAGCCCTCGTTCGAAGCGGACGTCGACTACGTGGGCATCGGCGTAGCGCAGGGGACGCGGCCCGATACCGGCGAGAACGCGATCGCCGTGGTCATCATGCTCGGCTGGGCGCGCTAGTCGCTTCGCCCTTCAGAGCTCGAGGCTCACGAACCCGCGCTGCGGCTTGGCGAACAGATAGCCCTGGAACACGTCGCAGCCGAGGCTGAGGAGAGCGCCGCGCTCCTCCGCCGTCTCGACTCCCTCGGTCACGACGAGCATCGCGAGATCCTCGCAGACGCGAACCATGGACCGCACGAGCTGCTGCTTGGTGCGGCTCGCGTCGATCCCGCGGATGAGCGACATGTCGAGCTTGACCACCTCGGGCTCCAGCTTCGGCAGGCTCGTGAGGCCGGAGTAGCCAGCGCCGAGGTCGTCGATGGCGATCCGGTAGCCTCGCGCACGCAGTCGCGCCATGCGCGCTCCGACGTCGTCGAGATGATCGAGCGATGCCCGCTCGGTGATCTCGAGGACGACGCGCTTGGCGAACGGGACGAGCGGCGCACCCTCGTCGTAGAGGTCCGGGTCGCCGAGATCGTGCGCATGCAGGTTCACGAAGATGTCCGTGCGCGGGGGCGCGTCCGCGATGCACTGGGCGACGCGCTCGCGGCACACGGCACCGATCTCGGAGAGGCGGCCGAGCCGCTCCGCGAGAGCCAAGAGATCGGGTGGGGCCTTGAGCGTAGGCTCCTCGTTGCGCATGAGCGCCTCGTAGCCGATCACGCGGCGGTCGCGGATCGACACGATCGGCTGGAACGCCATCCACAGCGTCGCGAGCGCGTTCTCGAACCGAGCGTCCTGTCCGGCCCGATCGCTGAACTCCGCTCCTCCGCGGCCAGCGAGCTCCCCCGCGCGGCGCGAGAGCACGAGCATCTGATGCATACGAGTGGCCCGCATGACCACGTCTCGAAGCGCGGCGGACTCGACAGGCTTGGTGAGATACGAGAACGCGCCGTAGTTCACGGCGTCCTGTGCGCTCTGCACCGACGGGGAACCGGTCACGATCACGATCGGAAGGTCGAGGTTGCGCGCGCGGACGGCCTTGAGCAGCTCGATGCCCGACACGCCGGGGACTTCGATGTCGCTGACCACGGCGTCGAGGCCACCCGCGTCGACCACGCGTAGCGCCTCGTCACCGCTGCCCACCGCGGTCACGCGGTGCTCGCCGCCCAGCACGCGGGCGTACCCGCGACGCAGGGTTTCGTCGTCTTCCACGACCAGGACGTGACTCGCTTCCATCGTTGCCTCGTACGATGCTCGCTCTCCGATGGGGACGCATCGAATCGCGTGTTGCACGACCCAGGCCATGCCGGAGTGGGCTGAGGCGCGGGCGGGAACGGGACGTGCTTTACGAACGACGGTGCCCCACGACACTCGGAACGGACCAGGGGACTGGGCGACGACGGCGCTGCTGGCTGGCGTGGCCCATGACCTCGCGAGCCCCATCGCGGCCCTGACCTCGAACCTGACCATCGCGCGAGAATTGGTGGACGAGCGCGGCCTCTCCGATGATCTGCGCGACGTGATGGACGACCTGGTCATGGCGACGCGCGGTCTCACGCGGATCGGCGAGGATCTCCGGGAGCTCGCGCGCAGCGAGCCCACGGAACCGGTCTCGCTTCTCGAGGTCGTGCATCGTGCGCTCCGGCTGACGCGCGCGATCACGGCGCGTCGCTGCTCCACGGCGCTCGTCGGGACCTCGGACGTGGCCGCGAGCTCACCGGGCGCCGTGGGACGCTGGCTCTGCAATGCGATCGTGTTGCTCGTGCACGAGCTCGGGGCGGAACGACGGGCGCCGATGGGAGAGCTTCGCATCGAGCTCACGGCAGACGGTCTCGCGCTCACCATGTCGCCGCGACCCGCGCTCACCACCGCGACGGCGACCTGGCTCGAGGCCGCCGCCGCGACCCTCGGTGCCATCGCGCGCGTCTCGCACGACGGTGTCGGCGTCTCGGCGCGCCTGCACTTCGGGGTCGTGGCGGCCCCGTGAGCGAGGATGCTCGAGACGGTTCGCCGAAGAGCGAGACCACGACGTCGGAGATCACGGCGGTGTCCGAGGCCATGCTGCCCGTGCGGCCTCCGCTCAACACCGCGCGTGCACGACTCGTCATGCTTCGGGGGACCCAGATCGGTCGTCGCTATCCACTCGACGCGATCAGTACCCTGGGCCGTGGTGGCGACTGCACGGTTCCCCTCGACGATTCGATGGCGTCGCGACGGCACGCGAACATCACCCGCCAGCCGGATGGCTCGTGGGAGGTGGTCGATCTCGGCAGCCGCAACGGGATCTTGGTGAACGAGCGCCAGGTCACGCGTGCGTACGTGGGCCCCGGCGACCGCATCCAGATCGGCGAGTCCGTTCTGCTCTTCACGCACGTCGATGCGCTCGAAGACCAGATCATGCAGCGCGAGCGGCTGGAGGCGCTCGGACGCCTGAGCGCTGGCATCGCTCACGACATCAACAACATTCTCGGCGGCGTCCTGATGAACGCCGAGTTTCTGCTCGCCGAGGGCTCGACCCGACCGCTCGGTGATCCAGCGATCCAGGCCTCGCTCGCCGACCTGCGTGCCTCGAGCCTGCTCGGGGCAGAGCTCACCAAGCGCATCCTGCGCTTGGCCCAGCGCACCTCCGGCGAGCACGCGCAGATCGACCTCTCCGCGCTGGTCAGCGAGGCCCTCGATCTCTCGCGCCGAATGTTCGCTCAGGGCGTGAAGATCGAGCGCGTTCTGGCTCCCCACGTCCATGTGCGGGGCGACCGCGGGCCACTGCACCAGGTGCTGATGAACCTGCTCCTCAACGCGCGCGACGCCATGCCGGATGGCGGGACCGTTCGGGTCCGGCTCGCTCACTCCACGGTCGGCGAGGTCGACTCGCAGGTCGCCGTGGCGGGGCAGCACGCCACGCTCTTCATCGAGGACACGGGGTTCGGCATGGACGAGCCGACGCGGGCCCGGATCTTCGAGCCCTTCTTCACGACCAAGACCATGGGCCGGGGCTCGGGCCTCGGCCTGGCGACCGTTCACGAGATCGTGATCGCCCACGGCGGGACGGTCACGTGCGAGAGCGAAGTGGGAAAGGGCTCTCGCTTTCGCGTGGTGCTCCCCGCGCTCGCGGCGGCGGCGCGGCCCGACACCCACACGCCGATCGCCACGCCTCGCATTCCCCGCGCAGTTCGTCGCGCGACGATCCTCGTGGTCGACGACGAGCCCCTCTCCTTGCGCAGCTTGTGTCGCCTGCTCTCGCGCGACGGTCACGAGGTGCTCTCGGCCCAGAACGGCAAGGAGGCCGTGGAGGTCCTCGCGAAACGGCCCTCGGGCATCGACCTTGTCGTGATGGACCTCGACATGCCGGAGCTCGACGGTGAACAGGCGTTCTTGCGCATGCGCAACATCGACCCCGCCGTCCGAGTGGTGTTTCTGACCGGGTTCGTCGAGACGCGGCGCAGGGACGAGCTCCTGCAGATCGGGGCGGCGGCCGTCCTGATGAAGCCCTGTCCCGCAGCGGGCCTGCGCGACACCATCGAGCGTGCGCTGGCTCCGGTGGGAGCGCGTCTTCCGCTGGGGCGACCGTCGGAGACTTGACGCAAGAGCCAAGAGATTGACGCGCATGGCCGGGCCTCAGCACTCGTCCGGGTCGCCCTCCTGTGCCGTGGTCGGCTCGTCGTCGTCGTCGTCCGTGCGCAGGAGCGCTCGCTTCTTCAGCTTCTCGACGAGGGTGGTCCGGTTCATTCGCAGCAACGCGGCCGCGCGGTTCCTGTTTCCGCCCGTGCGCGCGAGCGCCTGGCGGATCAACGAGGACTCGAAGCGCTCGACGACCTCGCGGAGATCGAGCCCATCGTCGGGCAGCCACGGCTCGACGAAGGGCCGCGACGTCGCGTGATCGCGGCGCACGGCGTGCAGCACCTTCTCCGGCAGGTCGCCCGGCTCGAGGATGCCCTCACGGCGCATGATGACCATTCGCTCGACGGCGTGGAGCAGCTGTCGCGCGTTGCCGGGCCAGTGATACTCCGTCAGCACCCGCAGCGCGGCGGGGCTGATGCCCGTGATGTGACCCCCTCGGCGCTGATTGGCCTCGGCGATGAACGCGTCGACCGTCGATGGGATGTCGCCGCGCCGCTCTCGCAGAGGCACGAGATCCGTTCGAATGACGTCGAGACGGTAGAGAAGGTCCGCGCGGAAGAGTCTCTGCTCGACCATCTCGTCGAGGTCTCGGTGGGTCGCTGCCACGACGCGCACGTCGACCGCGATCGCGTGGCTCTCTCCGAGCGGCACGATCTCTTTCTCTTGCAGCGCGCGCAAGAGCTTGGCCTGCACCGAGAGAGGCATCTCGCCGACTTCGTCGAGGAAGAGCGTCCCACCATGCGCGGTCGCGAAGCGACCTACCCGCGCAGTCTGAGCTCCGGTGAACGCGCCGCGCGCGTGTCCGAAGAGCTCGCTCTCCATGAGCTGCTCCGGCACCGCCGCGCAATTGATGGCGACGAAGGCGAACGAGCCCCGACCGCTCGCGCTGTGGATCGCGCGCGCGACGAGCTCTTTGCCCGTCCCCGTCTCGCCGCACACCAGGACCGAGCAGTCGGTGGGTGCGATCCGCCGCAAGAGATCGAGCGTCGCGAGCAGGGTCGGATGTCGGCCGAGCAACCTCGGCGCATGGTGGAGACGCCACGCCTCCAACGAGGACTCGTCGAGCGGCTCCACCGAGGTCGGCTCGACGCGGCTTCGAGACACGGCGCGATCGAGCGCGGCATCGAGCGCCTCCATGGAGAACGGCTTGAGGAGGTAGTCGATGGCGCCGACACGCAGCGCGCCGACCGCCGTCTCGACCGTCGCCTCGCCCGTCATCACGATGGCCACGGGCCGATGGGTGGCGGGAACGCGATCCAGGATGTCGAGCCCGCGACCGTCGGGCAGCCAGATGTCGAGGATGACCGCGTCGAAGACGGTACCGACGTCGAGCGCCGCGTTGGCGGCCGCGATGCAGTCCGTCGCCACGACCTCGAGGCCGCGCTTCTTGAGGTGACGCTCGAGGCCGCGCCTCAGCTCGGCGTGGTCTTCCAGAATGAGCACACGAATGGGCGCTGCCATCGAATTCGAGCCGCTCGCGCTTGAGGCACCGCGAGACGAGTCGTGAACTCCGAACCTAGTCTGGAATGCGGTGAAACGATACGTCTTCATGAGCGTCTCGCGCAGAGCGAGCGCTCAACGCGTGAGCCGGGTGAGCACCGACGCGTAGGCGTGGAGGCCGAGCGCACGAAGCGACGCAGCAAACACCGCGCGCACTTCTTCGGGCGAGGCATCGGGGACGGTGTCCGCGCCGCCGCCGCCCGTGGCCGTCGGCGTTCGAACACGCTGTGCCGCGTCTTCGCCCCCACGCTCGGCAGTGCCGGGCGCCCACGACTGGAACGCGCCGCGATCACCCTCGGGGGTGTGCGCTGCGATCGGACCGACCGGCGGCCTCGACGACTTTCCCGCACGCGTCCGATGGTGCATGAGCAATTCCTGGGTCTCGCTTGGGCAGACTGCCGGCCGCTGGCATGGCGCGATGCCTCTCCGTGCTACGCGCGGCCCGTTCGCCACGTTCCGACCGCCGAAAAGAAGTCGAGACGCCGCTGGAATTTTCAGTGGCCGCGCGATCCGTGGGGATCAGGCGCAGCGGTTCAGGGCGCGGTCGTGATCGTCGCCACCCAAGCGCCGTCCCGGCCTTGATCGGTCACGACGACCTCGTGCGCACCGAGACGTAGATCCAGCATCGGATCGCCGTCCACCGTCGAGGGGTTCCCGTCGCGCATCGTGATGGCGCCGCTCGCGTCGGTCGAGCAGTGACCGTAGCCTCCACTGCCGCCGCCGTAGAGCGTGCGCGCGCCGCACACGATCCCGACGCGGCACGTCTGCGTGCCCTCGCTCGGGTCGAGCGTCACGGTGCACGCGGCTCCGCTCACCACGCCCGGCTCGCCGACGATCGTCGTGGCCGTTCCCGTCACCACGCGATGCGCGATCGGAGTCATGTCGCCCGTGCCGCCCGCTGCGCAGGCGACGATGTCGATGGTGTGACCCGCGGCGCTGAGCACGAGCGAGCGGAACCGCCAGTGACCGCCACGCTCGACGGCCGCGATGTCGAGCGAGCCGCGACCGCTCGGGCCCGCCACCGGCATCGACCAGCTCGCGCTCCCGTCGTCGTCTTCGGTCTCGGCGTTGCCGCACGAGATCCCCATCCAGCTCTGGGCGATCGGCGTGCCGAGCGCGGCCGTCGCGGCCGGACATGCGTTGACCGCAGCGAGCGCGGGCTCGCCGAAGCCCATGCAGGAGGGCGCGCTCGAGATCCCGACGACGAGGACGGGCAAGAAGAGCACGCCCGCCGCGATGCTCATGAACCGCGAGAAGAGGCTCGTCTGCGCCTGCCTTCCCTCGGGCCCGACCTCGATGTCCGCCACGCGCGGAGGTTAGCGCCCGCGGGGCTCGCCGTCCTTGCGCAGATCACTCGCGGCCTCGATCGACGCGATCGCACCGCTCTCGTCGCGATGGATGCGGATCGCCTGCACGTTCGCCGAGCCCTCGACCTGCGCGCTCAGATCATGACCGCGTGCCGCGAGCGCGAGCGCGATGTCGGCGGGCAGCGCCATCTCGGTGCTGAGCGTCGCAGGCGCACCCTGGTGATGGATGCGCGCTCGCACCACCGCATCGCCGACCGACGCGTCGATGAAGAGCGTGAAGATCAGCACCTGCTCCATGGCGGTGACGATGCGACTGCCGCCGCTCGCACCGAGACAGAGAAGAGGTGCCCCGTCGGCATCGAGCACGATCGTCGGCGACATGGTGGACACCGGCCGATGACCCGGGCCCGGTAGGTTGGCCGCGCCGCCGACCAGACCGAACGCGTTCGCCTCGCCTACCCCGCGCGCGAAGTCGTCCATCTGATCGTTGAGCACCACGCCGCCCGCCGTGACGCGCGCGCCGAACGGAAGGTTCACGGTGGTGGTCAGGGCCATCACGTTGCCTTCCTCGTCGACGATGCAGAGGTGCGAGGTCCCGTGATCGTCACCGCCCTCGCTCGCGCTGGGCGCCGTGCCCACCAGCGGCAGCGCGTAGTCCTCGGCGGGGCGATGACGCCATGGATCGAAGACGGCCGCGCGCGCCGCGATGCGATCGTCGGCGAGGAGCGCGTCGACCGGGATCTCGGCGAAGTCGGGATCACCTGCGTACGCCTGACGATCCGCGAAGGGCCCGAGCCAGCTCTCGGCGAGCGCGTGACGAAGCGCGGCGCCCTCGCGCGGGGTCGGCATCCAGCGCTCGAGCAGCGCGAGGCTCGCGAACAGCGTGAAGCCACCCGCCGAGGGAGGCGGCGCCGTCACGATCTCGTGGCCGAAGTGGGTGCCACGCAGCGGCGCACGCTCGCGCACCTCGTAGCTCGCGAGATCCGCCGCGCTCATCACGCCGCCGTGCGAGCGCACGGCCTCGACGATCTGGCGCGCGATCGCGCCGCGATAGAAGGGCGAGGCTCCGCGCGCGCCGAACTGATGGATCGTGCGCGCGAGCGCGGGATTGACGAGCTGGCTGCCCTCGACGATCGGCGTCGTCGGCGTGGGCAGAAACGTGCTCAGCACGGGATCGGCCGCGAGCAGCGCCACGAGATCCTGCGAGTAGCGCGCGACGTAGCGCGACGCGGGAAATCCCTCGCGCGCGAGCCGCTCGGCCGGGGCCGCGATCGCAGCGCGACGCACACGACCGGATCCGAAGCGAGTGAGGATCGCATCGAGCCCGGCCGGCTCGCCCGGCACCGCGACCGCGAGGCCACCCGTCTGCGAGCGCGCGCTGACGCTCGCGTCGTCGTCGCCCTCTCGACGCGCGAACATCGTGGGCGTCGCCGCGCTCGGGGCCCGATCGCGAAAGTCGAGGAACGTCAGCGAGCGATCGGACGCGCGGTAATAGAGTGCGAACCCGCCGCCACCCAGGCCGCTCGACGCCGGGCTCGCCACGCCGAGCGCGAGCACGGTCGCCACCGCCGCGTCGGCCGCGTTGCCTCCCGCCTCCAAGATCGAAGCGCCGGCCTGCGACGCGAGCGGGTGATCGGCCGCGACGGCGTAGTGCGAGTAGCGAGCGAAGAAGCGTGGGCCTTCCTCGGGTCCAGCCGCCCTGAGCGCGTGCGCCGGCAGCGCGGCAGCCGACACGGCGAGACATGCGAGAGCGATCCAGCGCAACACGGGCGCGAGCGTAGCGCACTGGCCGTGCGCGCATGGGGGCTCTACGCTCCCGGCCGCATGCAGATCGTCGTGATCATGGATCCCCCCGAGACGGTGCAGGTGGACGCGGACACCTCGTTCGCGCTCATGGAGGAAGCCCAAGCGCGCGGCCATCGCGTGGATCACTGCGGCATCGCCGACTTCTTCTTCTACGGCGGACGGCTGGGCGCGCACGTGCGCCGCGCGACGACGCATCGCGTGCCCGGCACGATCCCCATCACGCTGGGAGAGCCCGAGGACGTCTGGCTCGACTCGGTCGATGCCGTGCTGATGCGCAAGGATCCGCCCTTCGACAACAACTATCTCTGGGCGACGCAGCTGCTCGAGCACGCGCGCGGCAAGACGCTGCTGATCAACGATCCGCGCGCGCTGCGCGACGCGAACGAGAAGCTCTACGCGATGCACTTCCTCTCGTGCATGCCCGACACGCTCGTCACCAACGACAAGGCGCGCATCAAGGCGTTCATGCGCGAGGTCGGGGGCCGCGCGGTGATCAAGCCGCTCTCGGGCGCCGGCGGCGACGGTGTCTTTCTGATGCGAGACGACGACCTCAACGTGAACGCCATCATCGAGACCGTGACGCACGTCGGAAAGCGTCTCGCGATGATTCAGCGCTTCCTTCCCGAGGTGGTCGCGGGCGACAAGCGCATCCTCTTGCTCGACGGCGAGCCGCTGGGTGCGATCCTGCGCGTGCCTCAGAAGGACGACGTTCGCAGCAACATCCACATCGGCGGGAGCGTGCATGCGACCGAGCTCGACGACGACGATCGCCGCATCGTGGCCGCGCTCGCACCGAAGCTCCGTGCCGACGGCTTGATCTTCGTCGGCCTCGACGTCATCGGCGGCAAGCTCACCGAGGTGAACGTGACGAGCCCGACCGGCATCCAGCAGATGTCGCGCCTGATGAAGCAGAACCTCTCGGCGCGCGTGCTCGACTGGATCGAAGCGCACCGCGAACGTGCCTGACGCCAAGCCGCGCGCCCTGATCCTCGGCTGGCACGCGAGCACTGAGCGGCAGCTGCGTCCGATCGCGCGCTGGTACGAGGCGCGCGGCTACGCGGTGCGCACGGTGATCACGCCGACGTTTCGGACGATGGCGGTCCGCGGCGCGTGGGCGGCGTTCGGGACGGAGCTCGCGAAGGAGATCGTGGGCGAGAGAGAGCCGCTGGTGATCCACGCGTTCAGCAACGCAGGCTTCTGGACGATGTCGGCGCTGCTCGACGCGATGCCGCTCGACCCGACGAACGCGCGGCCGACGCGGGTGATCATCGACTCGGCGCCGGGATTTCCCGAGCGCATCCGCATGGGGATCACCGCGAAGTTCGCCACCGCCGCCATGATGCCCGGCTTGCTCGCCTCGCTCGGCCGACGACCGCGCTCGTTCCATCCGCTCTTGTCGCCGGCGCTCGCGTTCTTCTTCGGCGCGTGGCACCTCGTCGCGCGCGAGCAGATCCGCTTCATGGAGAGCGCGCAGCGACGCGTCGCCACGCGCCTCGTGGGCGTGCCGATGCTGGCCATCTGGAGCGATGCGGACACGCTGGTCCCGGCCGAGCACGTGCGCGCGTTCCTCGATCGCGCCGAGCGCGAAGGCGTGAGCGTCGAGCGGCTCTGGTTCGCGGACAGCGCGCACGTCCGCCACTTCGTTTCACATCGCGCGGCGTACTTCGCGCGGGTGGGCGCCTTCGTCGAAGGCAATTGACTAGTTGTCATATGCATGTC
The DNA here is from genome assembly GCA_043750095.1 of Deltaproteobacteria bacterium. Classification (GTDB taxonomy): domain Bacteria; phylum Myxococcota_A; class Polyangia; order Polyangiales; family Sandaracinaceae; genus JBBSAT01. The sequence continues at coordinate 11,436 of JAYVCF010000158.1, forward strand.
TACATGGGGCAACGTGGCCTCTTCGGGACGGCACCTCTCGCTCGATCGCACCCTCGCGCTGACGGCGTTCCGCGCTCTCGATGCGCGCCTTCCCGAGCCCGTTCGTCTCATCCTCGGCGGCGGGACGGCGATGATCCTCGCGCACGGTCATCCCATCGCGACGACCGACGCCGATGCCTTCCCCGTGCGCGGAACGCTCAGCGAGCTCGCGCCTTACGCGACCGCCGTCGCCAAGGAGCTCGACCTCGAGCCCGACTGGCTGAACCCCTGGTTCATCACCTTCACGCACGTGCTGCCGAGCGACTACGGGACGCGGCTCGTGCGCGTGTTCGAAGGCGGCAAGCTCACGGTGGACGCGCTCGGCGCCGAGGACCTCCTCGTGATGAAGTGCTTCGCCGGTCGCGACAAGGATCGCCCGCACTTGCTTCGGCTGCTGAAGCAGGCCAAGGACCTCGATCTCGTCGATCGGCACCTCAGCGTGCTGGTCGAGAAGCGGATTCCCAACGCGCAGAAGGCGGCCGACCTCTTCGACGACATGCGCGAGCGAATCGGCCGATGACGCGTGCGAGCAAGCCGACGCCTCTCGCGCTCGTCCGCGTGCCGACCGACGCCGATCTCGCGCGCGCCTACCACGAGCTCGCGCTGCGAGGCGCACCGCTGGCTGGGCGCGCGGCGCGCTGGCCCTATCACCCCGAGTCGGACGAGGCGCTGATCTGTCTGCTCTCCGAGATGGCGCGCTACGACGCCCGGCTCCTCGGGGCGCTCGTCGAGCTCTGCCTCGAGCGCTGGCCTCGCCTCTCTCCGATGGCGCTTCGCCTGGCCATGCGTCGGATGCGACGCCCTCAAGCGGCGTGTGTCGTGGTGGAGTTCGCGCGAGGCGCGGTGAACGATCGCGAGCTGGCGCTCTGGGCGCGTCACGTCTCGGCCGACTGGCCCCGTCTCGATCCCGCCGAGCACTTCTTCGTCGACGACGTGCGACCGGCGGAGCGCACGGCAGCCCGCCGCGTAGGCCGATCGCTCGCTGCCTACTCTCGATGGGGGTTCATCGCCGTGGAGCGGCCGACGCTCGATCCGTTTCGCAAGATCCGGCTCGGTCGCTACGATGCGCGCAGTCGACAGACGATCCTCGAAGGGCTCACCGGAACGGCGGGCGGCGTCACGCTGGTCGACTACCTCGACGCCATCGATCACTCGGTGAGCCGCCAGCAGGCGATCACCGATCTTCGGCGACATGGGCTCGCGCCCGATCGACACGGGCCCGGCGCCGCGTGGCGCGCGAAACGGTCCCGAGCAAAGAAGAAGCGATGAGGTACGTGTCGATCGCGCTCACGGCGTTCGTCTGCGCCTGTGGCGGCGCCACCCCGCGCTCGGAGACGCCACCGCCTGCGACGCGCGGGGAGAGCACGCAGCCCGCGTTCGTCGCGTCCACGATCGGGCCCGTGCACGGCGCGTTCGTGTCCGCGCTCGACACACCCGTGACGAGCTTCGGCGCGGCCGTGCTCGACGGCACGCTCTACGTCGCCGGCGGCTATCACGGAGAGCCGCACCACTACGACGACGAGGGCCAGTCTGCGCTGCTCGCGCGCATCGGACCGAGCGGCGCGTGGGAGACGCGCGCGCGAATGGACACGCCCCTTCAAGGCTTCGCGCTCGTCGCGGCCGACGGAGGCCTCGTCCGCTGCGGCGGCTCGCGCATCGACAACGCGCCGGGGACGCCGACCGACATGCACTCCATCGCGACCTGCACCCGCTACCTCTCGGCCACGGATGCATGGGGCGCGTTTCCGGATCTGCCGCTGCCGCGCTCCTCGTTCGACGCCGCCGTGCTCGACGGACGCATCTACGCCGTCGGCGGTTGGAACATCGACGGCGATCAGGAGCACGCGTCGTTCACCGATGCGATGGTCGTGTTCGATCCCGCGACGCGCTCCTGGTCGAGCGAGCCCTGCCCCGTCACGCGGCGCGCGCTCGCCGTCGTGGCGACCTCGCACGCGATCGTCGCGATCGGTGGGCTCGATGGATCGCTCCACGCCTCGACCTCGGTCGATGTCTACGATCCGACGACGCACGTCTGGTCACACGGACCCGACTATCCCGGCGACGGATTCGGCATGGCCGCCGCCGCCATCGGCGACACGATCTACGCGAGCGGCTCGGAGGGAACGATTCGCCGCTGGACGATCGGACAGGCCGCGTGGTCCTCGTTTCACTCGCTCCTGCAGCCGCGCTTCTTCCATCGACTCGTGCCGGTCGCCGGCGCCCTCTACGCGATCGGGGGCATCGGATCGATGACGACGGACGGTCGCGCTGCGCTCATCGAGTCGGTCTCGACGACGAGCCCCGACGCGCCCGCGATGGGGTGGACGGAGCTCTCGTTCCCAGGCCACGCGCGCAACCGCTTCGGCATGTTCGTGCGAGACGACTCGCTCTACGTGCTCGGCGGCAACGACAGCCCGGAGCAGCACGACTTCGCGCCCACGAACTTCGTGGCCGAGGCGTTCCGCCTGCACGTGCCGTCGCTGCGCTGGTATCCGCTCGATCCCTTGCCCGAAGCGCGCCAGTCGATCGAGTCGATCGCGATCGGAGGCGCGCTCGGAGACGACGTCATCTCCCTGGGTGGATTCGGCCACGACGGACACGCGGCGCGCACGTTCGCAGACGCGTTCGTCTCCCATGCCGACGGCCACGTCGAGCTCGTACGTGACGTGCTTCCGACGGGGCGCACGCAATTCGGCGCTGCGTACGTCGACGATGCGATCTGGATCTTCGCCGGCCTCGTGTTCGACGAGAGCCTGCCCGAAGACCAGCAGTTCACGCACCTCGACGACGTCTTGCGATGTCCCGTCACCGGCACGGCGGTCGGCGCCTGCGAGACGCTCGGCGTGCACCTCACCGGCACGCGTCGCGCGTTCGCGAGCGCCGCATTCGGCGGCCACATGTTCATCGTCGGCGGCATGCGCGAGGGCTTCGCGTCCGTGGACGACTGCCTCGACTTCGACTTCGCGACCCGCACGTTCTCCGCGATGGCCTGCCCCGCGCACGTGAGGATCTCGGCCACGATGCTCGCGCACGAAGGACGCCTCTATCTGGTCGGTGGATCGGCGCGCACGGCCGGAGGGCTGGCCGACGAGGGATCGGTCGAGGTGTTCGACCCGGCGACTCACGCGTGGTCGACCGCCATCGATGCGCTCCCGTTCGAGACGCACCAAGGCCGATGGGCGTTCGTCGGCGATCGCTTGGTCATGCTGGCGACGCAGGCCGACGCGGGGCGCGCGACGCTCGCGATCGTGGACGTTGCAGCGCGCTGACGTGGGCCTGCATTCTGGACGGAATGAAGTGGGCAGGGGTTAGCGTCAGTTCCGCATGCATGCCGTCGTCCTGGGCTCATGCGGGACGAAAACCAGGGTGATGCGACAGCGGCGGACCCCGTCGTGGTATGGCCGGAGGCCGACGTGGCGGGCGGTGACGTGGCGGACAGTGACGTGGCCGACAGTGCGCAGGAAAAGGACGAGACTCCGAAGCGCGCTCCCGCCGGCACGCGCTACTCGCTCGTGCGCGCCGACGCCGTGGAGTGGCTGAGAACGCTGCCGGATGCGTCCGTCGATCTGGTGGTGACGGATCCGCCCTACGAGTCGCTCGAGAAACATCGTGCGGTCGGTACGACCACCCGCCTCTCGCACAGCAAGTCGTCGAGCAACGACTGGTTCACGGTGTTTCCGAACGCGCGCTTTCCCGAGCTCTTCGCCGAGGTGCATCGCGTGCTGAAGAAGAACGCGCACTTCTATCTCTACTGCGATCAGGAGACGGCGTTCGTCGCCAAGCCCGCGGGCGAAGCGGCGGGCTTCAAGTTCTGGAAGCCTTTGGTGTGGGACAAGTGTCTGCATCCCGCGACGCCGGTGTGGACGGGACGCGGAGTGATTCCCATCGGCGAGATCCGAGCGGGCGATGTCGTTCGAACACCCGAGCGTCGTCTCGTCCAGGTGCTCGCCACGCGACGAGCGCACGCGCCGACCCTGCGCTTGGCACTCTCGGACGGGACGGACGTGATCGCTTCGCCGGAACATCGGTTCGTGCGCCAAGGCGGAGCTCACGCGGAAACGCGCGAGCTGAGCGCTGGCGCTGCCCTCAGCGTGGGAACGACCGAAGATGCCGACACCATCGACGAGGTAGCCCTCGACGCGCTCCTCGACGAGAACGAGCTCGTCCTGGAGTTCCCCGACTCGACTCGCTGTCTCTTCTGCGACCGCTCGTTCGAAGGCTCGCGTGCCTGCTCGGCTCATCAGGCTCGGCATTGCGAGCAGGCCCGCAGCAAGGAGGCGATGGCGGCTGAGCTCGGGATTCCCGCACGGCGCTTGCGCCGATGGATGGCCAAGCGTGCGCTTCCCGCGACCTGGGCACGTGCCCTCGGCCTCGAACATCTCGCGACGGGACGCTTTCGCCAGGCACTCGCGAACGACTCCGCGCGCACGATCTCGGAGTCGATTCGTCTCGATCATGCCTGGGGGCGTTTCGTCGGCCTCTTCGCCGCCGAGGGCAGCTTCACGGAATCGGGCATCGTCTTCGCGTTCCACGAGAAGGAGACTCTGCTTCATGCCCACATCGCGCGGATGGCACGGAGCATCGGGCTGCGAGCGCGCGTCGAGTCAGTCGCAGACACGCGAGCGACCCACGTCCACGTCTCGTTCCTCATCGCTCGTCGACTGATGGAGACATTCATCGGCGGGACCAACGCAGTCACGAAGTACTTCAAGACCACCGTTTACTCGGCACCCAGTGCGTTCCGCGATGGAGTTCTCGATGGCTTGCTCGAGGGCGACGGATCATGGTCGCACGACGAGCAGCGAACGACGTTGAACGTCGCATCGATCGACCTGGCTCACTTCGCGCTGCGCGGGCTCCGCCATCGCGGCTACCACGCGACGCTTCGGCCGTTCTCGAACGATCATGCTGGCGGTTTCCGGGTGCGCTGCGATCCGCAGCATGAAGCCGAGCCCCTCACGGTGGTCTCGGTCGAGGCGGGTCCCGAGGAAGAGCTCGTCGACATCGCGATCGACGATGATGCTCAGCTCTACGAGCTGGGCAACGGGCTCGTCACCCACAACTGTTCGATCGGAATGGGATACCACTATCGATCTCGGTACGAGCTCATCCTCTTCTTCGAGAAGGGGAAGCGGAAGCTCGCGAACCTCGGCGTGGCCGACCTCATTCGCGAGAAACGGATCCATCGGGGCTATCCTACCGAGAAGCCGGTGGCAGTCAGCCGCGTGTTGATCGAGCAGTCGTCGTTGCCCGGGGAGCTGGTGATCGATCCCTTCATGGGCACGGCGAGCGCGGGGATCGCGGCGGTGCTCGGTGGGCGATCGTTCGCGGGCGCCGACATCAGCGACAAGGCGATCGCGATCGCCGAAGAGCGGCTCGCGGCGACGGGCGCTGAGAAGGTCGAGATCAGCGCGGCCGGGTCCGGCGCACCGGGTCAGCTGGCGCTCGAACTCAGGCAGACTCTCGATCCGGAGAAGTGAGATTGAGAAAAGCACTCTCGATGACCGGCGCGCAGTACGCCAACTCGATCGCCTCGTATCTGTCGACGAGCTTCGGTCATCGCGGGATCACCATCTATCGCGAGGTCCCGCTCGGAAAGACCATCATCGGGAAGAACCGGCGCATCGACATCCTGGTGATCGAGGAGTCCACGCGCGTCGCGCTGGCGCTCGAGTGCAAGTACCAAGACAGCGCGGGCACGGCGGACGAGAAGATCCCGTACGCCCTGCAGGATCTGACGCAGCTCGGGATGCCGGTCTGTCTCGTCTACGCGGGCGAAGGATTCTCGGAAGGCATTCGCCACATGCTCGCGGCCTCGCCGATCGCTGCGCAGTGCTTGCCCGATGCGTCGCTGGCGCCGACCGAGGCCACGCGAGAGCTCGATGCAGCGCTCGCGATGACGTTCAAGTGGTGGGACCTGGTCGTGCGAGGGCGGGCTCCGTTCGACCCTCGCGTCTTCGACGCCTCCCGTCGGGACCATCGCGTCTTCGACGCCTCCGGTCGGGACCATCGCGTCTTCGACGCCTCCGGTCGGGACCCTCGCGCGTCCGGGCAGAAGAAGCGTGGCTGACCCGAGGCTACGTGTCGTCTTCGCCGATCGCGTCGAGCGACTGTGGGAAGCGCTCGCGGAGCGCGTACGCCAGCGACGCGATCCCTTCGAGCGCCTGGTCGTGGCCATGCCCAGCCGCGTGGTGGAGCGACGCGCCGAGCTGGCTATCGCGCGCGCTCTCGGGATCGCGGCCGCGATCGAGCTGACACGCCTTCCGACCGAGCTCGAGGCGCGCGTGCAGAAGGCGAGCGGCAAGTCGATCCTGACCGCGCCGCTCTCGGAGGCGCTCGTGCGCGACGTCCTGCTTACGCCGGAGCGCCTCGCCGACGACTTGCTCGCGCCGGTCCGTCGCTACGTGGACGACGGAGTCTCTCCGCGCGCGCTTCGCGAGCGTCGAGCGTGCGAGCTCGCCGCGCGGCTGGCGCGTCTCTATGCGGCGTACACCCTCGACCGGCCTGAGCTGGTGACGGCCTGGCTGCGCGGCGAACGAGGTCCGAGCGCGTTGGCCGCATGGCAGGGCGCGCTCTTGCGCGAGGCCCTCGCGCCTTTCGATGGCCAGCTCGTGACGCTCGCGGACGGGATCGCCGGGATCCACGCGTCTTCGACGACTCCCGCCCAGGACCCGGGCGGCGCGCCGCTCGTCGTGCTGGGTTACACATATTTCTCGCGGCTCGAGCTCGCACTGCTCGCGGCGATCGCCCTACGGAGCGACGTGCTCGTGCTGACGCCGACGCCGTGCGCGGAGTTCTGGGAGGACGCGACGAGGCGGACGGCACGAGACGAGAGCGAGACGGAGAGCGCGCTGCTCGCATCCTGGGGAACGGCCGCGAGGGAGCACGTCGCCGCGCTCGATGCCGCGACGGAATACGCGGCCGAGCGGGTGTTCGCCGAGAGCGACGAGAGCACGCGGCTCGCGAGGGTGCAGGCGTCCATCCGCGAACGGCGCGTCGTCGCGCCATCCACGTCCGATGAGCAGGACCGCTCGCTCGTGCTCGTGGGGGCGCCCTCGCTTCGACGCGAGGTGGAGGTCGTCGCGGGTGAGATCTGGGCGCGCGTACATCGCGCTGCGTCCACGGACGCGCCGCTTCGCTTTCCCGACATCGCCGTCTGGATCCCTTCGCGCGACCGTGACCTCTATCTCCCGCAGATCGAGACCATCTTCGCCGAGGCACACGACATCCCGTGGAGCGGCGTCGACCTCGCGCTCTCGTCGCGCAGCCGCGTCGTGGAAGCGCTCGCGCGGCTCGTCAGCCTGGTGGCCCTGGGGCCGACGCGGGCCGGCCTGCTCGATGTGCTGCTTCATCCCCTCGTGCTCGCGCGCATCCCCGGTGAGACCAGCGCGGAGACGACGAACGCTTCCTCCGCGACGCCTGCGGCGATCGCGCTCGCGATCGAGCGGCTCGGCGTGTTCTTCGGATCCGAAGCGCGCGACGTACCCGCGTCGTACGCCGCGGATCCACGCGCGATCGATCTCGAGCAGGCGATCGAGAGGCTGGCGCTGGGACAGATGATGCTGGGCGAGCGGAGCGGCGACGATCGCTTCTTCGAGCGCGACCTCGGCGGCGCGAGAGCGCGCTGGCTGCCCGAGGAGCTCGATCTCGACGGGGCGGGAGCGAGCGCCATCGTCTTGCTGCGATCGCTCGCAGCGGATGTCGGCACGGCCCGTACGGCGTCGCTCCCGCTCGAGGGCTGGGCGAGGTTCTTCGTCGCGCTCGCCGAGACGTACGTCGTCGCGGAAGGACCGGAGTTGGCCGAGCATCGTCGCGCGCTGCTCGCGCTGCGCGGCCTCGGTGGGCCCTCGTTCGAAGGGGGTGCCGAGCTCGGCTGCGCGGCCGCGTGTGATCTCGCCCTGCGCGCGCTCGAGTCGCTTCCGGCCGCGCGCGGCGCGAGCGACCGCGGAGTCCTCGTGGGCGCGCTCGGCCCGCATCGCGCGAGCGACCATCGTGTCGTGTTCGTATTGGGCCTCGGCGAAGGTCGCTTTCCTTCGCACGACGCGGAGACGGGGCTCGATCTGCGCGCCGACGAGCGGCGTGCGTGCGAGGTCACCACGGTCGATCGCGATCGCGTGGCGCTGCTGGACGCGGTCGTGGCGGCGCGCGAGGCGCTGATCGTGTCGTGGGTGGCGCGCGACGAGCAGACGGGCGACGACATCGCGCCGTCCCATGCCGTGAACGAGCTGCGCAGCGCGGCGGGCGATCCCTCGGTCTCGCGACCGCCGCTCCGTCGTGACGCCGCGCTGCTCGCCGCCGCCGCGACGCGCGATCGCGACGCGTGGATCGCAGCGCTCGCGTTTCCGATCGCGGAGGCCGAGGCGCGCGCGCGAACGCTGGGCGACGGCGAGCGCGCACACTGGGCCGCGAGCCCGCTCCCGCTCGCGGACCTCGCGCAGGAGCTTCCGCTCGACGATGCGCGACGCGCGCTGCTCGTGCTCGAGCCGGTCCCGCATCGGCCGCCCGCCGACACCGTCGCGCCGGTGCGCGTCTCGCTCGACGAGATCCGTCGCTTCTTGGACTGTCCGGTCCAGGGCGCGGCCCGTCGCATCGTCGGCCGCGCGGACGACGACGATGCGCGAAGCACGGAGGCCGAGCCCTTCGATCTCGACGAGCGCGCCCACTCCGACTTGGTGCGGGCGCTCGTCGTCGGAGCGCTGGGCGTGGGCGATTCATCGATCGCATCGCAGGCGGCGCGGCGCACGGCCCACGGCGCGTTTCCGCTCGGCGCGTTCGGTGAGCGCGCGCGATCGCTGGCGAGCGTCGAGGCGCAGCAGCTCCTCGAAGCGCTTCGGCGAGTGCGTCCTCGATCGCGTGCGTCGGGGCCCACTCGCTTCGGTGCGGGTCGAGAGCACGGAGACGCGGGCACGCGCGCGTTCGATCCGATCGCGCTCGGCACCTTGCCCGACGGACGGCCGCTCGAGCTCGTGGGCACCACCGCGCCCTTGCTGCTGACGGGCGCCGCCGAGAACGAAGAGCCCCTCCGCTTCGACTTCGGCCCGAAGCGTGCGGGTGAGCGCAAGCAGGTCGCCGAGCTTCGCCTCGCTCTGCACGCGTTCGTCGATCACGCCGCGCTCGCGCTCGGCACCTCGGGTGTGGGGGGGGCGCGGCCGCGTCGCGCGCTCGTGCTCTCGCGCGCGTCCACCACCGAGATCTTGCTGGAGCCGCTGCGGCCCGATCTCGCGCGGCGCTGGCTCGCGTCGCTCGCGCGGGAGATCGCGGTCGAGCCGCAGACGTGCTTCATGCCGATCGAGTCGGTGCTGCGCGTCGCCTATCTCTTCGCGGGCGGGAGCGGCACGCTCGAGCGAGATCTCGCGCGATCCATCGAGGTCGTCCGCGGGCCCAAGTGGGAGGGAGGCCGTAGTCGCTACGGACCCGTACGCGACGCGACGCGCCTGCCCGCACCCAGCGCGCCTGCACGCCTCGCCGGCCAGCGCTTCTCGATCTTCTTCTCGCACCTGCGCTCGCCCGCGATCGCCGCCCCGCAGCGAGGTGCGCGATGAGCGACGCGCCTTCGGCGCCTCCTGTCGGGACCATCGCGCCTACGGCGCCTCCTGTAGGCATCGACCCATTCGCGCACGCCGTGATCGAGGCGTCAGCGGGCACGGGCAAGACGTACACGCTGGAGCATCTCGTGGTCGAGCTCGTGCGCCGTGGCGTGGCGATCGATCGCATCCTCGTGGTGACGTTCACGGAGAAGGCCACGCGCGAGATGCGGGTGCGCGTTCGTGAGCGCCTCGCGGAAGGCGCCTCCGCGGAGCCGATGCTCGCGCGGGCCATCGCCAGCTTCGAGCGGGCGCCGATCTCGACCATCCACGGCTTCTGCCAGCGCCTCCTCACCGAGCATGCGTTCACCAGCGGTCGCTCGTTCGAGCCGGCGCGCGTCGATGGCCGTGCCGCGTTCGGCCGCGCGCTGAGGACGACGCTTCGCGCGGCAGAAGGCGACGTGCTCGCGGTGCTCTCGGCAAGCTTGGGCGTGATGAGCCTCGAGGAGATCGAGGACTGCCTCTTCGCGTTTCATCGCGAGACGTGCGCGATCCGGCCCGACGTGAGCCTCGCGCGAGCGCGCACGGCCCTCCTCACCATCCCCGATGCGAGCGACGTCGAGCCGATGCTCGCGAGCATCGAGCATCACGCCGCTCGGCCGCGCGCGCGCGCGGAGCTGCCGGCGCTGATCGAGCTCGCGCGCCGCGCACGGACCGAGCCGATGGCGCAAGTGCTCCCCGCGCTGCTCGCGTGGTCGCTCGTCACGGAGGGACGAAAGTCCTCTGCGGAGCGAACGATCGTCGCGCTCGCGCGCTCGCTCGCGCCGGACCCGGTTCTGGGCCCTGCGCTCCGCGCGCTCGCCGAGGTCCTCGGCTCCACGGTGCCGCTGCTCGTGCACGCGGTGCTGCCCGACGTGCGCGCGCGCCTCCTCTCGGAGAAGCGCGACCTCGGCCTGTTCGACTACGACGACCTGCTCGCGCTCGTGCTCGAGTCGCTGCGTGGACCGAACGGGCCGGCGCTGGTTCGCGCGGTTCGCGCCCGAACGCAGCACGCGCTGGTCGACGAGTTCCAAGACACGGACGAGCGCCAGTGGGAGATCTTCCGACGACTCTTCTTCGATCCCGTCGAGCCTTCCGCATCGCTCACCGCTCCAGACGCGCGCACGAGCCTCGTGGTGATCGGCGATCCGAAGCAGGCCATCTACGGGTTCCGCGGCGCGGACGTACACACCTACGAGCGCGCGTGTGCGGAGATGCAGCGAGGCTCGGCGCGGCGTGGTGTGCTCGATCGATCGTTCCGTACCAGCGCCGGGCTGCTCGACGCGACGCACGCGATCCTGCTTCCACCCGCCAAGGCTGCGCCCTACTTCACCGGCGTCACTCGGTACGACGCACCCGTGGTGGCGGCGCGCAGCGCCCTTCGCGTCGTCGACGAGGCAGGGCACGAGGCGCCCGCGATGCGCTTGTTCCATCTCGTCTCCGAGAGCGAGCTGCGGATGAAGCCCCTGCGCCGAGCGCTGGCCGCAGCGTACGCCCTCGAGATCGAGGCCTTGCTCGCAGGCTCGGTTCGCGTCGTCGACGAGAGCGGTGCGCGCACGATCGACGCGTCGGACGTGTTCGTGCTGACGCGTACCTCGGCCGAAGGCGACGAGGTCGGAGAGGCCCTCCGCGCACGCGGCATCTCGTACACGTTCTTCCGCAAGGACGGCCTCTTCGCGACCGACGAAGCGAAAGACGTGCTCGACGTTCTTCGCGCGCTCGTCTCGCCGCGCGATCGGCGTGCTCGCCTCCGCGCCTATGCGACGGCGATCTTCGCGGTGCCGCTCGCGAGCCTCGCCGATGCGGCGGAGCTCCCCGCCGAGCACTCGGTCCGCCGCGCGTTCGACCGCCTGCTGACGCTGTCGCGCGCGCGCGAGCTCGCACCGCTGCTCCGCGCGATGGTCGACGAGACCGGGCTCGCGCAACGAGAGCTCTATCTCCATGCGACCGAGCGACGCCTCACGAACTATCTGCACGTGCTCGAGGTGCTGCTCTCGCTCTCGCATCGCGGGCGCCTCTCGCTGCGCGATCTGGCCGAGCGGCTCGCGGAGCTGGCGTCGGGTCGCGCGCGCGCGTCGGACGACGAAGACATCCAGCGACTGCCGAGCGAGCGCGCCGCGGTTCAGATCCTGACGATCCACAAGGCCAAGGGCCTCGAGGCGAGCGCGGTGTTCCTCTTCGGCGGCTTCGGACAGCGGCCGCCATCGGAGCGGAGCCCGGTCGTGCTTCACGGCCCCGCCTCGGGCAGCGACGATGGTCGCTACGTCTGGGCCGGCCCGCTTCCTCTGGCCGAGAAGGCGCGGTTCGAGCTCGAGGACGAGCAGGAGGCTCAGCGCCTGTACTACGTGGCGCTCACGCGCGCGGCGTCGCTGCTGTTTCTTCCTTATGTCGGACCGCGCCCCCCGAACGATCCGACTCTCGTGAGCGAGACCGAGCTCACCATGCGCGGGCCCTATCGGGTCGTGAACGCGCAGCTCTGCCGCATGGTCCGCGAGGGGCTCGATGTGTCACGCATCGTACGGCGTGAGATCACCGTCGCCGAGTGTGCGCAGACCACGAAGACGACGACGCCCATCGCGCCGCCGGCCCCCGCTCCGAACATTCCGCGACTCGACGAGCGCACCCTGCACACCCTGCGAACCGTGCTCGCGGGCGTCGAGGTGACGTCGTACTCACGCATGAAGTCCGCGGCGAAGGCCGAGGGCGAGCGTCGGCGCGAGATCAGCCTCGATGATGCGCTCGCCGAGCGGAACGAGCTGCTGAGCGAGAGCGTCGATCGCGCCGCGAGCGAATTGGACGCGCCCTCGGCGACTCTTGCAGCGAGCGGGCCTGCGACCACTCTCGTCGCGATCGACGAAGCCAGCGAGCTACCCGGCGGTGCGTCCGTCGGTGTGATGGTGCACGAGCTCCTCGAGAACCTCGCGATCGAGGACGTGCGCGCGATGAGCGCGAGCGCGCTGACTGCGCACGCGCCGATGCTCGCGCTCGCGGAGCAAGCCGCGGATCGCAACGGGCTCTCCCACGGGCTCGCGAAGGGCGCGCTCGCGCTGGCGATTCGTGCGCTCAAGACGCCGATCTCCGCGCCGGGGCTCACGCTGAGCGAAGGACTCGCCACGCCCACGCGAAGGCTCGTGGAGATGCCCTTCGTCCATCCGATCCCCGAGCGGTCCGGAGTCGCGGAGCTCGAGCGGGGCTACGTGCGGGGCGTCGTCGATCTGCTCTTCGAGCACGAGGGTAGGCTCTTCGTGCTCGACTGGAAGACGGACCGGCTGGGCTCGTATGACGCGGCCGCGATGGGCGAGCACGTACGGGCGCACTACGAGGTGCAGGCGCGGCTCTACACGCTGGCGTGCGCGCGGATGTTTGGTCTCGCCGACGCCGAGGATTACCAGGCGCGCTTCGGGGGGCTCCTCTACGTGTTCGTCCGCGGGCTCGATGCGGGCGGACGCGGCGCGCTCTTCTTGCGACCGGCGCACGACGAGGTCCGGCGCTGGGAGCAAGACCTCGCGACGAGCGACGCACCCTGGGGCTATCCGCTCCCGACGCGGCGCTCGCTCGAGGGGCTCGCCGCGCGTGTTCATCCGCCCACGCTCGACGCGGAGGACGCATGACGACGCTCGTACCACTCACTCCCCATGGAACGGCATGGCTGCGCGCGGGCCTGCCACGTGGCCCCGAGCTTCCGTATCCACATGCGCTCGCGCAGCGGCTCGCGCGCAGCGATCTCGGCGCCGAGCCGCTCGCGATCGCGTGGGAGCTCGTGCGCCTCGCCGCGCCACGGCCCTCGGATCCGCTCGGTGCGATCCTCTTGGTGCTCGCGGTGCTCGACGCCTGCCACCGCGGCGCGACGTCGATCATCGTGCCTTCGGCAACTCCTGCCGGGATCGCGCTCGAGGAGCGCTCGGAGCTGCTCCTGAGAGCGCGCGAGCTCGGCCTCGACGACGCCGAGCGGCGCGCGCTCTCCGAGGCCCTCGCGAATGCGTCCACGCTCCTCGCGCCGCTGCTCGGTGGGCCGGATGACGCGCGGCCGCTGGTGCTCGACGAAGGACGCCTCTCGCCCTCGCGCCACGTCGCGCTGGAGAATCGGCTCGCGCGCGCACTCACCGCACGTGCGCGAGAAATGGCGCCGAGCTCGGCGCTGCTGGCGGCGATCGCCGGGGCAGGCGTGCTGAAGACGCCGGACGGCCCCGTCGCGCTCGGGGCCGAGCAGCTCGCGGCGCTTCGAGCGGCCGTGCTCGGAACGCAGGTCGTGATCGCGGGTGGTCCCGGCACCGGCAAGACCTCGATCGTGGCCGCGATCGTTCGTGCCCTGGCGGGCGGCGACACGCCCATCGTGGCCCCGTCGTCCGTCGCGCTCGCCGCACCGACCGGCAAGGCCGCCGACCGCATCTTCGCATCACTCTCGGCGACGCTCGCGGAAGAGCATGCGCTGCTCGATCGGCTCGCGCGCGCGGAGACGGTGCATCGGCTCCTCGGGTATCGGCCGTCCGACGGCTCGTTCACGTTCCACGCGCAGAACCCGCTACCCCATCGCCTGGTCGTGATCGACGAGGCATCGATGCTCGATCTCGCGCTCGCCGAGCGGCTGGTCGCGGCGCTCTCGCCCGACGCGCGCCTCGTCTTGCTCGGCGATCCCGACCAGCTGCCGTCCGTCGATCCGGGCGCCGTCCTCGCGGATCTGACCGCCGGTCACGGCGCGGTCCCTGTGGCGCGGCTGACCCTCAGCCACCGGACCGACGTGCGCGATCCGGGCGGAGCGGACGTGCGGCGCGTCGCGAGCGCCATGCGCGACGGCAAGCTCGAGGCGAGCCAGATCGCAGCGATCGAGGATCCCATCGTCGCCGCGGCCCACGCGTCCGGTGTCGCGATGCTCGGGTCCAAGCGAGACCGGATCGCATTCCTGCGCGCGACGTTCGAACTGCGCTTCGCACCGATCCTCGAGCTCGCGCGCCAACCGTTCGACCTCGAGCAGCCCGCCGATCTCGCACGCCTCGAGCGCTGCCTCGCGCTCCTCGCGACAGCGCGACTGCTCACGGTCACGCGCACCGGGACGAACGCGTCGAGCGCCGATGGAGTGAACGAGCGCCTCGGCCGTCTCGCGATGGACGCCGCGAGAGAGGAAGGCCTCGTCCCCGGCGAGCCGCTGCTCGCGCATCGCAACGACTACGATCGCGAGCTCTTGAACGGCGACCAGGGGATCGTCGCTCGCGTGGTGACACCGTCCGGGCCGCGCTCGGTCGCGATGTTCATGCGCGCGGGGCGGGTCGTGCATCATCCGCTCGAGCTCGTCATCGGCACGGTCGAGCGCGCGTACGCCACGACGGTCCACAAGGCGCAGGGCTCCGAGCACGATCACGTGACGCTCCTCTTGCCCGACGAGGACGTTCCGCTCCTCCTCAGCCGCGCACTTCTCTACACGGCCGTCACCAGGGCGCGGCGATCGGTGCTGATCGCGGGCGATCCTGTCCTGCTCGAGCGAGGCGTGAAGCGCGCTTCGCACCGTGTGACGGGCCTCAGAACGTCGATCGCCCGATGCCTCGTTGGAAATGGACAAGCCCCGCGCGGGGACTAAGACTCAGCGCGTCATGGGGATCACCGGAACCGCTCCTGATAAACGCGCCTTCGGCGACTCTCGCCAGGACCAGCACCTGGTCGATGGCCAGTACACGCACAGCGGCGCGCGTCGCACGGGTCTTCTCCGCTACACCGCCGATCGACGCACCGTCGCGTTCGTCGTCGCGTACTTCTCGTTGGTGGCGATCGGCTACGCCGTGGCGCTCCCTTGGTGGGGCTCCGCGATCCTCTGCGGCGTTCTCTGCTTCCTCTCGTTCTTCTGCGCCGTCGCCACGCACAACACGGTGCATGCCCCCGTCTTCCGCGATCGCGGGCTCAACCGCATCTTTCAGATCGCGCTCTCGCTGACCTACGGTCACCCGGTCAGCATGTTCGTGCCGGGGCACAACCTCTCGCACCACAAGTACACGCAGACGCCCCGCGATCGGATGCGCACCGACAAGATGCGCTTCGGCTGGAACCTCCTGAACCAGCTCTTCTTCAACTTCGCGGTCGGCGGGGCGATCTTCAAGGACAACTACGAGTACGCCAAGCTCATGCGCACGCGGAAGCCGGCCTGGTATCGCCAGCTGATGATCGAGCTGGCCGTCTACGCGGCGTTCCTCGCGATCACGCTCGCGCTCTCGCTCTGGCCGGTGTTCTCGCCTTGGAAGTTCTTCGTGTTCGTGTTCATCCCGCACCAGTACGCGGTCTGGGGCATCGCGGGCATCAACTTCGTGCAGCACGACGGCTGCGATCCCGAGTCGCCTTACAACCACTCGCGGAACTTCACCGGCAAGCTCGTGAACTGGTTCACGTTCAACAACGGCTTCCACGGCATCCACCACATGCACGCCGGACTGCACTGGAGCCTGACGCCGACGGCGCATGCGAAGGAGCTCGCGCCCTTCATCGATCCGCGCCTCGATCAACGCTCGCTCCTGGCCTACTGCTTCGGGGCGTACATCTTTCCGGGTCGGCGCATGCGCTACGACGGAACGCCGCTCGTCCTCGGGCCCGCGCGGCAAGACGAGCCTTGGATCGACTTCGCGGTGCGCGAAGGCACCGTGACGGCCGACGACTCCGAGTACGGCGCCGTCGTCTAGCGTCGTCAGTCGTGCATCACTTCGACGGTCGTACCGTCGTCGGGCGCGGCGTCGATCGATCCGTCGTCGGGCAGTCGGTCCATGCGCTCGCGGCAGAACGCCGACCAGTGCTGCATCGACTCGGGTGACACGGCGTTCAACGCGCACGCGCGGTAGGCCTGGCGTGCGAGTCGGTAGTACGGCGCTGCCTGCCCCTCGATCACGTGACGGAACGCCTCGAGGATCTCCGGCTCGTCGGCGAGATCCTCGGGGACGGGAACCATCGAGAGGATCCGTCCGATGTCCTCGTGCATGAGCCCGACGAGCGCGCCGCCGATGATCCGCTGTCGGTGGTTCTCCTCGGCAGCGAGATCGAGCTCCTCGCGCGCGGCATCGACCGAATGCGTTTTCTGCTGCACCCACGTGCGCAAGGGTCCGGCCGCCCAGTCGGAGAGCGCCGCTGCGCTGTGATCGGCGGGCGTCTGCGGATCGGCGACCTCGAAGGAGGCCTGCGCGAGCTCACGACCACGCCGCATGTGCTCGGTGAACGCGGCATCGGTGACGTCGGCGTCGGGAAGGCACTCCATCGACGGCAGCGCGTCCGAGCGCCCCGCATAGATCGGTGTCTGCCGCGCCTGATCGGCAGCGCACGCAGGCAGGGCGCCCAGCGCGAGCACCATCGCCGAGCGGAAGAACACGGTTCGCATGACCAAGACAATACCTCGTGGCGGGCCGATCAGAACGTGAGGGAGAAGCCCAGCCCAGCGCCGCCCGGCATCGCGGTGGGCATCAGCTGCCACGCGATCGCGGCGGTGGCCACCGACAGCGTCGGCGCGCAGCCGGCGTCGGCATGTTGGAACCGGTAGCGGCGCCACTCGTGCATGATCCCGTCGGGGTGAAGCAGCAGGCGTCCCTGCCCCAGCACGACGCCACCGGCCGCGAGGACGTACGCGCCCGTCGTGCGCTGGAACACCGTGGCGAGCAGGCTCGCCATGACGATCACGTAGCCAGTCGAGAGGAGCGAGGCGACCGGTCCGCGCACGAACGACACGGCGTCGGCGCTCTGCCGGAGTAGGCGTTCGGCGCGCACCAATTTCGCGACGCGCTCTTCGGGAGTGGCCTCGGGGATGGCATCGAGCGTTCCGCCCGCTCCGATCAAGGGCGGAAACGAGACCAGCAACGTCGCCAGGCCGAGCCCCGAGCTGATCGCGCCGAGGATGGCTTCGTTGCGTGGCCCGTCGCTGCTCGCCGTGAAGCCGAGCACCAGCTCACCACCGAGCAGCGCGCCATGCAGGACCGCGAACGCCGTGAGCCAGTGACGCATGTCGGGCTCGTGGTGCTCGATGCGGGCACGGATGTCGTGCAGGCGCGTGGTGACCTCGGCGTCGTCGAGCCCGAAGTCCGCGCAGCGCGCGGTCTCGTCCGCGCCGACGTCCTGACCACGCGCGAGGCCGGGCGTGGCGATGAGCAAGAGCGCCCAGAGCAGGACGGGGCGCACCAGAGGCGCGAGGATCGCCAAGATCGCGGGACCACGACGTGCCACGGCGGCGACGCTACACAGGTTCGCCCAAAAGCGCGATGGCTCCGTGCTCTCTCGGGCTCGCGACGCGGCCCTCGTGGTCGAGCCACTCGACGATCCCGCGAGCTTCGATCGATACTGGACGGACGTGCCGACGAACGACTGCCTCCTCGAGTTCCCGCGCGGGCCCAGGCTCGGCCGCCAACGCGGGAGCCCTGCATGAGCGGCGCGCCGATCCTCGTCACCGGTGGCGCCGGGTTCGTCGGTCGAGCGCTCTCGACTTGGCTGGTGTCACAGGGACGCCGCGTCGTCTGCCTCGACGTGGTCGAGCCCTCATGGGCGCGCGCAGACGCCTCGATCGAGGTGATTCGTGGGGACGTGTGCGACGCGCGCTGCGTGGAAGAACAGGTCGCGCGCTGCGAGCTGGTGATCCACCTCGCGGCCCTCGTGGGCGTCGACGCGTACGTGAGCGCCCCCGCTCGGGTCCTCGACGTCGACGTGCTGGGCTCACGGAACGTGCTCTCGGCGTGTCTCGCACGACGTCGCCCGGTGGTGATGGCCGGCACGAGCGAGATCGGCGGCGGGGGCGCCGATCTCCTCGCCGAAGAATCCGAGCATGGGCTCGCGTCCGCGTCGCGCGCGCAGCGGGCCCGAGCCGCATCCCGGATGGCGGCCGAGCAGTACGCCCATGCGCTCGGTGCTGCCGGGCTCTCGTTCGCGATCGTGCGGTTCTTCGACGTCTACGGCCCGCTCAGCCAGGGCCCGGGCGTGGGCGACATCATCGGCAAGTTCGTCGGAGCGCTGTTGCGTCGTGAGCCGCTGCCGCGCGTCGACGCTGGGCGCGCGCTGCGCTCTCCTTGCTACGTCGACGACGCCGCGGAGGCGACCGGCCGCCTCGCGCTCGCGCTCGCGGCTGGGCGAGGCGTGGGAGGCCGCGCGTACGACGTCGGCCGCGACGAGCCCGTCACGATCGCCGAGCTCGCCGAGCGCATGGAGCGGCTGTTCGGACGCGGCGTGGGCGAGGTCGACGTTCACGGAGCGACGGGCTGCGGTCCGGGCTTCGAGGAGATCCCGCGGCGTGTGCCCGACCTCTCGCGTCTGCACGACGCGATCGGTTTTCGCGCGTCGATCGACCTGAACTCGGGCCTGACGCGAACGCTGGCTCACTGGGATCTGCGCTCGAGCGAGCCCGAGCGAGCGCCCCGCACCCCGCCGCCGCCACCTCTGGTCCCCTGGATTCGCCCCGTGTTCGAGCCCGATCGCGCGCTGCTCGAGACCTATCGCGCGGCGCTCGAGTCCGGATGCGTCACCAACGACGGCCCGCTCACGCGGCGCTTCGAGCACGAAGCCGCGCGCTGGCTCGGCGTGCCCGAAGCGGTCGCGGTCTCGAGCGGCGCGGACGCATTGCTCCTCTTGCTGCGCGCGCTGGGCCGAACGGGCAAGGCCATCCTGCCTTCGTTCACGTACATCGCGACGCTCGCCGCTCTCGTTCACAACGGGCTCGAGCCCGTCTTCTGCGACATCGAGCCCGGACGCTGGACGCTCGACCCTGGCGCACTCGCCCTGCTGCTCGCCGAGCATCGCGACGTGTCCGTCGTCGTGCCCGTCAACGTGTTCGGAGTCCCGCCGAGGCTCGACGTGATCGCGGCGATGGTGCGCGAGACGGGCGCATCCTTGCTCTATGACAACGCCCACGGCTTCGGGACCGAAGTCGACGCCGTACGCGTGCCGCCCGAGCCGGCCGCACAGATCTTCTCTCTCCACGCGACCAAGATGTTGCCGGCCATCGAAGGCGGCCTCGTCGTGGGTGCTCCCGACTTGCTCGCCGAAGTTCGCCGGGCGCGCGCCCACGGCCTCGCCGCCGACCCCTTGCGCTCGGAGCCTGGCTTCAACTCCAAACTGGACGAATTGCGGGCCGCGACGGCGAGTCACTCGCTCGCTCGCCTCGATGCGTCGATCGAACGACGCCGGACGTACGCACTGCGCGTCCGCTCGAGCCTCGAGCGGTGCGAGGGCTTCTGGCAGGTGCAGGAGGTTCCCGCGAACGTCCGCTCGAACTTTCAGAACCTCGGTGTTCGGTCGGCGCACGCGCACGTGGGGATCGATGCGATCGTCGCGGCGTTCCGTCGAGAAGGCGTCGAGGTACGGCGCTACTTCCATCCGCCTCTGCATCGCCTGGAGCGGTTCAGCGGAGCGACGCTACCCCAGACCGATGCACTCTCCGCCTCGCTCGTGTGCCTGCCCATCCACAGCCGAATGAGCGAGCACGATCTCGCTCGGGTGGAACGAGCGGCGGCGCAGGTGGCGCGCGAGCTCTCGCGACGAGCCCCGTGAGCGAGCCGGTCGAGCTGACGATCGTCGCGCCCTTGTTCAACGAAGAGGCGATCGTACGAATGCTGATCGACCGCTGCGTGAAGGCCGCGGAGCAGACCGCGCTTCGATTCGAGCTCGTCCTCGTCGACGACGCCAGCACGGACGGAACGGCCGCCATCCTCGACGCTTGGTCCGATGCACGCGTGCGGCCGGTGAGAATGCCGACGAACGGTGGACAGCTCCGCGCCACACAAGCCGGGCTCGCTCACGCACGCGGCGAGATCATCGCGGTGCTCGACGGCGATCTGCAGGATCCGCCCGAGGTCCTGCCCGTGCTCGTCCAGACCATCCGCTCGCAGCGCGTCGCCGTCGTCTTCGCGGTCAAGGCCCGTCGCGACGACCCATGGTGGTTGACGGCGGGCGCGCGGCTCTTCCACGCGGCCCAGGGCTCGCTCGGAGGCGGGCGGGTGCCGCGGGGCGCGGGAAGTTTTTGCATCATGCGTCGTGACGTGGCGGCCAAGGTCGCATCGATGCGAGTCGAGCGGGCGAACCTCGCTGCGGTGATCGGCGCGATCGGCGTCCACGCGGCCGCGGTGCCGTACGACAAACAGGCTCGCTACGACGGGCGCTCACGCGTCGGATTCTGGGGGCTCGTACGCGAAGCGTTGTCGTCGATGCTCCTCTCGGGCGCCCTGCACAGGCTGGGTCTGCTCGCCACGATGACGCTCGGGCTGCTCGCGCTGATGCTCGCGGGCCAGCCGAGAATCGCCCTCTTCATGGCCGCGGCAGGCGCAGCGTTCGCCTCGTCCGCGTGCTTCTTGGCTCACCGACGCTGGCGCGGTCAGCGCACTCGATAGACCGCGAGCCGCAGCTCGGCCTGCATTCGAACGTGAAAGTAGTACCGCCGGTCCGGCTGACGACGTTCCTCCACGAGGGCGAGCCCGGCGGCATCCTGATCGCAGATGTCCGCGGCGTTGGCCAGATTGCAGTCGAGACTTCGATAGTAGAGGACGCATTGCGTGTCGACGTCGGCCGCGAGGTCGGCCGGTGTGCCGCGCCAAGGTCGCGCTCGGCGCCCATCGGGCTCGGCGATGATCGTGCCGAACCAGAGGGCGCCCCAGTCGGGGACCGGAACGTCGCTGAAGCCGCGGTCCCCCACGCTCTCCGACGGCACCACACGCGCGACGAACGCGCACGCTGGGAAACGATCCAAGAGCTCGAGCAGGTAGCGCTCCTCGATCTGCTGGTCGCGCTGAAGGACGAGATACTGCGAGGGCTCCCACGTCACGCTTCGCGGGCGACTGTTGAACTCCAGCGCGTCATCGAAGCAGACGATGCCGGTCAGGTTCCAGCAACCCAACGAGAGCGCGGTCAGCATCCGCGCGACGCGCATTGCGTCGGTGGACCATCCCAGCCGTTCTCCGATCGCGACGAGCTCACGCCAGCCGAAGAGCGCGAGGACGAGCGCGACCGGTGCGACGCTGCCGAGATAGCGAAGCATCTCGAACGGCGCGGTCCCTGCGTGACCCTCCGAACGATACACGTCGTAGAGAACGACGAGCGCGACGGGCAGCTGCAGAAACCGACTCGGGCGCATGAACGCGTGAATCGAGCCGAGGACGAAGAGCACGACCGCGCCGAGAGGCAGCGACATCGCCAGGGTCGCGGGCAGAGCGAAGCCGGCGACGGAGAGGGGATCCGAGCTCCCGTCGACCCCTCGAAGCTCGAGCATGCGGGCCCCGAGCCTGAGCGCGAAGACGGCGCCGAGCGCACCGAGCACCCGGATCGGCGGGCCAGCAAGGAAGCGCCCCACGCGAGCGAGTCCTCGCTCCCAGATCTCATCGCATCGCCGGGATCCGTAGCGCAGGCAGAGAGCGCGCATCAGCACCGCCGGTGCACCGACGATGACCGTCTCGATACGAAGGGACGCCGCGATCGCCGCGAGCCCCGTGAGGGTGAGCCAACCCAGCCAGCGGGCGCGCGGTCCGAGCGCATCGTCGTTGGATGCGGCGGCCGCGATCACCCCCAACAAGAAGACGCTCGTCAGGACCGCGCACGGAAGCTCCGAAACCGTGACGTTGAGCGCGACGGGGTGAAGCGCGAAGACGATCGTGAGTACGACGCTGGCGAGTCGCCCGACGCATTGCCGCGCGATCACGAGGAACAGGCCCGCGTTGGCGATGCTCAGGCCGACGTTCCAGCGCACGAGCGTGCGGAGCCCGTCGCCCGCGACGCGGGGTACGAGCAGGTCGAGGAGCGCGAGAAACCCGTCACCGCCGTGCGCACCGCGGCCATCGAGCTCGCGCACGTGCAGCTGTCCCAGGCCCTCTTGCAACACGTTGATCCACCCATCGGGGACGTCCGGCCCGCGTGCGCCGAGCGCGATCCCGGTGGCCACGGACACGACGCCGAGGAGCACGGAGCCCGCGAGCTCCCGTCGCCGCGCGAGGACAGCTCCGAGGGTCGCAACCAGGGCCAGGACGACCGCCGCGTCGAGTGCGAGCCAGAGCCACCCGGACGTCGTCATGGAGTCACTCGTGCGCGGGTCTACCGCGCGTAGAAGCAGGAAACCAGCAGGAGACGCAGCCGCTCCCGAGCCGCACCGCGATCGCCGGTGAGTCCGAGCGAAGGCGTCGGCCGACGACGACGCTTCGGGGACGAGTGTCGACGCGTTGCGTCGTTGCGGGCGATTCGCGGGGCGGGTAAGCGGGCGTTGCCCCGTGGGGGCGAGCCCCGAAGGAGGCTGCGTCGTGAACGTCTTTGCGCACCTGACGTCTCTCGAGTTCGGTGAGGTCCACTTCGCCCGCGATGCCGCGACGGGCTTGCGCGCGATCGTGGCCATCCACGACACGCGGCTCGGGCCCTCGCTCGGGGGCTGTCGGTTCATTCCGTATGCGCACGAAGAGCTCGCGCTCGTCGACGCGCTCCGCCTCGCGCGCGGCATGACCTACAAGGCCGCGATCTCGAACATCCCGCACGGCGGCGGCAAGAGCGTGATCCTCAAGCCGGCGGGCAGCTTCGATCGCGAGGCGCTCTTCCGCGCGTTCGGTCGCTTCGTCGACGGTCTCGGGGGCCGCTACATCACGGCCGAAGACAGCGGCACGGGCGTTCCCGACATGGAGACGATCCGATCGGTCACGCCGCACGTCACGGGCGTGAAATCCGAGAACGGAGGCTCGGGCGATCCTTCTCCATTCACGGCCTTCGGTGTTCGGCGCGGCCTCGAAGCGGCCGTTCAGATCTCGACCGGACGCCGCTCGCTCGACGGCGTTCACGTCGCGGTTCAGGGCGTCGGTCACGTCGGCTACTACCTCTGTAAGGAGCTGCATGCGCTCGGCGCGCGGCTCACCGTGACGGACGTGGACAAGACCCGGATGGAGCGCGTGAGGACCGAGTTCGGCGCGACGCTGGTCGGCAACGAGGAGATCTTCGCCGTGGAGGCCGACGTGTTCGCGCCCTGCGCGCTGGGGGCGATCCTCGACGACGCGACGATCCCGCAGCTGAGGGTGAGAGCGATCGCGGGCGCGGCGAACAACCAGCTCGCCGAGGCACGCCACGGCGAAGCGCTGCTCGCCAAGGGGATCTTCTACGCGCCCGACTACGCGATCAACGCGGGCGGCCTCTACAACGTGGCGGCCGAGCACGAGCTCGCGCGCACGCGCACGCCCTACGAGCCCGAGAAGGTCCGCGAGCGCGTGGCGCGCATCTACGAGACGATCCTCGAGATCGGCGAGCGCGCGAAGAAGAGCGGCGAGACCACCGCGAGAGTGGCCGATCGGATCTGCGAAGAGCGACTGGCGAAGTCCGCGAAGTAGAGCTCTCGACCGGAGTGCCCGGCTCGCCGGGCCGACACAATTGTGTCGCGTCCGCTCCGCGGACGACTCCGGCCGAGCTCAGCGACGCTTTTGTGTCGCGATCATCTAGCTCGACGCTTTTGCGTCGGGATCGGCGCGAGCGCGAGGACGTGCTCTTCGCGCGAGGGGCCTCCGCGGAAGTCGAGCTTCTCCTCCGACGCGCCCGCGATCAGCTTCAGGCCCGCCCGCGGCGCGAGCGCATCGAGCTGGTCGATGGGCGAGATGCGCTGCCGTCCGAGCTCGGCATCTCCGACGACCAGGATCACGAGCCCGTCGTCTTTCACGACGCGCCGAATCGAGGTGAGCATCTGCCCGACCTCGGCATCGAAGCGACCCTGGGCCTCGGCCCCGCGCAGCGTTCGACGTGCGCCGAGCTCACCGCGCGAGAACGCTCGATCGTCGAGGTTCAACCAGGCGAGACGAAGCGCGTGGTGCGCGTGATAGTCGTACGTGCCGCCGTAGGGAGGTGAGGTGAAGACGAGGTCCGCTCGATAGCGCACACCGAGCAGGTCGGGCGCGCGTCGCACGTCGCCGGTGAGCAGGTGCGGCTCTTCTGCATCGCGCGGCGCGTGCGTGCGCAGCTCGTCCCAGCGCCGACCCAGCTCCTCGGCTTTTCGGGCGAAGAGCTCGCTCGCGAGGCCCTTGCGCAGGCGCTTCTCGACGATCTCTTCGGACGTGTCCGCCTTCTTCTTCGAGAGCTTCACCACGAGCGACGAGAAGATGGCGGCGAGCGCGCGTCGATCTCGCTCGTTCTCGACGATGTCGATCTCCGCGAGGAGCCCGGCCAGCTCTTTCAAGACGTGCGGCGCGTAGAGCGCGGCTTCGTCTCGCGAGAGGTGCGCCTTGATCTCGGTGCGCGTCTGCACACGCTCGAGCGAGGACTCGACGACGCTCGCGGCGGTCTCGAGGAAATCGTCGCACTCGCGCGGCGATCGCAGCGAGCACTTCGCCTCGATGATCAAGGCGGAGAGCGGATTGAGGTCGATCCCCGTCCCGAGCGCGCCCGCGCGCATCGCCTCGACGAGCACGGTTCCACCGCCCGCGAAGGGATCGAGCACGCGCGCACCACGCACGCCCAGCGCCTCGAAGATCGTCGCGGGCAGCGCCCAATGCATGCGCGCCGGCCAAGCGTGAAAGCCATGCGTGCCGACGTCGGGAGACTCGTGTGCCGTCCGCTCCAGCGCGCTCTTGAAGATCGCCGCGAGCTTCGGATCGCCATGCGAGCGAACCGCCCCACCGACGTTCGAGAGCGCGCGACGCTGCCGGGGTCCTTCGAGCACGCACGCCCTGTCCCACGGCGCGCGCGCTCGGTCAAAGCGTGCGCTTGGGACTCGCGGATTCAGGCGCGATCGAGAGACCGAAGAACGCACGCAGCTCGTGCTGGATGGGCATGCGGGCGCCGGCGGCGTCACGAGCGACGAGATCGGGATGGCGCACCAGATCCCCCTCGCGCGGAGAGAGCGTCCACACCCCGACGAGCGCGTTCTTGCCCTCGCGCGGAACGACGTCGCGGCGTGTCGCGGGAAAGAGTCCGGCGCGCTCGGCTCCGCGCATCACGCGCTCGGGGCGCTGCGCATCGGCGCACACGACCACGAGGCCGTCCGACGCGACGAGCTTGCGCGCCGCTGCGAGGTAGTCCTCGACGCCACCGCGTAGCTCGACCCGCGCGTGTGCGCGCTGAGAGTCGGGCGGCAGCGTGCACGACTCGCGCGGAAAGTAGGGCGGCGTCCCCGTCACGAGATCGAAGGGGCCGCCGAGGCCCGCGTAGCTGGCCGTCTCACGAAGGTCGCCGAGACGAATCCGGATGCGATCGCCAAGGGCATTGCGCTCCACGTTGCGCGCGAGCAACGCGAACGAGACCTCCTGCGCCTCGACCGCCGCGATGCTCGCACCGTCGAGCGCATGCGCGAGCATGATGGCGACGGACCCGATGCCCGTGCCGAGATCGATCACCGTGCGCGCCGAGGGCCGTGCGCGCGCCGCCTCCCACGCGACGACGACGTCGTCGAGCGAGTAGCGATGACCACGCACACGCTGCCACACGCGAAAGCGAGACGTGAGCGCGTCGTCGGTGAGCGGATCGTCGATCGTCGTCATCGCGTGCTTTGCAACCACCCGTAGAGCAGCCAGTAGAGCAGCCCGAAGAGCAGGACGATCGCGAGGAGCGTCGGGACCAAGTGACGCGCGCTCCGACGTCGCTGCTCGGCGCCCTGTGCGAGCGCATCATCGTGCGCCTTGGCCGAGCCGGGTAGCTTCTCCCGCACGAGCGCTTGGACGCTTGGCCATTCGCCGACGGGAAAGAACGCTTTGGGTACGAGCACCGCGTTCACGCCGTTCTTCGCGACACGCATCACCAGCACGAGCCCGTAGTCCATGGCGTGATAGCGCTCGAGCTCGAACCACTCGAGCGGGCTCGTGGGCCTGCCCGTGAGATCCGAGGTCCGCACGCCCAGGTCGTCGAGCTCCACGCGAAACCAGGGCCGTCCTCGGCGGAGCGTACGCACCAACGCGTGTGGCACGCGCATGCGCCACGCGAACCAGATCGGAACGAGCGCCCCGAGCGCCAGCGAGAACGAGGCGAATCGATCGAACGCGCCCATCGCGGAGATCCCGAGGAGGCCGGCCACGACGGGGAAGAGCGCGCCCTTGCCACCGAGCGAGTCCACCCAGCCGAGCTGGCCCTCACCGACGAAGCGCCGATCCCCGGACATCGCTCGCTGCTTACCACGCGCCTTGACGTCCGACTTCCGGGGCACGATGGTCGGAGCCATGACGAGCGCCCACGACTTCTCCGCAAAGACGATCGACGGCACCGAGCGATCGCTGCGCGACTACGACGGCAAGGCGTTGCTCGTCGTGAACGTGGCGAGCCGCTGTGGCCTCACGCCGCAGTACGACAAGCTCGAGGCGCTCTACCGTCGCTACGAAGGCCGCGGCCTCGTCGTGCTCGGCTTTCCCTGCAACCAGTTCGGCGCGCAAGAGCCGGGCACCGAGGCCGAGATCAAGACGTTCTGCTCCACCAAGTACGACGTCACCTTCCCGCTCTTCGCGAAGGTGGACGTCAACGGCCCCACGGCGCACCCGCTCTACGCGTTTCTCACGGCCGAGCCGACGAAGCCCGAGGGCCCCGGCAAGGTGAGCTGGAACTTCGGGAAGTTCCTCGTCGGCAAGGACGGCGCCGTGATCGCGCGATTCGCGCCCACCGAAGACCCGATGAGCGCCACGGTCACGAGCGCGATCGAGTCAGCCATCGGCTGAGCCGGGCTTCGTCGTCGCGGGCTGCGCATCTTTCCATGCGCGCTTGAGCGCGAGCCCGTCGACGCCGAGCTGCCCGAACATCTTCTTCTCTTGCCACTCGGTGAAGACCTTGAGGTGTTGATCGGCGGCATGCTTGCCCGTGGTCAGGTAGACGAACGCGCGAAGCGGCGTCGTCAGGGCGTCGGGCGCGATCTCGCGGTGCGCCTCCCAGAACAGGCCATCGACCGAGCGGTTGTTGCCGTACCAGTAGCGCGCGATACGCAGGTAGGCTTTGTACTCGCGGCGAAGCTGCTGCTCGCACGACGCGATCATCGGGCCGAGCGGCTCGGCACCTCCCAGCCCGCGCACCAGCGCGAACGCGACGCGGCAGCCCATGCGCACGGCGAAGTCGACACCGCCGGACAAGATCGGATCGACGAAGCAGGCGGCATCACCGATCAGCGCGAACCCCTCGCCCGCGAAGCGCTTGCATGCATACGACCAGTCACGCGTACGCCGAAGGCGCTGCCCCTTCGCGTCGAGAACCCAGCGCGCTCCCTCGATCGGAAGAGAGGTCTCTCGCAGCAGCGCATCGAAACGATCGTCGGTCAGCCGCTCGCGTCCCTGGGACACGATCCCGACGCTGGTCCTGTCCTTCGCGATGGGGATGAACCAACACCAGCCGTCCGAGACGCTCTCGACCATCTGCACGTGTCGTCCGAGCGCACCGGACGCACCGCCCGCTCCGTCGACGTAGCCGTAGGTCGCGGTCGCGCGCATGTCCCCGACGTCTTCGGCGAGATCGAACGCGCGACCGAGCAAGCAGCGCTGCCCCGATGCATCGATGACGTAGTCAGCACGCACGCTCTCTTCGCGCCCGCTCGGGTCACGTGTGGTCACGCCCACGACGCGTCCGTCCTCCACGATGGGCGCGCGCGCCTCGACCTCGCGGAGCTCGACGCCCGCGCCGAGCGCTGCGCGAAACACGATGTCGTCGAAGCGCGAGCGATCGACGTTGTACGCGTGGTCGTAGCTTCCACCAAGCAGCGCTGCCTCCGGGTCGGGACCCGCATCGAGCCCACCGATCTCGCGCTCCAGCCGCTCGTCGAAGAGCACCGACCATGGCTCGCGCGTCTCGCCCCACACGTAGGTCGCGCCGTACTTCCGTGGAAAACCGGCCGCCTCGATCTCGGCACGCAGCCCGAGGTGCGTGTCGAGCAGCGCGATCGAGGCCGGTTGCATCGACTCACCCACGTGCTCGCGCGGAAAGTGCTCGCGCTCGATCAGCGTGACGCGAGCGCCCTCCTTGGCGAGGATCGCCGCCGCGGTGGCTCCGGCGGGGCCACCCCCGATCACGACGACGTGAGAGCTGCTCATCGCTTGTCGAGTCCCAGTATACCGTCAGCGCTCGTATACTGATCGAGATGAGCACCGATCGATCGGCCCGTGCCAGCGCGACGAGTCAGCGGTGCACGGAGAACGACGCCTGGCTCCGCGTCCTCACGTCCTCCGCCGCCGATCAAGTGCGGGAGATGGTCGCGCGCGGCCTCCCTCCGGTCGCGCTCTTGTTCCTTCACAACGCATGTGAGAGCCGCTGCTACTTCTGCGCGACCGCAGGGGTGACCGATCCAGCCCCGGAGTCGATCACGCGCACGGACGACGTTCTTCGCTGGATCGAGGGCGCGCGCGATGTGGTCGTGGAGCGCGTGTGCATCGGCGGCACGGAGCCGGCCCTTCATCCTGCGTTCGAATCGGCGCTCCGGGCGCTCGGCTCCCGAGGTGTGCCGATCGAAGTGATGACGAGCGGGCTCCGACTCGGCGAGCCAGGAGTCGCGCGTCGCTGGCGCGACCTGGGCGTTCGCGCGCTCGCCGTACCGCTCTATTCGGCGACATCCGAGGTCCACGATGCGATCGTCGGAACGCCGGCGGCGCTCGAGCGCATCTCGCGCGGCCTCGATGCCGCCCGCGCGGCCGGCATCGAGGTCTTCGTGCACACGCTCGCCCTCACTCGGACCCTCCCCGAGCTCGACGCGCTGGCGACCATGACTGCGCATCGTTGGGGAAGTCGCCTCGCCATCGGTGTTTCTCGTCCGAAGGCGGGCGTGTGGTCCTGGGATGCCGAAGCGCCAACTCTTCTCGAGCTCGAGCGGGCGATCGCGGACCTCGACGTGTCGCTCGTAGGCTTTCCCCGCTGCGTCAGCCGCGAGAAGCCGCGCGCGTCGGCGACGGTGATCGATCTCTACTTTCGCACGACGCGTACGGTGTTTGGTGACGCCTGTGCGGACTGTCTCGATCGCGCGCGCTGTCCCGGCGTGCTCGCCGAAGAGCTCGGTCGGGGGGTCACTCTCCGTCCGCGAACGTGATGCGGTGTCAGTCGACGCTCGGGTCGTCCCACGCCCACGCGTCGCGCATGGGGCTCGCGGCGAGGCGCTCGTACCAGTCGGAACGGGGAAGCGCAGCGTAGGGGAGCAGGCCGCGACCCCCGTGCAGCGCAACGTACTCGTGGCGCACACCGATGCATTGCTCGCGCGCCGCGCACTCTCGACACGCAGCCACGGGATGGGAGCGCGCGCTCTTGTGCTGCGTATCGAAGCTCTCGGGCGCACGCCACGGCGCCAACTCGGGGACGTCGGAAACGACGCACGCCGGGAACCCGCACGAGCCGGTGATCTCCAGCAGCACCCCCGCGGCGTGAAGGATCCGTGCCGCTGCGGTGACGTGCGGCCGTACCTCGTCGATTGGCACGATGCGCGCCAGGTACCCATGCGCGTCGTGGTAGCGGCCCGGCTGGCTGTAGTTGACCATCGCAACGCGCTCGGTACGTCCGTCGACGAACTCGCGCACGACGAAACGAGCGTGATCGGCGAGTGTGGTCACGTTGTCGCGCTCGACCGCGCAATTGAGGATGACGAGCAGGCCGGCATCGAGCGCTGCGCGGATGCCCTCCACCGTCCGCGTGTGCGTGCCGGGCGCACGCGTCATCCGATCGGATGTCGCTGCGTCGTGGCTATGCAAGCTGACGAGCATCGTCCTGAGCCCCTTTTCGCGCAGCATCCGCGCATAGCCCGGCTGTCTCATGCGGATCGCGTTCGTATTGAGGTGCGTGCGCATTCCGTGGACTCGGGTCGCGCGCTCGATGAGCTCCGGCAGCGGTTTCCAGATGGTGGGTTCGCCGCCGCAGACGGTGAGGCGTGTCACACCGTGCCCGGCGAGCTCGTCGAGCCACTGAAACACGAGATCGTCCGGTGCCGAGGGCCAGTCGCGGCCTTGCCAACAGAAGTGACAGTCCTGGTTGCAACGAAAGCCCGCTCGCAAGAGGCCCGTCACGCCACTGTGTGCGTGCTCGACGTGTCGGTAGAAGCGATCATCGATGGACAGCAGCTGTGCCCAACGTCGGTCGGCGGCCGCGAGCGCAACTCCGCACGCGACGAGCGCCGCCCCGTCCTGCGTCTCGCCGAATCTCGCGGCGAGGCGCAGCAAGAGCTTCCGGTGTTCCGGATCGCGCGGCTCGCCAGACTCGGGGCGCTCGAAGGTCACTCCCACCGGGCCGGCGATCCAGCCGCGGGGTTCCGGGTGGAGGTAGACGCGCAGGATCTCTCCCGACGGCGCGCGAAGGCTGGCGATCGTCGGCCCATCGAACGCCGGCCTCTCCAGCGTCGCGATCCCGCTCGAGTCGACCTCCAAGAGAGCAGCCAGCGCGCGCACGAGCACCGCTCTCGCTTCGGTGCGTAGCGGCGCGACATAGGGCGTGAGCGCGATCGTCCCCGTCGCGACCGCGCTTGGCGAAGAGATGATCGACGGGTCGATGGCCAATGTCGTTCGTCAGCGTACCGCAGCGCGCACCTCGAGGCGATCGGGCCTCAGCGCGGGGTGTCGCGGGCGTTGCCGGCGTCACCAGAGCGCAGCCCGAGCGCCGCGAAGATCCCGCGGAGCGCGCGCTGCGCGTCTTCGCTGCGAGCGACGTCGCTAGGCAATACCCACGCCGCAAAACGGTCCGATCGCATCGCGTACTGCCCTTCGCGATCGGGTCGTCGCAGACCGACCGCGACCCGCTCGCCACGTCGACCTTCTGCCTCGAGCACGAGCGCATCGAGAGAGACGTCGACGCGTGGCGCGACCCAGCGGAAGCCACCACCAAGAGTCATCTCACCATGACGCGCCAGTACCCGGCCGAGCCGGGTTCCGAGGCTCGCGAGCCATCGAGCGTGACCGTCGTCGGCGTCGTCGCTCGCAGCGCCGCCGTGTCGACCGACGCGAACCTGCACGAGGCCGGCGTCCGTCCCGTCGCTCTCGCCGGCCGCGCGCGGTGCCGGCTCCCAGGCGACGTCATCGGGAGTCTTCGGCGGCAGCGGGCGCATCCGGCGCGGCGTCCGGGTGTTCGCGGAGCGCTCTCGGATGCGATGGACTTCCATCACCCGCGCCCCACGTTCCGCGATCTCGGCAGCATCGAGCTCAAGCGGAGGCGTGCCGGGTCTCGGCTGGTAGACGTTGAAGCCGACGATGTCGAACGGATCGAGCCTCGAGAGCGTTGCCTCGAGCTCGTCGTGTGTCTCGTCACCGTACCCGTAGATCACGTCGGTGCGCAGGACGATGTCCGGATCGGCCGCGCGGATGCGCTCCATCGCACGCATCACGTCGTCGATTCGATAGGTGCGCCTCATGCGATCGAGCACGCGCTGGCTACCGGACTGGATCGGAACCGCGAGAATCGAGAAGCGCTTCGATGCGAAGAGCGGCAGTAGCGCATCGAGATGCGCGAGCAGCAGCGTCGGCTCGAAGGCCTCGATCGAGAAGAGCGCTTCACCCGGATGCGCGACGAGCGCGCGAACGAGGTCGACGACCGTGAGGCCGAGATCGACACCCCAGGCGCTCACGTCCGAGCCGATACAGAGGACGTCGGGCACGCCTGCCTCGATCCCGCGGTCGATGTCGGCCAGCACATCGATCACCGGCCGGCTCTGCGGACGTCCGGTGGCGCGCCGGATCGCACAAAAGCTGCACCGACCGAGGCAGCCGGTGCCCACCGTGACGTGGTACCACCCGCTCGCCAACGGATTGTCCGAGTAGCGGTTCACGAGCGAAGTGGGCACCTCCTCCCAGCGCACCACCTCCGGCGCGAAGATCGTGTCGAGGCGATCGAGTCGACGAGGATCGAGCAGTGCGCGCCGCCGGAGGTCACGCGTTGCTTCGTCGAGGCGGTTGGGCTCGATGCTCGCGAGGCAGCCGATCGCGACGACCGCGCTGTCCTTCGCCACGGCGCGCACGCGGTCGATGGCGTCGTACGTCAGCTGCGCCTTGCCGGCGTCCGAGCCGCACGTGTTGACCAGCTGAACGTCCGCGTCCTTCGGATCATCGACGATGATGTGGCCGTTTCGCTCCAAATAGTCGTGCGCGCGGGATCCGACCGCGCCCGCGAGTGGGCAGCAGCCGAACGCGCGATGCAGGTGGACCTTGGTCCCCGGGGGCACTTGGAACGTCGGCTCCGTCGCCACGCACTCAGCATAGCGGATTTGCCGCGCGGTCGACCTGCGGCGCGATCACGCCCGAGCAGCGCCGCGAAGACGCTCACGTCGTAGGCGGCTGCCAAGAACCGAAGGATCCGGTGGGGACGACGAAGCGCATACGGACGTCGATCACGAGGGTGACGCGGGCCTGGTCGCCGTCGTTGCGCGCGGAGTGGGTCTGGCGCACGTCCATGAGGCGCGCAGCGAGTTCCGGCCAGTAGCCTTGCTCGGCGACGGGCAAATGGAGGCCCAGATGGCATCGCACCATGTCGTCGTCACGAAAGTCCTCGTGGGGTCCGATCGATCCACCCGGCTCGAGGCGCAAGAACCCGCCGAGCATCAATCCTTCGATGCCCGCGATCGTGCGGTACGTGTGAGGACAGCGGCGCCGGTTCGCATCGAAGTCCACGCGCGGAAACTCGCTCTCCCAGCGACCGGCGTCGAGCAGGAACGCGGTCCACCCGCTCGGGTAATTCGGCATCGGAACGAATGCGCTCGGCTCGATGGCATCGACCTCCGCGCGGATCATCGCGGCCTCGCGGTGAAGCAAGTCGATGAATGGGTAGCGCTCGCGCGTCTCTCGGTCGTGCACGGACATTCGCACGCAGAGGATATCAGGCCGACGAGACGCCGATGCCCAGGCGACGCCGCGTGAGCGCGACCACGAGGTCGACCCCGGCGCCGAGCCTCGTGTTGCTCTCGAACACCGCCCAGTCCGATGCAGACAACGTGCGACGGGTGAGCTCGAACAGATCACCGAGCGGGATCCGGAGCCCTTCGAACGAGCGCGTACCCGCGAGCGTGCCGCGATGGTAGGCGTTCCGAAGCTCGGGAAAGCGCTTCTCGTGGAAGATTCCTCCCATCTGCACGATGGTGCCGTCGACGTCGACCATCACATCCGCACAGAGTGGCACCGGGTCGGCGCCGTTGTTCCAGTTGAACAGGGAGAGCTTCGTACGCTCGAGGTGGTCGCGCACGAGCACGCGCTGCATACCCTCGAGGTAGGTCGTCCTCTGTTCGTCGGTCCACGCCATCCCGGTCGCGTAGTTCAGCTGCAGCGCTGGGACCTCGCTCGCACGTGCCCACTCGTAGCGCTCGCTCAGCTCTCCGGCCGCGGCGGGAGGCAACGTGGCATTCGCAAACCAGCGAACGCCAGAAGAGTTGAGCCGCCCGATCAGACGCGCGAGGCGAGCGTTCGAGGCATCGGTGGTGACGAGGTGTCCTCGACGAAACCGGCTCGCGCGAGCGTCACCGTCGATGCTCAGCTCCACGACGATCTCGGATGCGGCCAGCACGGCGAGCCGTTCGTCGAGCGAGGGATCGTCCGGGTCCAGGCCGAGACCATTGGTCGTCACGAGCAGCTCGAGCGAGCGCCCTCGACGTTCCGGATGGCAGCGGGCCCGCTCGATCCCTGCCGCGAGCAGATCCCAGCGACGCGTGGGCTCGCCGCCGAAGAGCTGCAGCCCGAGCCGTGGGCGCGGCGAACGCATCAGCAGGTCGATCGCGGCTCCGAGGCGCTCGTGCCCGATGTCTCCGGTCGGAATGCCGGCCAACTTCGCGCCATCGCTGTCACGACCGTACGCGTCTTCGCGCACCGCCACGAAGCAGTAGGAACAGCGCAGCTCGCAGGAACGCGTGAGCATGACGGTCAGCCGATCCATCTGCGCGTCGACGCCGACGTTCGCACTGTCTCGCTTCAGGATCTGCCGCAGACGCCGGTCGATCTGCTCCGCATCCGGCCGGAGTGGGCTGAACGCCGACGCGGTGACCTTCACGCGTCCTCGATGCTTCGGGTGCGTTCTCTTTCGAGCCGAGCGCTCGCGCTCGGACGCGGCGGGGCGTGCTCGCCTTCCTGCATCCAGGCCACGAAGCTCGTGAAGATCTTGCCGACCTCGAGGTTGTTCTTCGTTTCCTCGGGTGGGTACGACCACTCCAGCAGGTACGCGTTCTGCGGCGCGTCCGTGTGATACCGGTCGAAGCTCTGGAGATCGTCCAGGTGACCGATGACGAACTTGTCCTTGTGCGTCGTCTCGTGCAGGAACCCGTTCCCGCCGAACACGGTCCCGTCCCAGTCGACGGTGATCTCGCCGTTCAGCAGGATGGGCGTGGGCTTGCGCTCGAGGTTCACGAGTACCAGCGGCTCCCCGTGCACCCACCGGCGGCGCAGCTCCTCGCCGATCTCGAGCAAGCCCGCCGCGAACGTCGACATGTTCGAGGGCGACCACTTCGTACCGAGCGCGAAGTTGATCTGAATCCGTCGAAATCCGAGCCCCGCGATGTGGAAGAAGTTGTGGACGACCTTCGACACGTTCTTCGGGTGCACGACCATGATGACCTCGTAGTCGAGGCCGGATGCCACGATCGCAGGCGCGTGGCTGGCGATCCCGTTTCGGTACGAGTCCTGTTCCTTGTCGTGCGCGATGCGAAACACGTTCTGCGTCTCGGGGTCGCCGTCGAGCGAGAGCTCGAGCTTCACCGGATGACGCCCGAGCCACGCGAGCTTCTCGGCGTCGAGTGACCAACCGTTCGACGAGAGCACGAACGAGATCTGCTTGCCGAGCTCGACCGCACGCGCCGCGGCGTGCTCGATCCCGTGACGCACGAGGTCCCACTCCATCAGCGCTTCGCCACCGAAGAACTGGAGCATCACGCGTGGACGCTCGCTGCCGAGCAAGAGCTCGATCGAGCGATCGAGCACCTCGCGACTCATGACGCGGCCGTCCTGCTTCGGGATCCAGCAGTACGCGCAGCGCAGCTCGCACTGCCAGGTCGGGATGACGACGAGACGCGGCGCGCCCTGTTCCGAGTGGCGCTTGAACGCGCGCAACCACCCCGTGCTCGGGCCGAGGATCTCCTCGGCCGACTCGAGCGCCACTCGCTCGCGCTCGCGCTGCTTGGGATCGTGATGCACCGCCTCGCGTGCTTCCACGAGCGCCTCGAACGCAAGACGGCGGGGCAGATCGTCGAGCCGACGGAGCACGCGCTCGGCGCGGCGACGCGGCTCACCGTCCACCGCGCGATCACGCTGTGCACGCACGATCGCCGCGAGTGCGTCGAGCGAGGCGGTGTAGCGACGCTCATCGGTGAAGAAGCCCGCCGTCACGGCGGCATCGACGAACGGGTCGGAGGAGACGTCGTGCTCGACGAACGTGTAGTCGAACTCCGGGTGCGAAGGCACCGACGCGTACGCGCGTACGGCCATGCGATCGCTCTGCCCGTTGAGCAGGATCCGACGATGACTCGCGCTCGTGCCGTACGAGACCAGGCGCGGGACGATCGGAAAGCGGACGTGGAACCAGCGCGGGTAGCGGATCTTGAGACGGCAGACCTCCTCGATCGAGTCGATGAGGTCGTCCGCGCTCGTGTCGGCGTTCGACGCGATGAAATAGGCGTCCATGTGCACGCGTCGCCGCGCGAGCTCGGCCACGATCGCGCGTACGTGCTCGACGCGATAGCCCTTGCCGAGGCGTCGCAGCTCCCGATCCGAGAACGTCTCGACGCCGATCGCGAGGTACGAGCTCCAACGCCGCGAGCGGTGATCGGCCACGTAGTCGCGTGCCGGGATGCTCGCGTGTGCGTCGGCGAAGCACTCGGGCGTGATCGCATCGAGGATCTCGAGGTCAGGCTCCGCCAAGAGCACACCGCCTTCGCGCTTGCAGAGATCCGCGATCGAGACCTGGATCGAGGCAAGGCGGAACGGTGTCTCGGGCAGTGCGCGCAAGAACGCGATCGCCCGTGCCTTGTCGCAAGCGAAGTCGTCGTCGCTGATGTGGAGGCGGAACGCATTCCGCGGGATCTGGACGTCGTGGGGGATCTCGGCGCCGGAGTCCGGACGCGCGAACATCGCGCGGTAGCGCTCTTCGTAGACACGGAGGAGCGCGAGCACGCCCTCGGCCGATCGTGCTTGGTACGTCTGCCGGCCGAGGATCGAACAGAAGGTGCATTTGTGGATGCATCCGCGCGCGGTCGAGATCTCGACACCGTTGACGAGATGCCGTGGCTCCAGCAGCTCGAGGTCGAGCGCAATGTCGTCCAGATCGGGAACCGTCACGATCGTCGACGACTCGGCCGATACGAGCGTCCGCGACGCGCGATCGAGGGCGATGAGGCCTCGCATCTCCAGCAGCGCCTCGCGCTGGGCGTCCGACCAGGAAACGTCGATCGATGCACCGGGGCCGAGGATCGCAGCGAGCCGCGGGACGAAGTACTCGCCCGCGCCGCGACATACGAACGACACGTCGGGGAGGTGCGCTGCGACGTGCTCGGGAGTGAGCGAGGGCATGACGCCCCCGACCGCGACGTGCGCGCGACAGCCGAGACGACGCAGCTCGGCGACGAGCGAGACGACTCCGTCCCAGTACCCCTCGAGGAGCGTGATGCAGACGAGCTCGATCGGACCCTGCGCGAGCGCGCGATCGAGCGTCTCCATGCCGATGTGAGGCCGCTCGCGATCGGTGATCGACATCTTCACGTTCGCGAAGACGGCCTCGGTCGGCTGCCCGGCCTGTCTGGCCGCCGTGCGAAGCGCGCTCGCCATGTGGAGCACGCCCTGGGACAGCTCGGTGTCGTTGTGCGGCATGTCCGAGTTCATCAAGGACTCGAAGAAGAGGACGCGACGCGCGAAAGCCGTCGAGGGAACCGGATCGAGCGTCTTGCCCGCGTCGAGCACGCGCAGAGATCGATCACTGCCGGTGAGTGCGCGGATCGCCGCCTCGACCGGATGCCGCGTCGGCTGCGACGCGATCCACGCTCCCGAGATCCCGAGCCTGCCGCCCTCGCGGCTGGCGATGGTGCCGTCCGGGCCGAGCTGGACGTCCCATGGCGAGGTCGATTCGGGCAGCGCGGCGACCGTCCTGAGGAGCGTTGCGATCGGCAGCGAGGCACCGCTCACGTCACGGACCACCGCCGTTGCACGTGCGCCGTGGTCCCGGCGGGTCAGGTAGCGACCATCTCCGGCGCGCACCGCGTGGGGGGCGGTCGCCGCGGGCTCGACCACCCAGAACCAACTTCCATCGGGCCGTCCCATCCGGCGGTGATTCTAGGTCAGAGTCGCCCGCCGATCGAATCGCCGATCGACTTTCCGCGACGGCGCTGGACACCGGTCACGAAACGGTCCGACATTGCCGCCATGTCGCTCGTGCATCGGGGGCCTCGTCGCGAGCTCGGTTTCGAGCCGCTCGCGCTGGTCGCGATGCTCGTCTACGCGAGCGCGAGCTACCTGCTGACTCCCGAGTTTCCGTTCACCATCGTCGACATGTACGCGCGCGTAGGCCACCGTCGTGAAGGCGCGACGCCCGTCATGCTCGTCGACGACGGCGAGGTCGACGTGCGCACGTTGACCGACTTCCGCGGCATCGCACCGGAGGACATCGTGCCGGGCCACATGCCGTGCAGCGAGGCCTATCGGCTCGACGAGATACGAAACCACGTGGCCGCTCACATGGCGAACGCCGAGTCTTCGCCGGGTGACCTGGCGATCGCGTTCGCCTGGCGCCGCTACCACATCGACGCGAGCGGGGCCGTCGTCGAGGATCCGATGGTCGTCGTCCGAGCTGGAACGGCGCGGAGATTGCGTGAGCGCTGACTGGAGAAAGCGGCTGGCGTTGGCCATCGCGCTCGGCGTCGCCGGCGGCGGCGTGATGAGCCAGACGCAGGCACTCGACCCGCTTCCCTACGCGCGCGGCCTCGCCACGCTCTTGCCGCTGGCGTGGTGGAGCTCGGAGGCCGGTCAGACGGTCGCAGCCGCGGCGATGGTCTGTCTGCTCGGTCTGTTCGTTGCCGGACGACGCGCGCCGCTGGCGGGCTGGGGCTTCTTCGTGATCGTGCTCGTCCTGCATGCGGTCGTGCGCTCGGTGCACCCGGACGAGACCGACCGCACGCAGGGTGCGCAGATGCCGTGTGCGACGCTGGTCGCATGGCTCGTCGGGTCGGCGCTGGCGCCGCGCCTCGGACGCGAACCCGACGAACTGGGCGGCACACTCGCGTGCGGCGTCGTCGGCGCTGGTTACACGATGGCGGCGCTGAGCAAGCTGCTCGCGAGCGGCCTGGGCTGGGTCGATGGTCCGACGCTGGCGCTCATGATCTACGAGCGCGGCACGGGGGCCGGAGAGCCGTTCGAGACGCTTCGGCATGCGATCGGCACCAGCCCACGTCTATGTGCAATCGGGATGGCTGGCGCGCTCGCGATGGAAGCCTCGGGGTGGCTTTTCGTGTTTCGAACGGCACGACGGCCCTACGCGATGGCGGCGTTCAGCTTTCATCTGACGAGCGGGCTCTTGCTCGGCTACCCGCACTTCGACTGGGCGTTCACGACGCTCGCTTGGGCGTGGGCTGCCGGCGGCTCGAGGGCTCGCCCGCGGGGGCCTTCGGCGCCAGCAGCGCCAATGCCGACGGCAGCACCATCCACGTGAGCTCGACGATGCCGAGCGCGATCGCGAGGCCGACGAACATGGCGAGCGCCGAGCTCGACCACGCGATGCGGAGGCGCGGCACGAGCATCGCAAATCCACAAGACTCGACGAGCAGGCTGGCTCCGGCGCTGGCCCCTACGATGGACGGATGCGCGACGAGCCATTCGCGCAAGGCGCCGACGAGCGGGATCGTGCTCTCGCGGCGTTCGTACACCAGCAGCGTCTGCGATGCGGGCGAGCACCACGCGAGGCCGCTCGTCTCGAGCTTCGCGATCGCCGCGATGAAGAAGGCTGCACCGACCGCGCCACACGCGATCTCGTGACCGAGCACTTCCGCATCCACCGCGGAGCCCGCTCGTGCCGCGATCGCGCGCGCGGCGAGACGACTCGCGAGCACGAGCCCGATGAGCAGCGGCGCCACGCTCGACATGGGCGTACCGCGCACGCTCATCTCGAGCACGGCCGTGAGGTGGAGCGAGACGAGAAGCGCGAGCTCCGCACGCACACGCGCTCGGCCCGAGACGAGCGCGACGCACGACGCGACCACGACCGCCAACTGCGCGTACGTCGCGGGCGCGCGCGTGAGAAGCGCAGGATCGGCCCACGCCGCCCACAATCGCGGCGAGGTGACCGGTGCGTCGAGATCCCACCAGAACGACGCCGAGCTGACCCAGGCGAACGCCGCTGTCAGCGCGACCACCACGTCGAGACGCTGGGTCGCTGGCGCGCGCGCGTCGCGACTCATCTCTGCCACGCGCGTCCTCGTGCGAGCGTCACGAATGGACTCAGCTCGTGAACGGCCCCGTCGCGCCATCCCACGACCACGTAGCCCCACTCGAGCGTGACGGGTCCCGGCGCATCGGACGCCGCGCGATGGTCGAGGATGAAGGTGCGCGCGTCGTCGCGAAACCAGCGCATGGTGCAGGGCACGCCGCGCGGCAAGGGAAGCTCGGTCAGCTCATCACCCGAAAACCGCTCGAGCGAGGAGGGATCCGCGGGGACTCCATCGGCACGCAGCTGGAGCACCGCGGTGGTTCGCGCGGGGTCGAGGTCCGCATACATCTCGAAGCGAGACAGAGGCGGGACCTCGCCCACGAGCCGGCAGACCGCGATCGTGACGAGGAACGCGAGGGCCGCGGGCTGCGAGAAAAGCGGGCGCAGAGGGTCCTCGTTCGACGACGCGCCATGGTACATGGGAACTTCGAATGGCGTCCCTCGAGCTCGGTGATCTCACCTACGAAGAAGCGCGCGCCGCGATCGCCCTCGGCGCCGTCGCGTTCCTGCCCACGGGCGCCACCGAAGCGCATGGGCCGCACCTGCCGCTCTCGACCGACGTCGTGATCTCGCGCGAGGCCGCGCGACGTGCGGCGCGGCTGCTTCGAGACGAGGGGGCAAGCGCGGTCGTGCTGCCTCCGCTCGCCTACGCGGTGACGGAGTACGCATCGGAGTTCGCAGGCACGATCTCCTTGCCGCTCGAGACCGCGACGGCGCTCGTGCGCGACGTGATCCTCGGCGCGATGCGAACGGGCTTTCGTGGCGTGGTGATCTG
>JAYVCF010000159.1:0-14712 GCA_043750095.1 Deltaproteobacteria bacterium
CTGTGGTCCCGTCGCGCGTGTCCACGTCGCTCCAGTAGGGCGCGATCATCGGCTGCATCGAGATGGGGAACGCGGTCGGCGTGTACTGCCCGACGGGCGCGCGGAAGGTGACGTTCCCGTTGTTGTTCACCCAGAACTGCGTGTACGGGCCGCCGTAGAAACGCAGCCCGCCCGAGAACGCGGCCGTGAGATCGATGGCCCCGGTCGAGCCGTCGTCGTTCCTGTTGAGCACACCGGTTCCGAAGCCGGCCGGACCACCGAACGATCGATAGAGCGGCGCGGCACGAGCTGGCAGGGCAGGCGCGAGGCACGCGAGCGCTAGCGTGACGAGGGCGAGCGCGCGAACCGAGGGTGCGTGGCGATGCGTCATAATGTCGACCGAAGGAAAGAGGTGGGAATCGTGCGAATGGGCCGTGCGCCGGTCCGCTCTGCGCCCCGACGCCGACCCCGCAGACAGCCCGAGCATAGCGAAGGACGGGCTATTCGTCCCGCGCGCCCAGAAGATCGCGGTCGCGGCGCAGCGGGCGGCGTGCCACACCAGGCGTCCGCATGCGTCCGGCGCCGCGATCGAAGGACCTGAAGCCGCCGGAACCGCTGCCGCGGGTGCCTCGCACGACGGTGCTCTCGCCGATGGCGCTCGAAGCCGGGAGCGAGGGTCACTACGTCGACGGCGCTCACTACGATCACGTCTACCGCACGCGGCGCGCGGACCAGCGCTTCTACGTGGGCCTGGCGCGTGAGCGGAACGCGCGCTCCGTCCTCGAGCTCGGCGTCGGGACGGGGCGGGTGGCGATCGCGCTCGCGAAGGATGGCAGCGAGGTCGTGGGCGTGGATCGCATGCCGCCCATGCTCGAGCGGCTCGAGGCGCGCCTCGGTCGCGAGAGCCGCGCGGTGCGCGAGCGCATCACGCTCCGGCTCGGTGACATGCGCTCGGTGCGGCTGAAGCGCCGCTTCCCGCTGATCGTCGCGCCCTTCAACGTGTTCATGCACCTCTACGATCGGCGCGACGTCGAGCGCGCGCTCGCGACGTGTCGCATGCACCTCGCGCCGGGCGGCCGCCTCGCGTTCGACGTGCTCTTGCCCGACATGCGCGCGCTGATCCGCGATCCCGATCGCTTCTACAAGAGCCGGCCGGTGCGCGACGCGGCCACGGGCGTGCGCCGCGCGTACTCGGAGGCGTTCGAGTACGACGCCATCGCGCAGACGCAGATGATCACGAGCGCGTTTCGCGACCTCGAAGATCCGCGCGACGTGTACGTCTGCCCGCTCGCGCACCGGCAGTTCTTCCCCGCCGAGCTCGAGGCGCTGCTGCACTACAACGGCTTTGCGATCGAGGCGCGCTACGGCGACTTCGATCGCGCGCCGCTCGACGCCTGGGCCGAGTCGCAGGTGATCGTTGCGAGAATCCGGCGCTGAACGCCGCCGCGGAAGCTCGCAACGATCAGAGCATGGACACGACGAAGGGAGCGCCTCGGCCCGAGGGGAACGGCCGAGACGAGCTCGACGACTCCTGGTTCGATCTCCCCATCCTCACGACACCGCCGCCGCCTCGCGCGCCTGAGGATGAGCTCGACGACTCCTGGTTCGATCGCCCCGGTGGCGGCATCAAGCGCAGCGACGTGCTCGATCGCTGAGGAAGGTGAAGGGA
This sequence comes from Deltaproteobacteria bacterium, assembly GCA_043750095.1. Classification (GTDB taxonomy): domain Bacteria; phylum Myxococcota_A; class Polyangia; order Polyangiales; family Sandaracinaceae; genus JBBSAT01. The sequence continues at coordinate 1,649 of JAYVCF010000159.1, forward strand.
GCGAGAGAATTTCCGCTGAGGAATGCAGGAAGGCATGAACGGATCGGATCGTTCCTGCTCTCCTGCCTTCCTCAGCGGAACCTCTTCTCTCGCTTCCTCATCAGCGCTTCGCCTGCGCGCGATCGAGGGCTTCCTGGACCATCTTCGAGTGCTCGGCCTCGTCCTTCCAGCGCATCTGGCCGGCCTCGGGCAAGAGGTGCAACGGATCGAAGTAGAGGAAGTACTGGCCGGGCTTCACGCTCGGCGCGGTGTACACGCTGATGCCCGTCGTGCGGTCGTAGTGCTCGAAGCTGTGCACCACGCGCTTGCCGCCGCCGCCCGGCGCGTCGACGACGAAGGTCGGCGTGTTGAAGCCCGCGAGCGTGCCGCGCACGGCCTTCTCGAGCATCGCGGCGGTCTCGACGGTCGTGCGTAGCTCTTCGACGCCCTTCACGAGGTCGTGCACGTACACGTAGTAGGGCTGCACGTTCAAGAAGCCGAGCCGCTTCACCAGGAGCTGCATCGACTCCACGCTATCGTTGACGCCGCGCTGCAGCACGGACTGGTTGCGCACCGTCACGCCCTCGGCGTGGAGGCGGTTCATCGCGCGCCGCGTGATGTCGGTGATCTCCGCGGCATGGTTGAAGTGCGTGTGGAGGACGACCTCTTTCCCCATCGTGCGACCACGGTGCACGACGCTGACGAGCGCCTTGAACCAGCCCTCGTCGGTGAGGATCTTCTGCGGCATGACCGCGGGCCCCTTGGTGGCGAAGCGCATGCGACGCACGTTGGGGATGTCGAGCAAGCGGTTGCCGATCTCGGCGATCTGATCCTCGCGCAGGTTGTACGAGTCGCCGCCCGAGATGACGATGTCCTCGAGCTCGGGCCGCGACGCGATGTACGTGAAGGCGTTCTCCCAGCGCTCCTTGTTGGCCTTGATGGAGACCTTCTCGAGCTCGGTCTGATCGACGTCGGGCCCGACGGCATAGCTGCGCGTGCAGAAGCGGCAGTAGACGGGGCAGGTGTCGAGCGCGAGGAAGAGGGCCTTGTCGGGATAGCGGTGCGTGAGGCCGGGCACGGGCGCGTCGGCCTGCTCGTTGAGCGAGTCGAAGCGCAGCTTCGGGTGATCCGGCAGCGCGCTCGAGCCGAGCGGGATGAACTGGCGACGGAGCGGATCCTCGTAGGGCATCGACCAGTCGATGAGCGACAAGAGATAAGGAGAGACACGAACCGCCATCGGCGCGCTCGCGAAGCCCTTCAGCGCGTCCTCGATGAAGCTCGCGGGCACGAGGCCCTGCAGCGCCGCGAGCAGCTTGTCGACGCGCGTGATCGTCTGCTTCATCTGCCACTTGTGATCGAGGAACTCGGCCTCGCTCACGCTCGCGTACGCCGGGATGCGTCGCCAGAAGTCGCCCTCGAGGAGATCGCGATGGCGCAGCGTGTCGGGATCGACCGGCGGGCGAACGCGGGGCTCTGTCTTCGGTGCGGCTTGAACGACGGGGAGCTGGGTCATCGCGAACGTTCCTTGGTCAAAGGTTTGACACGATCCGCGGGCTCGGCCACGAACGAACGCATGAAGAGCGACGCGACCTCGGACTTCGGCAAGAGCGGCGAGCGCATGGTGTTCGTCGTCTCGCCTCCGCGCAGCGGCTCGACGCTCGTGCAGCGCATGATCGGATCTCACACGCAGGTGCACACGCACCCCGAGCCGCACCTGATCACGCCGCTCGCGCACCTCGGCTACTACGACACGGTCGACAAGGCGCCCTTCGATCACATCAACTCGGCCGAGGCGATCCGCCTGTTCGTGGACTCGCTGCCGCGCAAAGAAGATGACTACCTCGACGCGTTGCGCGCCTACTGCGACACGCTCTACGGGCGGAGCCTCTTGCCGACGGGCAAGCGCTTCTTCATGGACAAAACGCCCGCGTACGCGCTGGTGCTTCCGTTCCTGACGAAGGTGTACCCGCAGGCGAAGTACGTGGTGCTCACGCGGCATCCGCTCGCGATCTTCTCTTCGTTCGCCAACAGCTTCTTCGACGGCGACTGGGCGCGCGCGCACGAGTTCAATCCGCTCGTCGAGAGGTACGTGCCCGCCATCGCCAAGATGCTGCGCGAGCGCCCGGTGCCCCTCGTGCACGTGAAGTATGAAGAGGTGGTCGCCGCGCCCGAGCAGCACCTCGAGCGCGTGTTCTCGTACATGGGCGTCGAGAACGAGCCCGAGGCGGTGAACTACGGCGAGCATTTCGCCGGAAAGAAAGGGCCCGGCGATCCCATCACCGTCTCGCAGCACTCGCGCCCGGTGACGGACTCGCTGCACAAGTGGGCCGTGGAGCTGAAGAACGACGCGAACAAGCGCGCGCTCGCCGAGCAGATGATCGGTTCCCTCGACGACGCCGACCTCGCGCTCTGGGGCTGGCCGCGCGCGCACGTGTTCGACGCGCTCGAGAAGGCCGGAGGCGCCGCGCCTCCGAAGACCGTGCTCAACGGCTACACGCTGCAGCGCAAGGTGATGCTGGCGATCAAGAAGGACATCCACACGCGGCCACACGGCGCGGTGGTGAAGAAGCTGCGGTACTACTGCGACGTGCTCTTGAGGTGAGCGCGAGGGTCAGCGCTGCCAGAGCGAGGCCAGGGCCAGCTCGATCGCATCGAAGGGCTCGGCTCGCACGCGCGCGTCGCCGCCGAACGTCTTGATCACGCGATAGGTCGCGCCGTCGAGGCGGCGCACCTCGAGCGTCTGCACGTCGGGGTCGACGAGCCAGAGATGCTGCACGCCATGCTCCGCGTAGATCTCGGCCTTGTCGCCTCGGTCCATGCGCGCGGTGGCGGGCGAGAGCACCTCGCAGACCCAGTCGGGCGCGAGCACGAAGTAGGCGAGGTCGGTCGGGATCGCCGGCATCCGCGCGCGACGCCATCCGCCGAGATCGGGGACGACGATCTCGGCGCCGAGGTGCAGCTCGGGCTCGTCCAGGATCACCCAGCCACCCGGGCCGTCGTCGCCGTCGAATGCACCGAGGCGCATGCCGAGGCGGGAGCTCGTTCGCGCGTGGAGAGGTCGCGGCCTCGGCATCAGCGAGAGCGAGCCGCGCACGACCTCGGCCACCATGTGAGCCGGCGCCGCCAGGACGTCTTCGTACGTCGCGTGCTTTCGCGCGGGGTCGCCGGGCATCAAAACGATCCTAGCAGAGTCGCGACACTCTCAGCGGCGCCGCATCTCCCGACTCAGCGTCGTTCGCATGCGTACGACGCTCGACCTGCCGGAGGATCAGCGCCGCGCGGGCGGCGGTGCGACGAGGGGGATCGTATCGCGCCCGTTTCGGCGGTAGACGCTGAAGTCACGCCGGTCGATCGTCAGGACCTGCGAGCGCCGGTCCAGTTCGGTCATCCGTATGACGCAGGCGTCGGCGAGATCCATCCGAGGACCGTAGCGATCGAGCAGCGCAGACACCGCGCTCCACTGCTCGGCGAGGTCGAGCTCGACGCGGAGCGCTCCCGACCCGACGAGCGCGAGCAATTCGCTCGCGCGCCGCGTCAGGTACGCGACCTCCGTGAGAACCGGCTCGCAGGTCCAGAGAGGCGGTCGCAGCTCTTTCAGGATCGCCTCGGCCCAGTCGTGGTGTCGATCGTCGGCGTTGAAGAGCGCGACCAAGGGTCCGGTGTCGACGATCGTCTTCATCGACGAGGGGGCTTCTTCGCGGCCTGTCCCAGCCCCGAGAGGTGCTTCTTGTTCGTCGAGAGATCGCGTGGTCCGCGCACGATGCCCGATACACCGGCAAGCGCGTCGAACGCCGACCCGCCCGAGCCCTCGGCCAAGTAGGCGCGCAGCGCGTCCTTCACGATGCGCCCTTTTCCGTGACCCGTCCGTCGCGCGGCGTCGCCGAGCGCGCGCGCCAGGTCGTCTTCGAGCCGGATGGAGAGCGTGGCCGTCATGCCTCCGGCGTAACACAGAACTGACACTTCTGCCCTGCGCCCGCCCACCGGGGCAGACAAAGTGTTTCGCGCGCGGGCTCGGTAACGTTCACCCGGCACCGCCGATGAGCGTCGTCCACTCGGATTCGCCCTCATCGGCGGCGCTGGCGCGCTCCGCGCGGACCAAAGGCGACATCGCTGCTTGGGTCACCGCGCCGCGAAGTAGCCGGGTCGCCTCTTCTCGTGGGCGATCGCGACCACGTCGACGTACGTCGGCGTCACCCGGTAGAAAACGTAGTACGGGAATCGGTCGACGTGGCGCCGACGGATCTCGTCGCGCCACACGATCGCCGCGCGCGGCGTCGCGCCGATGCGGCCGAGGCAGCGCTCGACCTCGGTGAGGTACTCGTCGCCGAGGCCTTCACGCTGCCGCTCGTACCAGTCGGCCGCATCGTCCATCTCCGCCTGTGCCTCCGGGCGCAGGCGCACGACCACCGTCACACGCGCCTCAAGCGCGCGCGCGCCGAGGCGAGCGCTTCGGCCGCCGGAACACTTTGTTCGCCGTCCGGGTCGCGCGAGATCCGCGCCGCGATCTCTGCGGCCCAGGCATTCTCCCAGGCGGGATCGAACTCGCGCTCGGAGGCAACGAGCGCATCGATGAGGTCCCGTCGCTCCTCGGCAGGAAGCGCCAGCGCGAGCTCGAGAAGCTTCTTGGCCTGCTCGCCCATGACATGACGTTACCACGCGGCCGCGCGACGATCGCGAGGGTAAGCCCTCGACACGCCCACTCGGTCGAGCGCGCGCGGATCGAGTGTCTTGCACCGCGTTCGGTGCGGACCGGAAGCGCTGATCCTCACGCGGCCACCACGCCACGCCTCGGATGTGAGGTCGTCGGCCTCGTTGTCGCCAGTGACGCCGAGCGCTGCGACGGTCAGCGCATCGACTTCTCGACGCGCTTCATCGCCTCTTCGAGGATCGGGTTCCCGGGCTCGTGCTCCATCGCGCTCTGGATGGCGCGCCAGGCGCCGCGTGCGTCGCCGTTGCGCGCGAGCTCGATCGCCTTGGTGTAGAACGCGCGCGCCGAGGGCGAGCGGATCGTCGGCGCCGCCGCGGGCGAGGGGTCCGCGGTCTTGCGCTTCGAGGGTGCGCTTCCCTTGGGGCGGCTCGACTTCGCGTGGCTCTTCTTCGTGGTCGAGCGCGGATCGCTGGTGAGCCGCAGCTCGCCGCGCGCGAGGCCCGCGTCGTAGGCCTTGCGCTGCACGGGATCGGCGAGCACCTCCATCGCCTCGCTTCCGCGTCGGAAGATGGCCGTGGCGCGCTCGACCTTCTCGGCGGCCGCGCCCGCGTGGCGATCGGGGTGGTAGCGCAGCGCGAACTTTCGGAACGCGCTCCGCAGCTCGGCGTCGGTCACGGTCGGCTCCACGCCGAGCAGCGTGTAGTAGTCGAGCTCTTCGAGGTCGCTCATCGCCTCGCCCTCAGCCGCCCGGGAAGAACTGCGCCTGGCGCTGGCGCATCGCATCGACCTCGGCGTCGCTCACGCCGCCCTTGAGCGCGATGCGGATGTTCTCCACGCGCTTGGTGTCGAGATCGGTCGCCTTCACGTCGAGGATCCCGCTCGCGTCGATCATGAACGTGACCTCGATGCGGACCACGCCGCGGAGCGCCTTGCGCAGGCCCGTCAGCGTCACCGCGCCGAGCGCTTGGTTCTGCTGGTACACGTTCGAGTCGCCCTGACAGATGCGGACCTGGACCTCGGTCTGGTCGTCCTTGCCGGTGGAGAACACGCGCGTCTTCTCGGTGGGGATGGGCGCGTTGCGTGCGACGAGCTGCTGGCAGTAGCCGCCCACCGTCTCGAGGCCGAGCGCCAGCGGCGTCACGTCCATCAAGAGCGGCGCGGGACGATCGGGCATCTGCACGATCGGCTGCCGCGGCGCCGTCGCCTGCGGTGATATCCCGTACTCGGGAACGGGCAGCGCCTGCGTGGGCGCGTAGCCCACCAGGAGCGGCGCGGCCTCGGGTGGCGGCAGCGAGCCCACCGAGAAGTCGCTCCACGACATGCCCGGCGAGCTCGGTGGCTCGTAGGCCGCGGGCGGAGGCGCGGGCGCTTGGGCGAACGCCTCGCCGGCGGGGCTCGGCTTTCCTCCGGCGAAGAGCGCCTGCTGGATCTTCTCGCGGTCGGGCGGCCGCGGCGGTGGTGGCGGTGGCGGTGGCGGCCCTGAGCGAGGCGAGGTAGCTCCCGTCACGGGCGCGATCTCGTTTCCCGTGAGCCCCCACGTTCCCGTCGGCGCGCGCGTGCCCGTCGGCGGACGAACGGGGCCGGTCGTGATCGGATCCGCTTCGATCGGACGGGCCGCAGCGTTGCGCCCCGTGCCGATCTGCATCGTCGGCTCTCGCACAGGGCGCGCCGCGGGACGGGCGGGTGATGGATCCTGCGTCGAGCGCGTCGGCGGCGGCGACTCGACCGGATCGAGGTCCGTCAAGCTCGCGGGCGCCTTCGACTTCGGGCGCAGGCGCTCACCCGCTGGCGGGGCGGCGACGCCGACGGCGCGAGAGGGCATCACGGCGACGGCGGACGGGACCTCGAGGAAGGGAGTCGAGAGTTCTGGGCTCGGCAGGGGGCGCCGACCGATCTGCGTGGCCTCTTCGCCGAGGTCGTCGTCGTCTCCCGCGGGCGGGCGAGGCACGGCCAGCGCGGCCGGAGAAAGACCGAGGGGCGAAGTTCCGCCACGCGCCGTTCGCGTCGGCGCGGGCGCGATGCGCGTCGGTTCTTCCGGAGCGGGCGCGATGCGCGTCGCTTCTTCCGGCCTCGGGACCGTCGCCGCCCGCGTCGGTGCTTGCGCGATCCGCGTCGGCTCCTCGGGGATCGTGAGGTCGCGCGGATCCTCGGGCGCGAAGGCGGGCTGCTTTCGCACGATGGGCACGCGCGCCATGAGCGTGCCCTTCGGCGTCGGCATCACGGGGGCGGCCGGCGGCTTCTTCCCGGCGGGAGTGCCCGGCGAAGCCGGGCCGATGTTCTTGGGTGAAGCGGCGCGCGCGAGCGCCTTGGCGACCGCCGATGGATCCGAAGCGCGGGGCGACGCCGATCGCAGCGTGAACGCGTGGATGGCCGCGCCCTGCGCGACGACGAGGTCGGGATCGATGTCGGTGCGCGGCTCGCGCCCGAAGTGCTCGGCGACCATCCTGCGCACGAGCGGGATGCGCGTCGAGCCACCGACCAGGACGACGCTCTGGATGTCCTTGGGCCTTCGACCCGAGGCGCGCATGGCGTCGTTGACCACGTCGAACGAGCGCGCGATCAGAGGCAGCGCGAGCGCGTCGAGCTCGGCACGCGTGAGGTGAAACGTGAAGTCGATCGTGCGGCCGCTGCCGTCCTGGAAGAGCTCCTCGATGGTCACGTCGACGTCGCTCACCGCGCTGAGCTGGCACTTGGCCCACTCGGCCGCGGCGCGCAGGCGCTCGTACGTCTGGGGATCCGACTTCGGATCGTAGCGATGCTCGGCGAGACACTGCGTGCTCATGCGATCGGCGATCGAGACGTCGATGTCGTCGCCGCCGAGGAAGGTGTCGCCCGCCGTGGACACGACCTCGAACACGTCCTTGTCGAGATCGAGGAGCGTGAGGTCGAAGGTGCCGCCGCCGAGGTCGTACACGGCGATCGACTCGGGCTTGTTTTTACCGTAGCCGTACGCGAGCGTGGCGGCCGTCGGCTCGTTGAGCACGCGCAGCACCTCGAGGCCTGCGACCTTGCCCGCCGCTTGCGTGGCCGAGCGCTGCAGCTCGTTGAAGTTCGCCGGCACCGTGATGACGGCCTGCGTCACGCTCATGCCGAGCGAAGCCTCCGCCATCGTCCGGAGGTAGCGGAGCACCATCGCGCTGATCTCGGGCAGCGCGAACGTGCCGCGCCGCACGCGCACCTGCACGCCGCCTGCCGCGCTCGGCTCGAGCGTGAACGCGAGCCGCTCTTTCGCTCGCTGCACCTCGGTGCTGTCGTAGGGCCGACCGATGAGGCGCTTGGTGGAGTAGATCGTGTTGGCGGCGTCGACGAGCCGTCGCTCGCGCGCCTCGTGTCCGACGAGGATCGAGCCATCCGGATGAAAAGAGACCACGGACGGAATGAGGCAGCGGCCGTCGGCGTCGGCGAGCACGCGTGCCTCCCGTCCGTCCGCCACAGCGACCACCGAGTTGGTGGTCCCGAGATCGATGCCGAGGGCCGGGCTCTCCATCCGTTCGTCGCGTCGCGTCGGAGGGGGGATTGCGCCTCCGCGTGCTGGCCCGAGGATAGTGCCGAACCCGGTCCGAAAGGAAACTCGTGAGCAACGTGTCTGCCGCCTCCGCGACCCCGACCGCGCCCCTGCCCGTCGACGCGGCGCTCGCGCTGCTTCGCATCGGCCTCGCCTGCCTGATGCTCCGGCACGGGATCCCGAAGCTGCTCGAGTTCGACGCGCGGAGTGCTGGGTTCCCCGATCCGCTGGGCGTCGGTCACACGACCAGCTTGGTGCTCGCGATCTTCGGCGAGGTCGTCTGTTCCTCGCTGCTCATTCCCGGGGTCCTCGTTCGCCTGACGGCGATCCCGTTCGTGACGACGATGGCCGTGGCGTTCTTCCTCGTGCACGCCGACGCTCCCTTCGACGAGAAGGAGCTGGCGTTCCTCTATCTGTTCGGCGGCCTCGTCGTGCTCATCGGCGGCGGCGGGCGCTTCTCGGTGGACGCGTGGCTCTTGCCGAGGTTGCGCGCGCGCTTCGGCCGCGCGCGCACGTAGTCAGAGCGGCGCTTGGCAGGTGGACGGGCAGGTCTGCGTGACCATCCCGCCCGGGTGGAAGAACGTGTCGAGCTGCTGCTGGGCGCCCATCGATCGACGCACGCGCTCGTGCACGTCGTTGTCGGGCGTCGGCGTGCGCGCGCCGATCGGGAGCTGCACGACGGTCGGCGTCAGGAAGATGGTGAGCGCGCTCTCGACCGGGCCCGACGTGGTCGGCAGGCCGTAGGGAATGAACGGAGAGACGTGCGTCGCGTCGCTCATGAGCGGCAGCATGCCGCCTGCGTCGTCGACCATCGAGCGCGCGGCGAACGCAGCGCCGACGTTCGGGACCTGCGTGTCGTCGCGACCGATCTGGTACGCCACGTGGTGGACGGGCGTGACGCCGCCCGTGCACTCCGGCAGCGGGCAGGGCAGCGTGTGCGCGCGCACGTGCGAGACGTACGTCGAGGGCTCGGTGAGGTCCCACTGCGCCTGCGACATCACCCAGTTCAGCGACGTCACCACGGGGTCGTGGCGGTACGCGTTGAACATCTGATTGACGTACGTGACGCCGTCGACGGAGCGCGGGATCAAGATGGAGTAGCCCGCTCCCCCGACGCCGATGCCGAAGCGCGTGATGTCGGTGGAGACCGCGGCGATCGTGGTGCCCATGATCCCGCCCTGGCTGTTGCCATGGTAGTAGCGCTCGGCCGGATCGAAGACGAGATGCCCGTTGATGTGCAGCTCGGGCAGGGCCTGGCACGCGCCCGAGGTGATGAGGCTGCGCACGATGGCCAAGAAGTTGAGGATGCCCTGCGCGTAGCGCTCGGTGATGGTCGGCATCCGCGAGAGCTCGCCGATCGCACCGGCAGCGCGCGCGAGATCGAACTCCGACATGCCCCACCAGTCGACGGCGACGACGACGAACCGGCTGCTGTCCGAGAACTCCTCGAGCCAGCCCGACTCGCTCTCGCCCTGCGAGCCGAAGAGGCCGTGTCCGTACTCGAGCAAGCGCCCGGCCGCACCATCGGCCATCAGCGACGTCTGCACGCTGACGGGGATGGAGATCGTGAACGGCACGTCGGTCGTGGGCATCGTGGCGTTGCGGATGACGTGGCCGCTCGCGTCGCGATGCAGCAGGCACTGGTCGTCGCGCATGGGGTCGATGCCGTTGAGGAAGAGCGGCACGCGCACGGTGCCGTGGATGCGGCGGAAGATGTGCGAGTCGACGCTGTCCATGGAGCTGACGACCGCGCACGAGGTGCCCTCGGCCGTGATCGCCGCGAGCCCCTGGTCACGCACCGCGACCATGTCGGCGTAGAGGCTCTCGTCGCTGGCGGTGGTGAAGTCCCACGCTTGGATGAGCGCGCTGCGCGCGACACCGGCGGCGGTGAGCAGCGTGAAGACCTCTTCGAAGTGCGCGCGACGCGACTCGAGATCCGTCGCCGCGCTGAGCGGTGTGTTGTCGCGCAGCGCGCGGAAGTAGTCGTTGGCCACGACGGGCGCGCCGCCCGTGTGGGAGAGGTTCCGGATCGCCACGACGTAGCGCGTGGCCGGCGTCAGGCGCGCCGCGGGTCGGATGAAGAGCGGCCGGCGCATCGGGTCCGCGCGCTCCCAGTGATCGATCTCGGCGAAGTGCGCGACGCGCGTGAGCGTCGTGCCGTGGACCTCGAACAGGAGCGTCGGTGAGGCATCGAGCAGCGAGTCGCCGATGTGCACCTCGTCGGCGAGGTTGGCCTCGTCGAGATCGCCCCCGAGGAACGCCGTCATGATCGTCGTCGCGGGGCTGAAGCCGTCGAAGCGGTTGTAGATCGCCGGATTGATCGGCGTGCCCATTGGATGGTCGTGTGTGTGCTGGACGTTGACCGGCATCGCCTCGACGGGGAACGCGACGCGGTGACCGCTGTGGGTCGTCGCGTCGTCGACCAGGAAGCGGTTCGACGGGAACGGCAACAAGCACGAAACGCCGCTCACGTTCTCGCACTGCGTCGGGAAGGGCAGGGCGGCGTCGAGGCCCGCGTCGGCCGGGCCGGCGTCATCGGGGGGGGCCGCGTCGGGCTCCACCACCACCGCCGGCGGCGACGTGCAGGCACTGACGATGGCGAGCGAGAGAACGAGCGAGCGCGCGTACGGCCGAGTCATGCGGCGCAGCATACAGGAGCACTCGCAACGGTGGCGTGTGCTACCTGTGAGCGAACCGGGCGGGTAGCTCAGTGGCAGAGCTGCGCCTTTACACGGCGCTGGTCATCGGTTCGACCCCGGTCCCGCCCATCCCTGTTTTCTAGACCGATTCCGTGATCCGAGTCCGACGACTTCTGGGCAACCGTGGGCAACGCGAACACGTTGCTGGGCAGCGCGGCGGGCATGCCGGTCGTCGCCCTCGCGGCCGCGTGCAGCGCGTCCGGCGAGAGGTGCGCGTATCGCTCGGTCATGCGGATCGTGGAGTGGCCCAGCTGCGAGCGAACCTCCTCCAGTGTCCAGCGTCGGCCCCAGGTGCCCATAACGAGGTGAGATGCGCAGGTGTGTCGGAGATCGTGGAAGCGGACCTCGCGGGTGATGCCGGCCTTCGTCTTGGCGCCTGGGAGCGTCCGCACGGCCTTCGTCCCGTCGGGTAGCTCGTCGCCTTGTCGCTCGCGCTTGTCGCTCCACGCGGCGTCGTAGCTGTCGCCGTACATCTTGCCGTCGGCATTCGGGAACACGAGGCCGGTCGGCTCCTCGCCCGCGAGCGCGCGCAGCCGAGCGAGGGCCACGACAGCGGGTCCGATCAGCACGACCTCGCGCGCCCGCCCGCTTTTCGGCGCGCCCCGGTGCCCGCGCCGCACGACGAGGCGCGGGCGCTCGGGGTGGCCCTCGTGCACGTCGGCCCAGTCGAGGGCGAAGAGCTCGCCCCGGCGCAAGCCGGAGTAGATCGCGACGGCGAAGATCAGCCGGTCGCGCTCCGGGATGTCCACGCAGGCGTCGACCGCTGCGACCTCGTCCGGGGCGAGGAACGTCCAGGTGTCGTCGATGTCCTGCTCGCGCAGGCGGCGCGGCACCTTCACGCCCATCGCGGGGTTGCGATCGATGAGGTCCCGCTCGACCGCGTCGGCGAGCGCGCTCCGCACCAGGCGGAACGCCTGCCCGATCGTCGCGGTCGAGAGCAGGCGCCCGGTGTCGCGCCGCAGCGTTCCCGTCGGACCACGCACGGCCGACACGGCGTTCTTGGTGAGCAGCGACTCGATCCACGTCGTGAGGTCGCGTCGCGTGGTCGCCATCAGGGGCCGCCGGTAGAACTCGGCCGTCGCGACGTGGGCGCGCCAGCGGTCGCGCTCCTCATCGATTCCGCGGACGCGCTTCGAGAGCTCGCGTCGCTCGAGCCATGCCTCGCCGTGCGCCTCGAACGTCAAGCCCGTGGGCGCGACGATCACTCCGTCTCGACGCTCGGCGTTGTACCCGCGCAGCGCGCTCCACGCGGTCGCCTCGTCGTCGAAGATCCCGAGCGTGGTCCGCTTGCCGTCGACGAAGATCCGCACGCGCCAGCGCCCGTCGCGGAGCTTCTCGACGCTGCCGGATCCGTTGCCGCGCTTCCGCTTCTTCATCGGGGGGCTTTCGGTTCGACGACGTGAAGGCCGAGGCGGCGAGCAAGCTTCCGCGCGAGTGCGCGGTCGACGTCCGCGACCGGCAGGTCGCCTTGGACGCTCGACGCGTCCAAATCTTCACGCGCGACGCTGCGCGGGCGCACGAGCGCGGAGGCCGCTGTGCTCACGCGTGTGCACGCCTCCGCGACGCGCTCGATGCCCGCGGCGATGCGCTCCAGCGCCGTCAGCGCACGCGCGAGCGTCGCCGCCGATAGCCCGTTCTCATTGTCGTCGCACGCCGCGCTTCGCTCGGCTTCAGTCTCTTTGGCCTGCATCTGTTTCACGCTTTCGCGGTTCTCGAGGACGCGAGCGGTGCTCAGGTGGAACGCGGAGGGGGCGGGGGATTGCCGGGCGCCCGCCGCCGGGCGGTCTCGTCGCACGCAGCGACTGCCGCGAGGAACTCGTCCGGCGTCATCCCTGCACGCACGGCGTACGTCATGAGGAGGTCGAACTTCACGACCCGGTACGCGACGCGCGCGCCGTTGACCACCACCTCGGCGCGTACGTCCGACTTCTCGAAGAGGCCGCTCGCCGCGTCTGTGAGTCGCGACTGCTCGGGCGTGGTCGCGGTGTCGAAGAACGCCTTCCACCGCTGGCACATCGAAGGGGTATGCACGAGCACGCGCCCGTCGCGGACGCGCACGGCCATCGGGCCCGGATGACCGTCCGGCGCTTGCGTGTGGCGGCGCGTCGTGAGGCAGCCGACGATGAACTCGTGGATTCGCGGCCGGAGTCCGCTGCTGCAGAGGATCTCCTGCACGAGTCCGTCGGCGTCCCCGCGCACCAGGAATCGCCCCCCGGTCGTGACGGTCCGGGTG
>JAYVCF010000160.1:0-11125 GCA_043750095.1 Deltaproteobacteria bacterium
CGGGCCGCCGAGCTCGACGAGGCGCATGCGCGCGCGAGATGCGAGGAGGACCGCTGGGCTGGTCTCGACGCGCTGATCGGCGCGGCGGACGGGAAGCGATTCCGCGCCCATGCGCAGTCGATCACGCTGGAGCGGCTGGTCTCGTTCGCGAACGCCGAGCTCGCGCACCTCGCGCCCCGCTTCTCGCTCGCACGCTCGCCCTCGGCCGGCGAGCTCGCGCTCTCGGTCGTGGATCGCGAGGCGGGCTACGCGCGTCGCAGCGTGCAGAGCTTGTCGGGGGGCGAGAGCTTTCTCGTCTCGCTCGCGCTCGCGCTCGGGCTCGCCGCGATGACCGCGGCCGAGGGTGGGCGCGGATCGCTGCGGACCAGCTCGCTCTTTCTCGACGAGGGCCTGGGCGCGCTCGACCCCGCGTCGCTGGAGATCGCCCTGGCCGCGCTGGAAGCACTCCGGGCGAGCGGCCGACAGATCGCGATCGTGACGCACGTGCCACACGTGGCCGAGCGATTTGCCGCGCGCGTCGAGGTCATTCCCCGCGGGGCGGGGCGCAGCGACGTCCGCGTCTTGCGAGCATGACCAACGGAGGGTCCGGGTAGGTCTAGGTGAGCCTGGACCCGCGCGTGGCGATCGGCATACTCGACTCATGCCTCATCGGGATGATCGGGAAGCGTTGGACGCGAAGCTCGAGGCCCAGGCGCGCGAGCTCGCAGAGACCAGAGAAGAGATCGAGCGGCTGCGCGCCGCGAACCTACGCAAGGCCACCGAGCTCGAGCGAATACGCGTGAGCTCGGAGCCGCCGCAGCGCGCGGTGCTCTCTCCCGCTCTGCAGCGGCAGGTCGGTGTCCTCGTCGCCGCGGCGAGTCTTCTCGTCGGAGGCCTCTCCTTCTCGGCGATCCATCTCGCGGCGAGCGCGCATCGTCCGTGTCGCTCCGCGATGGTGGCCGCGCCCTCGGTCACGACGCCCGTTCATGCGACGTTCGACGCCGCCATCGCGCGCGCGTCCGGCCTTACCTCGCACGAGCTCGGCGAGGCATGTCGCGTGGACGTCACGTTCCAGGCCGACTCGCGCGCGCGCGTTCACGCGGTGTCGGCGCTCTCGGTCACCTGTGCCGACGAGACGCTCTACGCGCCGACGGGCGCCGCGCTCGCCGACGCCATCGGTGTGGCGTGGGCCAGCGAGGCGGACGGTCACGTGCGCTACGAGCTCGGCTATGCGTCCGGCGCGACGCGGCTCGAGTCCTGGGACGGCGCGGCGGTCGTCGCGACGCCAGGTACGCGCATCGACCTCGCGCTCGCACCGCTCAGCCACGAGGTCGCCTTCGCGCTCTCGGCCGACGCGCCCGTCGATCGCGTGATGCTCCGCGCGGGTCACGTCGCCACCTCGACGACCCTCGCCGTCGGCACCGCCTGCATCGTGGCGAGCCGCCCGGCCATCGTCGATGGGTTCGCGAGCCGCGTCGTCGTTCGCTGCGGAGACCGCACGCTCTACGGCGCCGACGGCACCGGCTACACGTATCCCGGCGACGACGCGCGCTTGATCGTGGACGACGCGACCTCGAGCGCCGACGGCGACGCGCGCCTCACGCTCGATCTGGTCCGCGGCGCGGTGCACCTCGACGACGGCGCAGGCCTGAGCCAGGTCAGCGTGGACATCGCCCTCGACCCCACGGGGCCGACCACCGAGATCTGACGCGACGGAGATTCGACCCGTGGGGCGTTGACCGCCGCGGATCCCGGCGCGACTCTCTCGCGATGCGTCACCACCCGCTCGCTTCGCTCCTCGTCGTGCTCGCGCTGGTCCCGGCCTGCAGCAGTCCGGAGGATCCGAACGGCGCGCTCGATTCCGGAAACGGGGGCGTCGACTCGGGCAACGGCGGCAACGACGTGGGCACCCGCAACGACGCCGCGACCGCCACCGACGACACGGGTGTCGTCGACGTCGATTCGGACGTCGATGCGGCATCGTCGGGCACATGCGGCACCGGTCCCGCGTGCGTCGCTCCTTTCACGTGCTCTGCGAGCGGCTACTGCGCCAGCGCGACGGGCATCCCTGCCTTCGATCACGTCTACGTCGCGATCTTCGAGAATCGCTCGCTCACCACCGTGATGGGGCACGCGCCCTACTTCGACTCCCTCGCTGCCAGCGGTGCCAGCGCGTCGAACTACATCTCCATCGGTCACCCGAGCCTACCGAACTACATCGCCATGACCTCGGGCGACACGTTCGGCGACATGTGCGACTGCGATCCCGGCGCCACGCACGACTGCACCGGCCTCACGTGCTCGATCGTCGGCGGGTTCTGCTCGTGCGAGCACGACGCGACCCACCTCGGCGATCAGCTCGACACTGCGGGGATCTCGTGGCGCGAGTACGGCGAAGGCATGGGCACGCCCTGCCACTCCGTCGACGTGGCCTCGACGCACTACGCGGTGCGGCACCTTCCGTTCATGTACTACGCGAACGTCTTGTCCGACGCGGCGCGCTGCACCGAGCACCTGCGCGACTTCGGTGAGCTCGCGGCCGACCTGGGCACCTATCGCTTCACCATGATCTCGCCGAACCTCTGCAGCGACATGCACGACACGTGCGGCGGCAACGCCGTCACGCACGGCAACGACTGGGCGAGCACCAACCTTGCGCCGATCCTGACCCAAGCCGGCTTTCAGGCCGACGGGCGCGACGTGCTCTTCATCGTATGGGACGAAGAGGACAACAGCCTCGGGGCGGCGCCCATCCCGTTCATCGTGGTCTCGCCGCTCGTCACCGCGGGCATGGTGACGGCGACCCGCTACGACCACTACTCGCTGCTCGCGACCTGGGAGGACGGCCTGGGGCTCGATCGCCTCAGGAACGCTGCCGCCGCCACGCCCATCGCGGACATCTGGCGCTGACGCTGCCGCCGCGCGCCTATTCAATGCGATTTTCCTGAGACCGTCGGGCGCTGCCGAGCGTCGGATGGGCGGTGCGCAACGAACGTCGCCTCCTGTCGCTCTTCCTCTTCACGGGGTCGCTCACGCTGAGCCTGGGACCCGGCTCGTCGGCCCTGGCCCAGGGCCCCTCGCGAGCGGTCAGCGTGCTCACGCTGCTCTCGGCTGACTCGGTTGGGGTGCTCGTGGCCCGCGACCGCGTCTTCATCGCCGACCCGAGCCTCGCGCCGCTCTCGGTGTGTGCCGGCTCGCGTTGCGCTCCCGTCCGCGCGTCCGAGGTTTGCGGGGCGCCGCGCTGTCCGGGCGCGGGCATGCTGCTCACGCTCGAGCGACCGATCGCCGACGTCTCCGAGCTTCCGACCGATCGCGAGGGGTTCAACCGCGCGATGGACACGCTCCGCAGCGATCCGGCGCTCGCTCTGATCGCGTGGTCGTTCGGGGTTCATCCGGACCCACCGCCCGAGCCGGCCCACTGGGTGACCCGCTCGAGGACCGACCGCGTGGCGTGGGAGCTCGGCGCGTACGGTGTCGGTGGCGTCCTCGGTGCGACGGGCGTCGCTCTCGCGGGGGGCGAGGTGAGCGGCGGGTTTCGGTTCACGTGGGATCCACGCACCACCGACGACGACTTTCTCGCCATCGTCTTCGGCAACGTGCTCGGGCTCGATCTGCGCGTGCGCGTGCTCGAACTGCTCCCGATGCAGGGCGCCTCGTCGTGGAGCGCCACCGTCGGTCTCGCTCCCGCGATGGGCTACGGAACCGCGCACGAGAGCTTCAGACTACCGACCTTCTACAGCATCCTCTTGCCCGAGGTCGGCATCGCGCTGCGCGAGAGCCGCGACCCCACGTGGTACGCAGGCTGGTCGCTCCCGGTCACGTTCCTCCTCGACGAGCACGTCGGCATCGAAGCGCGCGCGAGCGTGATGCTGGTCGACGAGTGGATCCCCGGTCACGACCTCGAGGCGATCGTGACCTTCGGTCTCGGCCTCGTCGGACGCTGAGTGTCACGCGCGCAGGCGAACGACCCCGTCGTCGATCGCGAGGTCGAGCGCACGCTGGGTCGCCTCGCGCGCGAGCGACATCGCGCGGACGCCTGCGTCGAGCCTCGTCGGTCCCGAGCGCGGCAGGCCCTCGACGACCAACGCGACGAGCGAGCTCCCGCGCGGCACGGGCAAGCTCATGCGCCACGGCGAGCGCGACGCGAGGTGATGGACGAGCCGCCGCCCGCCGCTCGAGCCCGCGAGCCCGGGACGATCCCCGATGCCGCCATCGAGCAGCCAGCGTCCCTCGTGCCGCACGGGGCGAAAGAGGAAGGGGACGGCGCACGACGCGACGACCGCGGGCGCGAGCTCTCCTCGCGTCACCACGTGCGTCCGACGCGCGCGGGCGTCGAACGTCGAGACGGCCAGCGGCACCGCGCAGTCCTCGAACCGGCGCTTGGGTAGGAGCGTCTCGATCCGTCGGCGAAACAGCTCGCCGCGGAGCAAGCCGAGACCGGGCGCCGGGTCCCAGAAGTCCGCGCGCCGAAGGTCACGGAGCGTGCTGACCAGGTCGGGGATCGCGACACCCGATGCCCACGCCGCGCCGACGAGCGCGCCTGCCGACGATCCGCACGCCGCAGCCGGCACCAGCCCCTCGGTGAGCAGCGCATCCAGCATCCCCGCGTGCGCGTAGAACCCGAAGAACCCCGACGTGAGGACGAGCTCGAACGGGCCCTCGGACAGCCACCTCCCGAGCGAGCTCAATTGAAGTCGCGCGGATCCGGCTCGTCGACGCGCACGAGGATCACGCTGACGTTGTCCTTGCCGCCACGCGAGTTGGCCTCGCGGATCAGCTCGTCGACCGCGCTCTGGATGTTCGGCGCGCCGTAGATGATGTCGCAGATCTTCTCGTCCGGGACCATCTTGAAGAGGCCGTCCGAACAGAGAACGTAGTGATCGCCCTCGCGCGGCTCGTCGATCGAGAGATCGACCTCGACGTCGTCGAACACGCCCACGGCGCGGCTGAGCTTCGCCGCGGAAGGCCCCGTGACACCGGCGGCGCCGAGCGTGTGGTCCGTCGTGAGCTGGTGCAGCTGCCCGTCGCGCAGGCGGTACACGCGGCTGTCACCGACGTGCGCGATGTAGACGCGCTTTCTGTTGGGCGCGAAGCGGGCAGCGACGAGCGTGGTGCCCATGCCCTGCTGATGTTCGTTCTCGCGCGCCTGCGTGAGGATCGCGCTGTTGGCGCTCTGGATGGCGCGCACCAGCTCGTCGCCCCGCTTCGGTAGCCCGCTGATGGGCGCTCCGCCGAACTGATCCGACTCGAACGACTGCTTGAGCACGTCGACGGCCATCTGGCTCGCGACCTCGCCCGCTGCATAGCCGCCCATGCCGTCCGCGATCGCGAAGAGCGAGTGGGCGGGCAGTACGACGTAGGCGTCTTCGTTGTGCTTTCGCTTTCTGCCCTGATCGGTGCCGCCCACCGCCGACACCAGGATCCGGGCCACCGGACCGGTCGGATCGTCGTCGGCGACCGCCGCGTCGTCCTCGGCCGACATGAGCGAGATGTCGATCTCCGTGCTCATGGTGTGCATCGAGGCCCGCCCTCGGGTGCTCCCCGTCGCGTTCGGGCCTAGCGTGGTGCCGCCGTCGTCGTTGAGGACCTGGTCCGTTCCGTCGGGGCGCGTCCTGGTGACCGAGGCGGCCACCACCGCTGCCGCCGCCGCCGAGCCCAACGCCGCCGAGACCGCCGGAGAATCGTCCGTGGGCGCGTCAGGGGGCTCCGCGGGCGTGAGCGGCTGGACGGCGTCGGGCGCGTCTGCGCCTCGCGCTTTCGTCATTCCCGCGACGAGTAGGGCTACAGCGAGCGCCACGAGGCCCAAGACGACCCAAAACATCGTTCGTACGGAATCCTATCTCAAACCGGGAGCCGAAGCGCGACGCTTTCTTGCGTCCGGACGGCACACACACAAAGCTCGCTCGATGAGCGCCAACGCCAGCGCACGAAAAACGGCCGAAGCCACGCCGCAAGCGCGCGCCGAGACCGTGATGCCGCTGGTCGTTCGCCGTGATGGTGGCATCGATCCACCCCCGACCGCCACCGCTTCCAGCCGTGGTCGTCACTCGACGCTGGCCTCGATCGAGCTTTCCGGCCTCTTTGCCACCTCGCCGGACGCGCTCCGCCGGCGCTTGCTGGGCCCCTGGTCCGAAGGCCTGCGGCAGTATCTGGCGCTCCGGCTCGGTGATGTGGCCGCGGCCGACGACGCGCTGCGCGAGCTGCGACGCGTGGTGACGGCCTCGCCGACGTCCGAGCTGGTCCTCGATCCGGGCCCCAAGGCGCGCGTCTATCGCCTCGCCCGGCGCATCGCGCGCGATCGTCTGGAGCGTCCCGTCAGCGCGGACGAGCCGCCGGTGTACCGCACGCCGGGGGACGTCGACCGCAGCTACCTCGTCGCGCTCGATGCGATGCGCGACGACCTCGCCGAGGACGCCCGCGAGCTCCTCGAGCTGCGCCATGCACGCGAGCTCTTGCCGATGGAGCTCGCCTGCGTGCTCGATCGCAGCGAGGCCGAGGTCGACATCGCGCTCACCAGCGCTCAGCGCGACGCGACCAAGCTCCTCGGCACGACGCCGTTCTCCGCACAGCTGGTCGTCGATGCGTTCGCGCTCGTCGGCTCCGCGCTGGCCGAGCGCAAGGACGCGGGCGCAGAGCGTGAGGGTGTCGCCGAAGGGACGCTGGTCGGCGGTCGCTATCGCGTGGTCTCGCGCGTCGGCGTGGGCGCGTTCGGTGAGGTCTACAAGGCCGACGATCAAGACGTCCCTGGCCATCGCGTGGCGCTCAAGCTGCTGCGTGAGCCCGCGCTCTCGCAGGCGGCGCGCGACGAAGCGCTGCGCGAGCTGAAGCTCATCGCCGCGGTGTTCCATCCGTCCGTCGTGCTCTTCAAGGACCACGGCTGGTTCGAGGATCGCCTCTGGTTCGTGATGCCCTGGTACGACGGCGAGACGCTGGAGGCGCGCATGCGACGCGTCAGCGAGGGCCGCGCCGGCGTCACGCGCGCTCAGGCGCGACGCATCTTCGAGCCGCTGGCCCGCGCGCTCGCGACGCTCCACGGCAGCGGGATCCGGCACCAAGACATCAAGCCCGACAACGTGTTCCTCGCGCGCATCAAGGGCCTCTCGGCGGCCGGCGGCGAGGAGGCGGGGATTCTTCCCATCCTCATCGACCTCGGCGTCGCGGCCAAAGATCACGAGGCGCTGATCGGCGGCACGCCCGTGTACTTCGCGCCCGAGGTGGCCGCGCACTACGCACAGATCGGCAGCGATGCGGTCGGCCCGAAGGCGGACGTGTTCGCGCTCGCGCTCTCGCTCCGCAATGCGCTCGAGCCCGAGACCGAAGAAGACGTGCCCGCGGGCGCCGTCGAGGCTTTCATCCAGCGCCGCGCCACGCAGGCGCCTCCGCTGCCCTCGCGGCGCGATCTGGCGTTCCTGAGGCCCTACTTCGCGCGCTGGCTCGCCGTCGATCCGGAGCAGCGGCCCAGCGCCGAGCAGCTCGCGCGCGAGCTCGAGGTGCTCACGCGGCCCGAGGAGCGAAGGGCGCGCACGCGCAAGACGCTCGCCTGGCTCGCACCGATGCTCGCGGGCCTCACGGCGATCTTCGTCGCCGTCGTCTACACGTACTCGCGCGAGTCGGAGCATCAGCGTCGGCAGATCGATCAGGCGCGCGTCGAGGTCGCCAACGTCCGCGCCGACCTTCTGGTCGAGGAAGCACGGCGGCAGGCGCTCGATCAGGATCACGCCCAGCTGATGCAGCAGTACGAAGAGGGGCGCCTCTCGCGCTCCGAGCTCGCGGGTCAGCTCGCGACCGCGGCAGGACAGATCGAGATCCTCGCGAGCCGCATCGGGTCGTTGATCGCCGAGCGAGATCAGATCGCGAGCGACATCGTGCTCGTCCGCACGCGCATGACGCAGTCCGAGGCGACGCTCGCCTCCACCGCCGGGATGTTGCGCGACGAGCGCGAGGAGCGGCGCTCGGTGGAGACGGAGCTCGCGTCTGCGCGTGAGGACCACGAGCGCATCCAAGAGGACCTGAACGACGAGCTCGCCGCCGCCGAGATCCGCGCCGACTCGCTCCAGACGGAGCTCGGTCGTGCGCGCGGTGATCTCGACGAGGCCCAGGCGCACATGCACGAGCTCTCGGCGCGCGCCGACGTGGCCGAAGACGAGCGCGACGACGCACGCCGTGATCTACGCGAGCTCGAGTCGCGGTTCACCGAGCTGCGCGACATGCTCGATCGCCCGCGCGCCTCGTCGCGAGACGAAGTCGCCAGCGGCGCGGCGCCCTAGCGGTCAGCATCGACTGGCGGAGAGAGCTGCCTACTCGAAGAACACTGTGTCGATCGAGACGAGCTGCCAGCGTCCGCGACGCCACGCGAGCTCCCAGTACACGCGAGCGATCGCGAATCCCGCCATCACTCGAACGATGCCGGGAGCGATGCCGGCATCGAGGATCGGAGCGCTGCGGGTGCCGTGGTCGTCCGGTCTCGACGCGGCCCAGCTACAGGGCAGTGAGCGCGCGCGCGGAAACGCAGCGGGGTCGCTGTCGGATCCGGGCCCCGTCGTGTACTCGCGGCGCTCGCCCATCCCCGTCTCGCGAAAGCCGACCGGAAAGCGGGCCATCCGCGTGAGCTCGACGAAGTCGCAGTCGACGAGCGCGCGATCCAGCTCGGCGATCGCCCCCTCGATCGAGCCGAGCGCCTCGGGCGGCACGCCGTACAGCATCGCGCGGTCTTCGAGCTCGATCTGGATGTCGGCGAGACATCCGGCGAGCGCCTGCCCGGGCACGGCCGCGTGGCCCGCGAGGTGAAACGTCAGGCTCCGCGTCGTACCCGCCGGCATCGCGACGCTGCTCGGATTCTCGGGCGACGCTTCGACCTCGGCGGTCACGACTCCCGCGTCGCTCGTCACGGTCAGCGCGAACGTAGCAGGGTCGTCGTCCCCCGGCGCGTGCCCGGCGCCCGACACGACGAGGGAGCGCAGCGTGACGGGCTCGGCGAACCGCACCGAGACCGTGCTGCCGCTCGCGGCCTCGCTCGCGGTCGGGCACCACGCCGTGGTGACATCGGCGTCGAACGCTCGCCAGATCGCGTGTCGCGCTCCGCGACCGAGCGTGCTCGACGCCTCGAGCTCGGCGAGCACGGCTCGCGTCGGCGCGGCGGCAGGAGCGACCGCGACATCCTGCGCTGCGGTTCGCTGCGCGAGCACCGCCGCCGCCAGAATCGAGAGCACGACGAGCGCGACTCGAGAGCGCACGACACTGCGCATGCTGCCCCCCTCGGAAGGATCGCAGCCTACACGGGCGCGGTTCGAGCACCTAACGGCACCACCTCGCACTCGCTCACCCCTCGGGCGTCGTGCCGTGCACGTAGATCCAGGTCGCGGGATCCGCCGGGCTGGGAAACACCGTGTGCCAGCCCTCGGGCAGGCGCGGGTGCGACCAGTCGAAGAGCCAGTGCGCGTCGGCGGGCGCGAGGTTCACGCAGCCGTGGCTGCGCGGGCGGCCGAAGCCGTCGTGCCAGAACGCGGAGTGCAGCGCGAACGCGAGCTCGAAGTACATCACGTAGGGCACGTCCTCGATCGAGTAGGGGCCGTCGGTCGCGTGATCGCCGTCCATCGTGTGCGTCACGTACTTGCTGCGGATGCGCCAGAGGCCCGTCGGGGTGTCGTGGGTCTGAAGCGGATCCTCGGGATCGCGGATGCGGCCGCTCGAGACGATGGTCGCGTACACAGGCGTCATGCCCTCGTAGGCCACGAGCGTCTGGTGCGCGAGGTCCACGTCGATCCAGGAGTCCGTGGGGCCGACGCCGTCCGGTGCGCGGGTCGCCGCGCGGATCACCGTGACCTCGTCGTCGCGGTAGATCTCGCTGTCGGACTGCACGAGGTAGTGCGCGCCGCGCTCGTCGATCTCGCTGAGCACGCGGAACACGTGGTGGTAGCCCGGGTGTCGGCCACGCCGCACGCGCCCGTCGCGGCCGCGCGTGAAGAGCGATGTCTTGGACGACGTCACATAGCCGATGGGCAATACCGTCTGCGTGCCGTCGAGCACCTGCCCGGCATCGACTCCCGCGTCGACTCCCGCGTCGACTCCGCTCGCGATGATCCGGTCGAGCGCCTCGCCGTGAAACTCCGAGCCGTGAACGAGCCCGACGTGCAAGTAGGGAACGATTCCGTTCGAGAGCGTGCGCCAGTAGCGACGTGCTCCTGTGCGCAGATCGCGATCGAGGCTCACGATGAAGCCGCTCACGAGCCGACGGTCGAGCACACCGTCTCGATCACCTTCGAGCGCAGCGAGCGTGAGCACGCCGGCGTCCGCGGCCTCGAGCTCGCCCTCGGCCGCGCTGGTCGCGGCGGCGCCCGACGCAGGCATGATCTCGGTCTCCACGATCGGCGGGGGCGCGGGCTCGGCGGCCTCGGGCGTTCCCTCCGGCGTCGCGCCTTGCGCTGGGACCGGCTCGACGCCCGGGATGCGATAGCCCTCGTACTGCGCGGCCTCTTCGTCACTCGGCAGCCGCCTGTACATCGGTGCCCCATCTCGGCGCGTGCGCCCGTACTCGTACGGAAGCGGCGCCGCGAAGTCGGGCTGCGCGGGTCGGCGCGCGGGCAGACGACGACTCGTGAACGCGATCACGTCGCGGCCGTTGCAGACGTAGCCGCCGGTCGTAAGCTCGAACCAACCTTGCCGGCATCCCTCGGTACCGAGAGACGCTGCGGTGGTCGCCTGAAGCACGGCGCCTGCACGCAGATACCCGAGGTTCTCGGAGTCTCGAGCTGGCCGCGCGTGCACCTCCACCACCCATCGCTTGGCGAAGATGCGAGGGGGTGGCCCCGCGTCGGGCGGCGGCCCGGTGTCGATGCCCGCGTCGATGGGCTCGGGCTCACCCGCGTCGGGGCCCGTGGCCTCCTCGTCGTCGCTTCCGCCGCACGCCACGACGGACACCGAGAAGGCCACCGAGAGGGCAATCGAGAACATCGCGGCGCGCGTGGCGCCTCGCGTGGGGCGGATTCGCATGGGCGCCGAGGGCCGATCTGTTTTCACGTGGCCCGAGCACCGTCAAGGCGCGGGGGCGCGAAGGTGTGACGACGGACGTCCGCCGCTTCGGACTGGCCTCCGTCCTCTCCGGGGCGTTGCACGTCCTGTTCTTGCTCTTCGTTCTCGCGCTGGAGTC
>JAYVCF010000161.1:0-5012 GCA_043750095.1 Deltaproteobacteria bacterium
TGTCCTTCTTGCTGGTGCCACGACCTGCTCGGGCACTCCCCACCCCACCCGCCGCGCCCGCGGTCGCGCTCAAGCCTCGCTCGTTCCGCGAATGCGGAACGGCGACCGGAGCGCAGCTGCACGGAGGACCGCGAATGCGGTCCGAAGGAAGCGAGCACCGGCGCGGCGACAGCCGCGGGCTTGAACGCGACCGCGGGCGCGGCCACCCTGACCTTTGCCCGAGCAGAGCCATCCCGCCGATGCGACCAAGGAGCCCCGCGCTCTCGCTCTCGCTCTCGCTCTCGCTCTCGCTCTCGTTCTCGCGCCCACTCCTGCTACCGTCGCCCCCGATGCAACTCGTCCACGCCTTCCGCGACGGCGGCTGGTTCATGTGGGTCGTCGTGGCCACTGCGGTCGTCGCGATGGTCGTGGCGGTGACCGCGCTCGCCCTCGCGATGCTGAACCAGACCCGGCAGCCCGCGCTCGCCGTCGGAATGTTCGCGCTCGTGTTCGGCATCCTCGTGCCCGTCACGGGCGGCGTCGGCTACGCGCTCTCGATGCGGCAGGCGTTCGCCGCCGTCGCCTACGCGGACCCCTCGATGCGGGCGCCGATGCTCGCACGGGGCATCTCGGAGGCGACGAACCTCATCGTGTTCGGGCTCGTCTGCGGCGCGATTCCCTTCTTGCTCGCGTCCCTCGCCGTCATCCGCGCGGCCATGCGCCCGAAGTCGCACGCACCCGCGATGTAGTCAGCGCCAGCGGACCACGAACGACCACTTCTCGTCGCCCTTCTCACCGCGGCCCGGCGTCACGCGTACGTCGCGCGCTCCGCTGAGCTCGAGCAAGCGCGCGAGGAAGCCGCCCGTCCAGGGCGTGAGCACGGGAGAGTCGAGCCCCGTGCCCTCGAAGCCTACGCGCGCCGCGTTCGGACCGGACGCGAGCACCTTCGCCTCGCCGCGCGAGAAGTAGCTTCGATAGAGCTGCGGGACGCGCTCGACGGCACCGGACGGCGTCGCGCTCTGCATGAACATGCGGTGCGTCGTGGGCAGCTCGCGATCGGCGCAGGCGCGTCCGATCGACTCGGCGGTCGTCCCGTCGCCGCGGCCCGCCACCTCGTCGGTGACGCGCACGAGCTGGTCGAGCACCACGAGCGGCAGCCAAGCCATGGGCAGGATGACACCCTCGAGCTTGCTTCGATGCGCGGGGTCGAGCCGCACCAACACCAGCGATCCCGTGCGCGGACCGTGTGCCGCGTCGACGTGCTCGAGGGCCCCGACGATGATGGCGCCTTTCACGTTCGCGTCGGCGGAGGCGCGCCGGCTGACCTCGTCCGCGCCCGCGCCGTGGCCCTGGGTCGCGATGGGCCCCGTGGGCTCGCGATCGCGCATGGCCGGACGCGCGAGACTGCCGGGGCGCGGCGGCGAGTCCACCGCGGCAGCGAGCACGTCGCGCATCGCCGACGTGGGACCGCGGTCCGCCACCGAGGGCCCGCTCGTCGCACCGACGCCTCGACCGAGCGCGACGATCGACCTGGCGCGGTCTGCGAGGAAGTCGTCCGACGCCGCGAAGAAATACCGCTCGTTCGGCGTCGTGAGCGGCGTCTGCACCACGCGCGCCGGACCCGGAGCCGGCAGCGCGGCCAGCTTCGGCAGCGGCACGGGCGTGGCCTGCACCTTCATGCGCGGCGCGGTCGGTTCGCGCCCTGGCAGCGAGGGCCGCACGATGCCGACACCGCTCGACTCCGGTCGCGGTGGGGGCGTGAGGTTGCTCGAGGCGGACCTCGGCGCAGGCGCGTGCATCGCAGCGGTGCTCGGCGCGGGCGAGCTGACGGGACTCGCGTAGCTCGGCGCAGGCGCGCTGGGCAGAGGCTCGGTCGCGAGGAGCGCATCGGCACGCAGGCCCGCGTCGCTGATCGTCGCCTCACCGACCTCGTAAGCGCGCGGTGCGTGGCTGTCGTCCTTGCGCGCCGAGGGCCGCGTGGCGCCGAAGGGAATCAACGCCTCCAGCATCGCGGTCGCGCTCGGGAAGCGCCGGTCGGCCTCCTTCGCCATCGCACGCACGACCACGTCGTCGAGCTCGCGCGGGATCCCCGGGACCTTCGACGAGGGCGACGGCGGATCCCCGCGCAAGATCTGCTGTAGCAACGCGTGATAGTTGTCGCCCGCGAACGGGACCGCACCCGTGAGGCACTCGTGCAGGATCACGCCCGCCGCGTAGATGTCCACGCGGTGATCGATCGACTTGAGGCCGCGCGCCTGCTCCGGGCTCATGTAGTAGGGCGTGCCCATCATCACGCCCGTGCGCGTGAGATCGAGGCCGTCGTCCTCGTGCTTCATCTTCGAGATGCCGAAGTCGAGCACCTTCACCCAGTCGGTGTCGTTGCCGTTGCGCGTGAGGAAGATGTTGTCGGGCTTCAGATCGCGATGGACGATCCCGTTCTCGTGCACGGCCGCGAGCGCGGCGAGCAGCTGGCCCACGATGCGCGATGCGCGCAGCGCCGGAAAGCGCTGATCCTTCTTCAGCATCTGCGCGAGCGAGAGGCCGCGCAGGTACTCCATCACCAGGTAGGGCGCGCCGTCCTCGGTGTATCCGAGGTCGAGGATCTCCACGATGTGCTCGTGCCCGGTCGCGCCCGCCGCGCGCGCCTCGCGCTGGAAGCGCTGCACCGCTTTCTCGTCCGCGGCGAGCTCCGGATGCAGCCGCTTGATGGCCACCTTGCGTCCGATGCGGAGGTGATCGGCGACGTACACCGCGCCCATACCTCCTTCTCCGAGAAGGCCCACGATTCGATAGCGATCCGCGATGGTGCGCCCGATCAGCGCGCGCCCGACCTGCAGAGCCTTGCCCGTGTTCGGACAGTGCGTGTACGTCGCGAGGTGCGACTGACCGCAGTGCGGACACAGTTGCTCGGATGGCTCCGCGTTGGACAGACGGGTGTTCAATGGGGCCCAGGGCATGATCGCCGTCCGCGACGCGGGGCGTCAATAGCGCCGGGTGGGCACAACCTGGGCGGAACCGCCTCGCGTTCGCCTCGGCAGTGTTGCCCGATCGCCTCGCCCCGCGTACACGTCGCATCCCATGAGCTGTCGGCACTGTGCGTATCTGTTCGAGGCTGCGCTCGCGTCGAGCACCGGCGCCGCGGATGGGCGCGCGTTTCCTCTTCCGGGCGATGCGCCGCGCTGGGGACGTCCGCGGCCCTTCCCCGTCGAGTCCACGAAGTTGTTCGTCCGGCTGCACCTGGCCGAGCGCGCCGTCGAAGGCGTGGCCCTGCTCCAGGCGCGACGCGTGGATCGACAGCGCGCGGAGCTCGAGCTCGACGCGATCGATCTCGAGGTGTCCGAGGTCGCGATCGTGAACGGCGAGACGAGCACGCCCGCGACGTACCGGAACGACGGTCGCACGCTCCGCATCGACGTCCCGCTCGAGCTCGATCGCGTGTCGGTGCGCATCGCCTGGAGGTGCACCCCGCGCCGCGGCCTCTACTTCGTCACGCGTCGTGAGCTGCGCGACGCGACGCCGGACGCGAGCGCCGCCCCGACGGAGGTCTGGTCGCAGGGTCAGGACGAGGACAACCGCCACTGGTTCCCATGTCAGGACCATCCGGGCGCGCGCACCAAGCTCGAGCTCGAAGCGTCCGTGCCGACCGGCTTCACGGTCCTGGGCAACGGCGTGCTCGTCGAGAAGCGCGAAGAGGGCGCGTGGTCGACGTTCCACTACCGCCAGGACGAGCCGCTGCCGCCCTACCTGATCACGCTCTCGGCCGGCCGCTTCGAGGAAGCGCACGAGACGATGCCCGCGACGAGCGGACGTGGCGCTCTCCCCGTCGACTACTACGTGCCGCCTGGGCACTCGGGTGCGATCGCGCGCTCGCTCGGCGCCACGCCGCGGATGATCGCCTTCTTCGAGGAGCGCCTGCGCACGCCGTACCCCTGGGTGAAGTACGCGCAGGTCGTGGTCAGCGACTTCATCTTCGGCGGCATGGAGAACACCAGCGCCACCACGCTCTACGATCGCGTGCTGCTCGACGAGCGGGCCGCGCTCGACGTGGACATGGACTCGCTCGTCAGCCACGAGCTCGCGCACCAGTGGTTCGGCGATCTCGTCACCTGCCGCGACTGGAGCCACGCCTGGCTCAACGAGGGCTTCGCGACCTACCTCGAGCACCTCTGGCGCGAGCACGACGAGGGGCGCGACGCCTACTTCTACGGGCTCGAGCAGGACCTCGAGGTCTATCTCGACGAGGACGGGGGCCGCTATCGCCGCCCGATCGTCACCAACATCTGGGCCTCGCCCATCGACATCTTCGATCGCCACCTCTATCAGAAGGGCGCGCTCGTCCTTCACTCGCTGCGGCAGCACCTCGGCGACGACGCGTTCTTCGGTGGCCTCGCGCACTACCTCGAGAAGATGCGCGGCCAGGGCGCCGAGACGCGCGACCTGATGCGCGCGCTCGAAGAGGCCACGGGCCGATCGCTCGAGGCCTTCTTCGATCAGTGGACGCAGAAGGGCGGTCATCCGCAGCTCGAGGT
Source organism: Deltaproteobacteria bacterium (assembly GCA_043750095.1). Classification (GTDB taxonomy): domain Bacteria; phylum Myxococcota_A; class Polyangia; order Polyangiales; family Sandaracinaceae; genus JBBSAT01. The sequence continues at coordinate 4,509 of JAYVCF010000161.1, forward strand.
CTCGAGCGAGCACGACGCGGGCGTCCTGCGCGTCACCGTGGTCGAGAAGAACACCAAGGCGGGTGAGCCCGCTCCCTTCGTCGTGTCGCTGCCGCTGCGCATCGTGACCGACGAGGGCACGAGCACCCACATCCTCGAGGTCGGCAAGGCGCGCGAGACGTTCGCGATCGGGACCAAGGCCGCCCCGAAGATGGTGATGATCGATCCCGACATGCACGTCGTCGGCGTGATCGAGAACAAGATCGCGACGCCGCTCCTGATCACGCAGCTCGAGACGGCCGACACGGCGCGTCCGCGCTGGCGTGCGGCACGTGCGCTCGGGACACGCAACGAGCCGCGTGCGATCGAGGCGCTCGGCAAGGGCCTCGCGAGCGACGCGTTCTGGGCCGTGCGCGGCGAGTGCGCGAGCGCGCTCGGGGAACAACGCACGCCGCGCGCGCTGGCGATCTTGGTCACGGCCGTCGGCGACGCACACCCGCGCGTGCGACGCGCCGTGGCCTCCGC
>JAYVCF010000162.1:0-6515 GCA_043750095.1 Deltaproteobacteria bacterium
TCGCGCCGTAGTCGGACGAATCGTGCGAGGGCGCGTCGGTCGCGTGCACCACGACGCGGAACGCGCCCGTACGAAACCCGACGCCCGGTGCGACGCCTCCTCCAGGCGCGGCCGTTCCCGCCCAGGGTGCCGCGAGGATCGTCCCGCGGACCGAGAGGCCGGTGCCGCGCGCGATCTGATAGAGCGACTCGAAGCCCGCCTCGGGCTCGTCGCCGCCATCGCCGAGCGGCATGTCGAGCTGCGCGACGGCGCCCGCGACGCGCGTGGTGTTCGTCGTGACGCCGGTGAACAACGTGTACATGTGATCGGTGGTTCGGCCGAAGGGGGCGAAGGGCACCTCTTCGAATCGTGCGACCGCGAAGCCGACGTCGGGCACGGCGGCGACGAGGCCGGGGATCACGATCTCGGTGAGCTGCGCCTGGAGCTCGTCGATCTCGCCGCCGTAGCTGCCCGTCGCATCGATCGAGAACACGACGTCGAGCCGACCGAGCGCCGCGCTCACGTCGAGGTCGGCCGTGGCCTCGGGACCCTCGTACGGAAGCGTCACGTCGAGGTCGGCCGGAGGCAGGCTCGGCGCGTCGGGCCGCATGTATCCGCTGTCGACCGACGGGATCGCGCCGTCTGCGATGGCGATGGCATCGGGGCGAACGTTGCCGCTGTCGGCCACGGGCGCCGTGGGCACCGGCGCGACGCAAGCCCCGAGCGTCGTTCCCGCCGCGAGGAGAGAAGACGCGAAGAGAGAAGAGAGGTGCACCGTGCTCGTGCGAGCCACGAGCCCATCTTCGCACGCCGACCCCAAGGTCGCTGCCTTCGCGTTGTCCCAGATGGTGCGAGGCCGCGAGGAAAACGCGCGCGGCGGGCGCGGAGGAGCGGTACATCGTTGACACTCGGACCACGGACCGACCATCCTCCGTCACGTTCTCCTGGGAGAGGCCTTCTCGCGGGAAGCGATGGCGCTATCGTGGCCGGAATGTTCAAGCTCCTGATCGCCGACGACGAAGGGAAGACCACGGTCGTTCCCCTCGTTCGCGACGAAATCACCATCGGTCGCAAGGAGGGCAACACCATCCGGCTGACCGAGCGGAACATCTCGCGCAAGCACGCGAAGCTCCGCCGAAGCAACGGCGCCTTCATGCTCGAGGACCTCTCGTCGTACAACGGCGTCAAGGTCAACGGGAAGAAGATCGGGAACGAGACGACGCTCCAGCCGGGCGATCAGATCCTGATCGGCGACTACCAGCTCGCGCTGCAGCTCGAGGGCGAGTCGGCCACCGCCACCATCCCCGAGCAGACCGCGCCGACCGGCGCGCCCGTGGCCAACGACGCCGTCACGGCGATGATCTCGGCGCCTGCGCCGTCCTACGGACCGCCTGCACGCCTGGTGATGATGTCGCCGCCCGCTCCGGGCGCCGAGTACGCCCTCTCGCGCGATCGGATGCGCATCGGCCGCGCCGAGGACCTCGAGATCTGGGTCAATCACCGCTCGATCTCGCGCGAGCACGCCGAGGTCGTGAACGAGGGCGGCAAGCTCTTCATCCGAGACCTCGCCAGCGCGAACGGGCTGCGCGTGAACAACGGCGACACGCACAACCACGAGCTCAAGCCCGGCGACGTGGTCGAGCTCGGGCAGGTCCGCTTCCGCTTCGTACCGGCTGGCGAGGCGTTCACGTTCGACGAAGGTCGGACGATGCAGATGGACGCGCTCGTCCTGCCCGCAGACCGCGATGGCCCGAACCGGACCGCGATGTACGTCGGCGGCGGGATCGTGTGCGTCGCGTTGCTCGCGGGGGCGGCCATCTTGTTCTCCGGGGGAACACCCGACGGGCCGAGCGCGGTCGCGCTGCCTCCGACGAGCGTGTCCGTGACCGCCCCGCCGCCCCAGACGTCCGTCGCGGTAGCTGCGGATCCGGACGCGGCTGCGAGCGCGGCGATCGCGGCGTGCTCCACGGCGCTCAACTCTGGGCAGTTCGACGACGCCATCGCGCACGCCACGACCGCGCTCGCGCTGCGCCCGGGCGATCAGAGCGCGATGGACTGTCAGGCGCGCGCGACCTCGCAGCGCGACGAAGGCGCGACGTTCGCGGCCGGCCTGGCGCACATGGGCAACGGTGACTACGAGGCGGCGTACGTCGCGTTCGAGTCGCTCCCCGTGGACAGCGCCTATCGCGCGCGGCCCGAGGTCGCCGAGACGATGACGCAGACGGCGACCGAGTGGGTCACGCAGGCCGAGGGGCTCGCGACCGCGAACCCGACCGAGGCCAACCGCCTCGCGGCGACGGTGCTCGTGATGACGGGCGTCGAGCCGACGCTCATCGCGCGGGCGCAGGCCGTGGAGCGCACGACGCATCCGCGTGGGGTCGCGATCGCGCGGACGCCGCCGGTTCGCGTGGGTCCGCGCCTCGTGCCCACGCCCCCGCCCGCGACGACGCGCGTCGCCGCGCCTCCGCCCACCACGACCGCGCGCGTCGCGCCGCCTCCTCCCACGACGAGCGCGGCTGCCGCGCCGAGCGACGATCGTCTGAACCAGTGCGTCATCGCGGGCGACAACCACTGCGTGGTCGATCTGCTCGGCAACGGCCACGCGCACACGACCGCCCAGCTGCGCATGCTCTTCAACGCCCAGCGCGCGCTCAGCATGCGTCCCGCGGCGTGCGCGACCGCGCGGCAGCTGATCAGCGCGCCCGGTGTCACGCCGGCTCAGCAGTCGCAATACCGACAGTACCAAGCCGCGCAGTGCCAGTGAGCGGGGCTCCTCGGTGCGCTTCGACGCTCCCCTCGTGGCTACCGCGTGAGCGGTCGGCGTTGACAGCCACGCACGCTCGGCGATAATCGCGCCCGCCCGGCGGAATCGCGGCTTTTTTGCGCGGAATCGACTCTCGGGCTTAGGGGAGTCTTCATGTCTCGGCTTTCGCACGCGGTCCGCGGTCTATCGCGTCTTCGACGCCTCCCGTCGTCGCTGGCGCTCCTGGCGCTCACGCTCACGCTCATGCTCGGCCCTGCGCTCGCAGGCCAGGGCGCGCGCGCGGAGGCGCAGGTGGGTCGGCTGACGCACGGCGGGATGGATCTGCATCTGTTCCGGCCCGCGATGGACTCGAAGGGCTATCTGTCGGTGAACGGCACCGACATCCTCGGCCACCTCGACTTCGCGTTCGGTCTCGTCGTCGACATGGCCGGCGGCCTCATGCCGTACAACGGCTACGTCAACGACCAGACGGTGCAGGTCCCCGCGGGTGGGCTCTCGCCGAGCGCGTACTGCGGTCGCGATCTGCTCTGCGGGCGCACGATCGACTACGTCGCGACCGGCATGCTCCAGTTCAACCTCGGCCTGTTCAACCTGCTCGAGGTCGGCGCGCAGATCCCCGTCGGCTTCGTCGGCGGCCGCAACGTGACCATCCCCGGGACGTTCAACGACGGCGTGATGCGTCCGGGCGCGGACAGCTATCAGGGCTTCGGCGGGATCATCCTGCACGCGAAGCTGCGCGTCCTGCGCGCCGAGCGAAACGCGGGCATCGGCCTCGGCGTCGGCTTGCAGATCGAGTTCCCGAGCGGCTCGCCGAGCCAGTTCGTCGGCGATGCGGACGTGGTGTTCTGGCCCACGCTGCTCGGCGAGTGGCGGCCCGACCGGCTCGTGCGCATCGGCCTCAACGTGGGCGCACGCCTGATGACGAGCGGCACGGCAGGCATTCCGGCCGGCGGCGCGACGAGTGCACCGATGCCGGGCGGCTCCCGCACCTGCGCGACCGGCGCTCAGACGTGCACGATCGTCGGCGGCTCGATGGTGAACTACGGATCGTTCCTCACCTACGGCCTCGGCGCCGGCATCCGACTCGGAGACTCGCCGGTCGAGCTCACCGCCGAGATCTACGGCGCCAGCATCTTCAACTCCATCGGTCAGAGCGGCGGCACGTCGCTCGAGGCGATGGGCGGCATGAAGATCTTCGTCGACCGCAACAGCTACCTCGTCCTCGCGGGCGGCGGCGGCATGCCCATCGGCGGAATCCAGCAGGCCGACGTGCGCGGCATGCTCGGCTTCATCTTCGAGCCCTCCATCGGCGACCGCGACGGTGACGGCTACCGCGACGACACCGACGAGTGTCCGAACGAGCCCGAGGACTTCGACAACTTCGCCGACGAAGACGGCTGCCCCGATCCCGACAACGATCGCGACGGCATCCTCGACGTGGACGACGAGTGCGACATGGTCCCCGAGGATCGCGACGGCGACGCCGACGAAGACGGCTGCCCCGAGGGCAACGAAGGCGACCGCGACGGTGACGGCATCCTCGATGCGGACGACCAGTGCCCCGACGATCCGGAAGACCGCGACGGCTTCCAGGACGAGGACGGCTGCCCCGATCCCGACAACGACAACGACGGCATCCTCGACGTGGACGACCTCTGCCCGAACGATCCGGAAGATCGCGACGGCTTCCAGGACGAAGACGGCTGCCCCGATCCGGACAACGACGCCGACCGCATCCTCGATGTGGACGACGCGTGCCCGAACGATCCCGAGACGTACAACGGCACCGAGGACGAGGACGGCTGTCCGGATCGCGGCCCCGTCATCGTGACGGAGACCGGCATCCAGATCCTGCAGCAGATCTTGTTCGAGCGTGACAGCGCCGAGATCCTCCCGCAGTCGTTCCCGATCGTGGACGCGGTCGCGGCGACGCTGGTGGGCAACCCGCAGATCTTGTTCCTGGAGATCCAAGGCCACGCCGACGAGCGATCGAGCGACGACTACAACGTCCGCCTCACCACGGACCGCGCGGCGGCCGTGCTGGAAGCGATCGTGTCGCGCGGGATCGCGCGCGACCGCTTGCGCAGCGCCGGCTACGGCGAGCGCTGCCCCATCGATCCGCGGCACATCGCCGAGGCGTGGGATCAGAACCGACGCGTCGAATTCCGCATCCTGCGCACGACCGACGGCCAGACGATGACGCACGACCAGGTCGCGTGTCCGGCGGGTCGCGATCTCATTCCGCCGGGCACTTACTGAGGGCGAGCTCGGGCATGCGCCCTCGGGCATGCCAGAAAGTTCTCGCGCGGCGCGCGCGCCTGTAGCGTCGCCGTGCGGTGCGCTCTCTCGTCGCTCTTCTGATCCTGCTCGCTCCCGCGCACGCGCTCGCGTGGGCCGACGCGACCGTGCGGTCGGCGCGCGCACGGGTGGTGATCGACGAGAACGCGCACGCCCACGTCGCGATCGACGCGACGCTGCGCATCGAGGGCGGCTGGCTCGAGGCCCTCGAGCTCGATGGGCTCGACCCGGGGCTGGTGCTCGACGCGCTCGATCCGGTGACGATGGCGCCCGCACCGAGCGCGGATGGGCTCTCGTCGGTCGAAGATCTCGCACCGCTCGAGCCGACGGTCACGCTGCGTGACGATGGTGTGCTGGTGCTCTCGTTCACGCGCAGGAACGCGCCGCGGCGAGGCGACTACGTCGTGCACCTCGCCTACGACGCCGAGCTTGCCGGGCGCTCGCGCGCCGACACGGACGGCATCCACGTTTCGTGGACGTTCCCCGCGTGGCGACACGGCCTCGACTCGGTCCGCGTGGATCTCGAGGTGCCCGCTGGTGCCGAGCCCGTGCTCGCAGCGGACGACGAGATCGAGGTCGCGCGCCGCGACGAGAGCGCCACGACCTTCTTCACCCTCACGCGCGCGCACCTCGCTCGCACGCGCGAGTGGCCCATCGAGATCGTGGTTCCCGAGAGCGCGATGGCGTCGCGCTTGGCGATGGCCGCACCGCCTCCGACGCACGTCACGCTGACGAGCGCGCGCGAGCGCCCGAGGCCGCCATGGCAAGGCGGGATCGCGCTGGCGATCGCGAGCGTGCTCGCAGCGGTGCGCGTTCTTCGCTCGCGTCGCATCGAGGACCGCGAGCGCGTGATGCTTCGTCCGCTCGTCCCCGTTCCGGCACCGATCCGCGCGCTCGCGTGCCTCGCGCTCGGGGCCGCGCTCATGGGAACGGCGCTCGTCGGGGAGCACGCGGCGCTGCTCGCGGTGCTCGCGCTCTCGATCCTCGCGCTGACCGTCTCGCGCGGTGCGCCCGTGGTCGTGCCACCGAAGCTGGGATCGTTTCGCCACGCGACCACCAGCATCCGTCGCGCTGCGAGGCGCGCGCGCTTGCTGCACGCGATCGGCCCCGACGCCTGGCTCGATGCGACGGCACCTGCTGGACTGCTCTTGCTGGGCGCGTTCGGCGTGCTCGTCTCACGCGTACCGAACGAGGCGCTCGGCCCCGCGCTGGTCGCGCTCGCGATGCTCGCGGTCGTCTCGCTCGACGGAGCGCGCATCTCGCGGCCTTCGCCCCCGCTGGTGGCGCTCGGACGGCTCCTCGGTTTCGCACGACAGGCGCGCGTCTCGCTCGATTGCCCGCCCGTCGCGCTCATGCCCGTCGTTCATCTGGACGTCCGCGGCGTCGCGCAGGAGGCGCGCATCCGCGTCCTCACCGCGCTCCCGGAAGGAACCCTGCGGGCCGACGTCGTCATCGCGCGCACGGGGCTCCTCGG
>JAYVCF010000163.1:0-7382 GCA_043750095.1 Deltaproteobacteria bacterium
GACGCACGTGCGGGCGCTCGCTGCGCGATCGTGGCGAACGACGACGCCGACTTGGTCGCGAAGCTGCGCATGGCGGCCGACAAGGTCGCGGCGGGCAAGCCCTTCGCGATGCCTAACGGGCTCTACTTCGAGACCGGCGCGCACGAGGGCAAGGTCGGCTTCCTCTTTCCTGGTCAGGGAAGTCAGTACGTCGGCATGAGCGGGCCCATCGCCATGACGTGGGACGCGGCGCGCGCGCCCTTCGATCTCGCCGCCGACATGCCCTTCGACGATGGATCGGCCGGCTCCGCCGGCACTCTTGCCGCGACCATCGGCGACGTCGTCTTCCCGCACCCCGCGCTCGACATGAACGCGGAGAAGACGCAGCAAGCGAACATGACCGCGACGGAGTGGGCGCAGCCCGGCCTCGGCGCGTCGTCACTCGCGTTCCTTCGACTCATGGACACGATCGGGCTCATCCCCTCGGCGGTCGCGGGTCACAGCTTCGGCGAGGTGATGGCGCTCTGCGCGGCGGGCGCGATCGGCCACAAGGACATGCTCTCGATCGCGCGCAAGCGCGGCGAGCTGATGCGCGATGCCGGCAAGTCCACACCTGGATCCATGACGGCGGTCGTCGCGAGCGCAGAGAAGCTTCGCGCCCGCATCGCGAAGTCGAAGCTTTCGGTGGTGGTCGCGAACGACAACGCCCCCGATCAGGCCGTGCTCAGCGGGACGACGGAGTCGATCGACGCGATCGAGAAACAGCTCGCGAGCGAGGGCGTCACCTTCAAGCGTCTCGACGTCGCCACCGCGTTCCATTCGAGCGTCGTGAGCGACGCGACGCAGCCCTTCGCGAAGTTCCTCGAGGGCATCGCGTTCGGCCTTCCGAAGTGCGACGTGATCGCGAGCGCCACGGCGAAGTCGTATCCGCAAGGAAGCAAAGAGGCGCGCGCGACGCTCGCCGCACAGCTCGCGCAGCCGGTGCGCTTCGTCGAGCAGATCGAGGCGATGTACGCGGCGGGCGTGCGGACGTTCGTCGAGGTCGGCCCGGGCTCGGTGTTGAGTGGGCTCGTCGGAAAGATCCTCGGCGATCGTCCGCATCGCGCCGTCGCGCTCGACAAGAAGGGCGCGGGCGATCTCGCCGCGTTCCACCACGGCCTCGCGCGCCTCGCGGCGGCGGGCCTTCCCGTGAAGCTCGGTGCGCTCTGGACGGCGTTCGAGGTGGCGATCGATCCTCGCACGCGCCCCAAGCCGCGGATGAAGCTGATGCTCAACGGCTCCAACTACAACAAGCCGTACCCGCCCAAGGGTGGCGTGGCCGCGTTGCCGCCTCCGAATCCCGAGCGTGTGGGTCCGGATCGGACGCGGTCCGTCTCCGCGCCGATGGCGAGCGCGTCGATGTCGAGCGCGGGCGGCGGTCTCTCCATGCAGTCGGTCACGCCCAGCCCGAGCGCATCGAAGGTCGCGCCGCGTGTGGCGACGCCGACGAGCGGCAACGGCCACACGAACGGCAACGGGAACGGCCAAGCCAAGACCCTCATGACCCCGGCGGCGGCAGCGAAGCCGGCTCCGATCCAGACTGCGCCTTCGAGCGCGGTGCCTTCCCGCGCGGTGCCCTCGAGCGCAGTGAGCCCCACGATGACGCAGCAGTCCAACAAGCCTCCGATGTCTCCGAACGCGCAGCTCGCGTGGATCCAGGCGTACCAAGAGTCGCAGCGACAGACGGCCGAGGCGCACGCGACGTTCGCGAGGTCGATGAGCGAGGCGCACAGCGCGTTCCTGCGCTCGGCCGAGACGAGCTTCGCCGGCCTCGCGAGCATGATCGGTGGCTCGGCTCCCGCGCTCGCGGCACCGGCGGCACCGTCGTACGCGGTTCCCTCCTACTCGCCTCCGGCTCCGAGCCATGCGGCCCCGGCGTACGCGCCGCCGGCCCCGGTCTACGCGCCGCCCGTCGCCCCGGTCCCGGCCGCCCGCCCGCCCGCGCAGAAGCCGAGCGCGCCTGCCGTCCAGGTCGATCTCATGCAGACGATGCTCGAGGTCGTCGCGACCAAGACTGGCTATCCGGTCGAGATGATCGGCATGGAGATGGAGCTCGAGGCCGATCTCGGCATCGACTCGATCAAGCGCGTCGAGATCCTCGCGGCGGTGCGCGAGAAAGCGCCCGGCCTCCCGGATCTCGATCCGGCCGCGCTCGGAGCTCTCCGGACGGTCGGTCAGATCGTGGAGCACCTCGAGAAGCACCTGCCCGCGTCGAGCGCGCCCAAGGCGGCCCGCGCCGTCGCGCTTCCTTCCGCGGCCTCGGCAAGCGTGTCCGTCGATCTCATGCAGACCATGCTCGCGGTAGTCGCACAGAAGACGGGCTACCCGATCGAGATGATCGGCATGGAGATGGAGCTCGAGGCCGATCTCGGGATCGACTCGATCAAGCGCGTGGAGATCCTCGCGGCCGTTCGTGAGCAGGCGCCCGGCCTTCCGGATCTCGATCCGGCTGCGCTCGGAGCGCTGCGTACGGTCGGTCAGATCGTCGAGCACCTGCAGAAGAACTTGCCCGCATCGGCCAAGCCGTCGGCGTCCACGGCCGCCGCACCGACCAAGGCCGCGGCGCCGTCCGTCGATCTGATGAAGACGATGCTCGAGGTCGTCGCGCAGAAGACGGGCTACCCGGTCGAGATGATCGGCATGGAGATGGAGCTCGAGGCGGATCTCGGGATCGACTCGATCAAGCGCGTGGAGATCCTCGCGGCCGTTCGTGAGCAGGCGCCCGGCCTGCCCGATCTCGATCCCGCGGCGCTCGGAGCACTGCGGACCGTGGGCCAGATCGTCGAGCACCTGCAGAAGCATCTGCCGGCCGCGGGCATCGCAGTCCCGACCAGCGCGACCACGGCTTTAGAGAGGCCCGCGGCGGAGGCCGCGCCTCCAGTGACGAAGGCACCGACGGAGGCACCCACGGAGGCGCCGACGAAGGCGCACCGCTACGCGCTCCGCGCCGTGCCGCGTGCAGCAAGCGGGATCGTGTCGCCCGCGCTCTTCGACGCGCAGAAGCTCGTGGTGACCGACGACGGTCGCGGTATCGCGCAGGCGCTCGTCACGGCGCTCGGGCGATTCGGCGTTCGCGCCGAGGTGGTCCGTGAGGTCCCGGCCGATGCCGACGCGGTGATCTCGCTCGCCGGCTTGCGTGCGATGCCCACGGTCGATGCGGCAATCGCGACCGCGCGCGAGGCGTTCCATGCGGCGCGCGCGTTCGCAGCGCGGGCCACCACGCACGGCGGCTTCTTCGTCACGGTGCAGGACACCGGCGGCGACTTCGGCCTCTCGGGCTGCCCCATGGAGCCGGTTCGCGCCTGGGCGGGCAGTCATGCCGGTCTCGCGAAGACGGCCGCACAGGAGTGGCAGAAGGCCAGCGTCCGCGCGATCGATCTCGATGCAGGCGCTCGCACGCCGGGCGTGATCGGCGATGCGCTCGCGAGCGAGCTGGTGCACGGCAGCGCGGATCTCGAGGTCGGCCTCGCCGCGAGCGGCGCGCGCATCGTTCTCGAGAGCGTGCCCGAGTCGATCACGGCCTCGGCGCCCGTGCTCGAGAAGGGCGACATCGTGGTCGCTTCCGGCGGCGCGCGCGGCGTCACGGCCGCCACGCTGATCGCGCTCGCGCGCGCGACGAAGTGCCGCCTGGTGTTGCTCGGACGCACCGCGCTCATCGACGAGCCGGGCGTCGCACGCGGGGTCGAGGGTGATGCTGCCCTGAAGAAGGCGCTGCTCGACGACGTCAAGCGCACGGGAGAGAAGGTCACGCCCGCCGAGCTCGGCAAGCGCGTCGAGAAAATCGTGAACGCGCGCGAGGTGCGCGGGACCATCCTGGCCATCGAAGCGGCGGGCGGCGCGGCTCGCTACGTCGCGGTCGACGTGCAGGATGCGAGCGCGCTCGCCAAGACGCTCGACGACGTTCGCGCGGCCTGGGGCGCGCCCATTCGCGGCATCGTCCACGGCGCCGGCGTGCTCGCCGACAAGCTGATCGCCGAGAAGACCGACGCCGCGTTCGACCGCGTGTTCGACACGAAGGTGAGCGGCCTGCGCGCGCTTCTCGCTGCGACGGCGCAGGACCCGCTGCGCGTCATCGCCATGTTCTCGTCGGTCGCCGCGCGCACCGGCAACCAGGGCCAAGTCGACTACGCGATGGCCAACGAGATCTTGAACAAGGTCGCCGCCGCTGAAGCCGCGCGAAGGCGCGCTGCCGGCCAGCCCTGCGTGGTGAAGTCGTTCGGCTGGGGGCCTTGGGCCGGCGGGATGGTCACGCCGCAGCTCGAGGCGCGCTTCCGTCAGCTCGGGGTGCCGCTCATCGCCCTCGATGCAGGTGCGCGCTGGCTCGTGGACGAGCTCGCTTCGGGATCGGGCGCCGACGTCGAACTCGTGCTCGGCGGCGAGCCACTGCCGGAGGCTCTGCTCGGCGGCGCGCCCAAGACGGTTCATCGTGCCGCGCTGCACATCGATCGCAGCACGCATCCCTTCGTGGCGAGCCACATGGTCAAGGGCGGCGCGGTCCTACCGGCCGTCAGCGCGATCGAGATCTTCGCCCGCGCGGCGCGTGCGCTCCGGTCGGACCTCGTGGTGACCGCGGTGCGCGACCTTGCGGTCCTGAAGGGCATCGTGCTCGCGGGCTTCGACGGTGCGGGCGATCGCTTCCTCATCGAGGCCAAGGGAGGGCTCGGGGGCGAGCGCGTCTCGATCGCGATGACGCTGATGAGCCCCAAGGGCGTGCCTCACTACCGCGCGACGGTCGATCTCGCGCGATCGGCCGGCGTGGCACCGAAGAGCGCTCCGGATCTCGGGACGCTGACGCCGGTCGACGACGTCGTGTACGACGGCTTCGTTCTGTTCCACGGTCCTGCGCTCCACGCGATCGAGGCCGTCAGGGGCGAGAGCCAGCGCGGCATCGAGGGCACGCTCAGCTCCGCGCGTACGCTCGGCTGGCCCGACCTGGCGGCGATCACCGACACCGCGATCCTCGATGGCGCGCTGCAGCTCGTGGTGTTCTGGACCAAGCACGTGCTCGGCGGCGCCTCGCTCCCCACCGCCATCGGGAGCTGCACGCTCTACGGCTCGCTGACGAGCCCGGCGCGCGTGCGCTGCGTCGTGAGCGCGAAGAGCCACACGGACAGCCGCGCGTCGTTCGACGTCGCCATCGTCTCGGACGCGGGCGTCATCGCGCAGCTCAGCGGCGTGGACGTCCACGTGCTTCCGGGCAGCCGCGAAGAGCTGAGCGCTCGGCGCGCACCCGCTCGCGCCTGACCGGGATATCCTCCGCGCGCATGAGCGCTCCCTCTCCGTCACGGCGTCGAGCGAGATCGAGGCCATCGCGTCGGCGCCCGATGCGCTGCTGGCCCTCGCGTGGCTCGTGTACCCGAAGAAGACCAGCGGCGTGCCCACCGATCTCACGCGCGATGCTGGCTGGGATCCGCTCTTCGCGCGCGGCTTCGTCGGCGTCGCCTCGGTCGCCGTCGACGCGACCTGGTCGGGCCTCCGCGTTCGCCCCGGCACCGCGGAGGAACGGGCGCGAGCGAGCACGCTGCGCGAGGGGATGCGGCGCCCCGGTGAGAAGCGAACGGGGACCAAGCCGCCTGCGAAGTTGCCCGCGGATCGAGAAGGCAGTCGGGATGCTCGCGGCCGGTCAGCGCGATCGCAACGCGAGGTACCGCTGACATGAGCACCGACGCACGGATCGACATGGGAGCGCTCGTCACCGACGCCACGCGGATCTACTTCGCGTCGTTCCCGCGCATCGCGCTGGTCGCGGTGCTCTCGCACGTCCCCATCATGCTGGTCGACGCGTTCCAGACGCTCTCGATGACGAGCGTCGACTCGCCGGGCTTCGGCGGGCTCACGCAGCTCTCCATGATCCTCGGCACGATCGCGCTCGCGATCACGTCGGCGTACGTGGTTCCACCCGTGATGAGCTCGCTCGGACATCGGCGAGCGCCGACCTTCGCCGAGGTCTCGGCCCGCGTCGGCGCGGCGCTCGGAACCGCGTGGCTCACGAACCTGATCGTCGGACTCGGCGTGCTCTGCTTCGTGATCCCCGGCGTGATCGCGAGCCTCTGGTTCTGTGTGGCGATTCCCGCCTCCGTGGCCGAGGGCATGACGGCGCGGCGCGCGATGGATCGGAGCAAGGAGCTGACCGAGGGATATCGATCGACCGCGCTCGCGCTGAACCTCGGCTACGGGGGACTGCTCATCGCGGTCGTGATCGCCAGCGTCGTTCCGACCGTGCTCGTCGAGATGGATGCGTCCGCGAGCGGCCACCCCGTGAACGCGTGGCTGATGGTCGCGCTGACCGTCCTTCCCACGGCCGTGCAGTCGCTGGTGGTCGCCTACGGCTCGGCGCTCTTCACCGTGTTCTACGCGCGCCTGCGCGAGGTGAAGGACGGGGTCGATGCGGACGCGCTCGCCGCCGTGTTCGCCTGACCGACCCGCGCTCCCGCGACGCGGTAGACTCGCCGCGTGACCGAGAAGACCGAGAAGACCGAGAACGGAGCCGCCCCCAAGCCCGCGCGAAAGATGCGTCGACGCAAGCGCGCGTCGGCGTTCGCGCAGGTGATGAAGCGCGTGACGGCGGGCGCCGAGAACGCCGCCGAGCTCATGCGCCTCGGCCGGCTCGGTACGCCCTACGTGGCGTCGTTCGACGTCGTGCGCGAGGAGCGGGTGTACCGGCTCCGTCACTACAAAGGTGCGACGCCCCTCGAGAGCAAGCTCTGCCCCGTGCTGCTCGTCCCGCCGCTGATGGTGACGAGCGAGGTCTACGACATCGCGCCGGATCTCAGCGCCGTGCAGATGATGCTGCGCGCCGGCATCGACGTCTGGGTCACCGACTTCGGCGCGCCTGAGCGCGAGGCGGGCGGCATGGAGCGCACCCTCGACGATCACACGCACGCCGTGTCCACGTGCATCGACGAGATCGTCGCGCTCACCAAGAAGGACGTGCACCTCCTCGGCTACTCGCAGGGCGGCATGTTCGCGTATCAGGTCGCCGCCTGGCGCAGCGCCGAGAAGCGCGGCGGCATCAAGTCGCTGGTCACGTTCGGCGCGCCCGTGGACATCCGCCGTAACCTCCCCGTCCCCGCCGAGATGGCCGGCCGCATCATCGCGGGCGCGCGCATCGCGATCGAGCGGCCGCTCCAAGCGATCGAGGGGCTGCCGGGGATCTTCACGTCCACGGGCTTCAAGCTGCTCTCCTTCCGAAAAGAGGTGCAGCAGCTCGTCGAGTTCGTCAGCAAGCTCCACGACCGCGAGGCGCTCGAGAAGCGCGAGAGCCGACGTCGCTTTCTCGGCGGTGAGGGCTTCGTCGCCTGGCCCGGGCCTGCCTTCCGCACGTTCGTGGACGAGTTCATCGTGCACAACCGCTTGGCCTCCGG
>JAYVCF010000164.1:0-3682 GCA_043750095.1 Deltaproteobacteria bacterium
CGTGGAGGTCTCCGCGCGTACGCTCGAGCTGGCGGAAGCACGTCTCGACGCGCTCAATTTGGGCGAAGACGCGCGCGCTCGCGTGTCGCTGCTCCTCGGTTCGATGCTCTATCGCGACGCGCGGCTCGACGGCATCGACGCGGCGATCTGCATCGAAGTGATCGAGCACCTCGATCCAGATCGGCTTCCGTTCTTCGAGGCGAACGTCTTCGGTTCGCTGCGGCCGCGCGTGATCGCCGTGACGACGCCGAACGTGGAAGCGAACGCGAAGATGCCGGGCCTCGCACCCGGTGCGCGTCGTCACCGCGATCATCGCTTCGAGTGGACGCGTGCAGAGCTCGCGGCTTGGGCCGAGCGTGTCTCGCACGAGCACGGCTACGACGTCCGCTTCGTGCCGATCGGCGATGACGACCCCGAGGTCGGCGCGCCGACGCAGATGGCGATCTTCGAGCGACGCGCACCGCGCCAGATGGACGCGCCGTCATGACGCGTACGCTCGAGATCCCGGAGCTCTCGCTCGTCGTGCTCGTCGGTGCGTCCGGCTCTGGCAAGAGCACGTTCGCGCGCGCGAGCTTTCGACCCACGGAGGTCCTCTCGTCCGACTTCTTCCGCGGGATGATGCGCGACGACGAAGCCGACATGAGCGCGACGGAGGACGCGTTCGCAGCGCTTTACTTCGTCGCCGAGCGCCGCCTCGCCGCCGGGCGCCTAACCGTGATCGACGCGACGAACGTGCGTCCCGAGGATCGCGCTCCGCTCGTCGCGCTCGCGCGCCGCTATCACGTCGTGCCCGTGGCCATCGTGCTCGACGTCGAGCTGAGCGTGTGTCTCGCCCACAACGACGCGCGGCCCGATCGCGCGAACAGTCGCGGCTACGTGCAGCGACAGCTGACCAACCTGCATCGCAGCGTCGGCCGCGGCGGCAAGTCGCTCGAGCGCGAGGGCTTCCGCCACGTTCACCTCCTCCGCAGCGAAGAGGAGATCGCGGGCGCCACAATCCAGCGCACGAAGGTCTACTCCGATCGACGCGAGGAGCGCGGGCCCTTCGACGTGATCGGCGACGTCCATGGTTGCCTCGACGAGCTGCGCGAGCTGCTGGCGGCTCTCGGCTATCAGGAGATCGACGGCGCGTATCGGCATCTGGAGCGCCGCGTCGTGTTCGTAGGCGACCTCGTCGATCGCGGTCCGTCATCGCTCGGATGCCTCGCACTCGTACGCGCGATGGTCGCTGGGGGCAGTGCACTCGCAGTTCCCGGCAACCACGACGTGAAGCTCGCGAAGTATCTGCGCGGCAAGCAGGTGCGCTTGTCGCACGGGCTCGAGCGCACGGCGGCCGAGCTCGATGCGCTCGACTCGGAGGCGCGCGAGCGCGTGGGCACCGAGACCGCGACCTTCATCGAGGGCCTCATCTCTCACCTGGTGCTCGACGGCGGGCGGCTCGTGGTCGCTCACGCCGGCATGAAGCAGTCGATGCAGATGCGCGCGTCGGGCACCGTGCGCGAGTTCGCGCTCTACGGCGAGACGACCGGTGAGATCGACGAGTTCGGTCTGCCGGTGCGCGCCGACTGGGCCGCAAAGTATCGAGGCGACGCCGTCGTCGTGTACGGCCACACGCCCGTCGTCGAGGCCGAGTGGTTGAACGAGACGATCTGCATCGACACCGGTTGCTGCTTCGGCGGCAAGCTCACCGCGCTGCGTTGGCCCGAGCGAGAGCTGATGAGCGTGCCCGCGCGCATGGTCTACGCCGAGCCGCTTCGACCGCTCCAGGCGCCACGCGCAGATCAGCTCGATGCCGGCGGACTGAGCGCGCAGCAGGCGCACGACACACTGCTCGATCTCGGCGATCTCCTCGGCAAGCGCGTGGTCACGACGAAGCTCGTTCGCTCCATCACGATCTCTGCGGGTGAGGCTGCCGCCGCGCTGGAGGTGCTGAGTCGCTTCTCCGCGTCGCCTCGCTGGCTCGTTCATATCCCGGCGACGATGTCGCCCGTCGAGACGTCGAAAGACGGTGCGTTCCTCGAGCACCCGGCGGAGGCGTTCGCGTACTTCCGCAGCCAGGGCGTGCGCGACGTGGTCTGCCAGGAGAAGCACATGGGCTCGCGCGCGATCGTGATCGTGTGCAGAGACGAGAGCGCGGCGACGCGACGCTTCGGAACGACGGGCGAGGATGGTGTCGTGCTGACGCGCACCGGCCGACGGTTCTTCGAGGACCGCGCGATGGAGCGCGGGCTGCTCGACGTGGTGCGGCGCGCCGCGGATGGCGCGGGAACCTGGGACGAGCTCGCGACTGACTGGCTCGTGATCGACGCCGAGCTGATGCCGTGGTCCGCCAAGGCACAGGCGCTGTTGCAACGTCAGTACGCAGCAACGGGGTCGGCGGGGACGGTTGCGCTGGACGCCATCGCGCAGGTGCTCGCGCTCTCGCGCGCGAACGGCCGACCGCAGGACGAGCTCGAGGCGCGGACCGCCACGCGGCAGAGCGGCATCTCGGGTTTCGTGGACGCGTATCGGCGCTACGCGTGGCCGGTCAAGTCACTCGGTGATCTGCGGCTCGCGCCGTTTCAGATCCTCGCTGCCGAGCGCGCCGTGCTCGCCGAACGGCCGCACGGTTTCCACCTCGACCTCATCGATCGAATGGTCGCCGCGGACACAACGAAGATCTTGAAGACTACACGGCGCATCACGCTCGACGTCTCCCATGCAGTGAGCGAGGCCGCGGCGACCTCATGGTGGCTCGATCTCGTCGGCGCGGGCGGCGAAGGGATGGTCGTGAAGCCGAGCGCGACCGTGGTCCACGGCCGCCGCGACGTCGTGCAGCCTGCGCTCAAGGTGCGCGGCCCCGCGTACCTTCGCCTGATCTACGGACCCGACTACGATCGCCCCGAGCACCTCATGCGCTTGCGTCAGCGCGGCGTCGGCCGAAAGCGCGGCCTCGCCCTGCGGGAGTGGGCGCTCGGGCTCGAGTCTCTCCATCGCTTCATCGCGAAGGAACCGCTTCGCCGCGTGCACGAGTGCGCGCTCGCGGTGCTCGCGCTCGAGAGCGATCCCGTGGATCCGCGCCTCTGAGCGACGATCTCCGCGTGAATAGAGCCGCCGCCGCCTTCGTTCTATCTCCGCGCTGCTCACGCGGCGTTTCCCATCCAGACGGGACGAGGGGCACGGCCCGACGACTCCCGGCCAACTCTCTGCGGCGACGCCCAGCGTCGAAGCAGAGCTCGGTGGCAAGACCATGTGATGGAGCCGGTCATGAAGAAGAACGAGGACGCGCTCGCGAGCGCAGTGGCGGCGGTGCGTGCGGCGTCGGTGCCGCGAGCGAAGCTGATCGCGGAGGAGCGAGCCGAGAAGCAGCGTGAGGCCCGACGCGTGCGCGACGCCGAGCGACGCGAGCTGAACGCGCTGCGAGCTCGGTTCGCCGCGGTCGCACCCGGGGCGGACGCGTGGTTCCGGCGCTGGGTTCGGGACGGCCGCCTGAAGCTCGCACTGCGCGCTCGTCCCGATGCACCGCGAACGCGCATCGCGCTGCCCCGCTTCTACATCAACGACAGCGGCGCGGTCTGGCACCACGAAGATCCGAAGGCGGCTCATGGCAGGCACCGCTGGTACGACTTCGCGCTGGGCACGACTCACTCTCTCCGCGGCGGCCTCAGCGGGATCAAGTTCATGGGCGGCGTCGGCGGCGACC
>JAYVCF010000165.1:0-3999 GCA_043750095.1 Deltaproteobacteria bacterium
CCAGGTCTCGACACCTGCGGAACGCAGATCATCTGCGATCGGTCACCCCTCGGGACCTGACGAACGCAGATCATCTGCGATCGCCAGGTCTCGAGACCTGCGGATCGCAGATCCTCTGCGATCACAGTGGTCGGGAGACCACAACCAACGGCGACCGTTTGCCATCGTCAGGTCGTCGGGGCTGCCGCATCGCGCGCAGCGGCGGCCGCCC
Source organism: Deltaproteobacteria bacterium (assembly GCA_043750095.1). Classification (GTDB taxonomy): domain Bacteria; phylum Myxococcota_A; class Polyangia; order Polyangiales; family Sandaracinaceae; genus JBBSAT01. The sequence continues at coordinate 212 of JAYVCF010000165.1, forward strand.
GATCAGCGCGGCCGGCCGCTCGTGTAGACTCGTCGGATGACGATGCGTCACGCGTGCCTCGGACTCGCGCTCATCGTGCTCTCTCTGCCGGCGTGCGGAGGAACGCGCGCGCGCACGACCGAAGACGCCGGAGCGGGCAACGACGCGGCGAGCGACATCGACGCCGTATCTCCGGGCACCGACAGCGGCTCGCCTGACGTCGACGCTGCTTCACCCGGCATCGACGCGGCCGCGACCGACATCGACGCAGCATCGCCCGGCATCGACGCGTTCGTGATGAGCGGGCCCGACGCGACCTGGGGGAGCTGCATGTTCGGTGGCGAGATGGGCACGTGCGTGTCCGTCTCGGCGTGCACCGCGGGCAGCATGCCCATGATGGGCCTCTGCCCCGGCCCGTCCGACATCCAGTGCTGTCTGCCGAGCCGCGACGCGGGCATGCCCGTCGACGCGTTCAGGACGGGCGCGGTGACGCCCGCCGCCGTGCTCGCGCGCCTCGGCGCCTGCACGCGGATCGGTGGCGACTACGCGAAGGACTCGGGCGGGACCCAGAACATCCCCATCTGCCAGACCGCCAACGTGATCTGGTGGACCGCCGACATGGACATCGACTGCGACGGCGGCCAGGGCGCCGTCTGCATGTCGGATCCGTATTACATGGCGAGCACCAGCGGCGTCACCTCGACCGGCGCGCCGCTGGACGCGAGCACCCTGCCCTTCATCGTCATCCCGCTCACGAGCACGCGCTTCAGCTACTCGGCCCACGGCATCCGCCTCGGCCAGGTCGCGCTCGTCATCTACAACGGCCGGATGCAGTTCGGCATCTTCGGCGACGCAGGCCCTTCGTCGGTCATCGGCGAGGCGTCGTACGCGATGGCGCAAGCGCTGGGCATCCCGTCGAGCCCGATCAGCGGCGGCGTGGACTCGGGCGTGACCTATCTCGTGTTCACCGACCCCACGGCGCGCGTCGCGCACAACGAGAGCAACGCCGAGGCCGTGAGCATCGGCCAGCCGCTGCTGAACACCTTCGTCGGGCCGTGACGATGCGACGCGCCGCCTCGTACGGCCGCAATCGACCGCTCGCCACGTCGCTCGTCGTCGTCGGTACGCTCGCCGCGTGTAGCATGTCGACCACGCTCCCGAGCGATGGCAGCTCGATGAGCGACACCGGCACCACCATCGACGACACCGGCGCGACGGGGGACGCCGCCGCTCCGATGGACGGCACGACGGTCGACACCGGCGCGACGGGGGACGCCGCCGCTCCGATGGACGCCGCGACGTGCGTCGACCCCGCGAACGTGATCGCGGGCGCCGGGCGCGCGTGCGGGACACCCGACGACTGCGCGATCGCCGCGCACCAGACCGACTGCTGCGGATCGCTCGAGGTGCACGGTATTCGACGCGACGCGCTCGCGGCCTTCGAGGCCACCGAGGACGCCTGCCGCGCGCTGTTTCCCGCTTGCGGCTGCGAATCGGGGCAGGTCACCGCTGACGACGGCGCCGCGGCGCCGCTCGGGAGCGGCAGTACGGCCATCATCGTCGCGTGCGAGACCGGCGCGTGCACCACGCACGTTCGTCCGCGCGTGAGCTGCATCGGCGGCGTCGCGATCTGCACGCCGACACAGGTCTGCGTCGACAACTGCATGGGCCGCGACTCGGGGCCCGACACCGACCGTCACTGCGTCGACGTCGTGCCGGCGTGCGTGAACGCGACCGACTGTTCGTGCCTCGGGACGAACGACCCGTGCACGCTCGGGTGCGGGAGCATCGAGCAGGGCATTCCGCACTGCAACTTCTGCTGACGGTGAGTACCCCGTCACCAATACCGTGCGCACGCCGAGTGTCTATCGACTCGCCGAGTCCGGTCGGGCACTCACGGCCGTGAACCAGCACACCAACCTCGAACTGACTGCATCGTGATCCCGCCGCCATAGAGCGATGCGTGCCGTTCAACGAACGGTGCGCCGCGATTCACGATGGGTCACGACACGTGCACCCTCTGTTACGCTCGTAACGTGGGCAAGCGCCAGACGATGCTCGCGCGCTTTGCAGCGTCGCTGATCGTCGCCGCCTGGCTCGGGAGCTGCGCGATCGCGAGCCAGACGCCGCTCGATGGGGGCGGAGACGCGAGCACCATCGCAGACGCATCGGCAAGCACCGATGCGGTCACGCCGATGGATGTCTCGCTTCCTGCGCCCCGCTGCGTCACCGACACGCGCTCGCTCGCGGTCGGCTACGGCACCGCGTGCCGCGTCGATTCGAGCGGCCAGCTCTGGTGCTGGGGAAGAAACGACTGGGGCCAGGTTCGACCGGGCGGCGGCACGTGGGCCGAGCCGGTTCCCGTCCCGTACGCGGGCATGACCGACGTGAGGAGCATCGCGCTCGCGTTCGGGCACGCCTGCGCCGTGCACCAGAGCGGCGCCGTCTCCTGCTGGGGCGCGAACGAGGTGGGCCAGCTCGGCGACGGCACCATGGTCGCGCATCACGCGCCCGCACCCGTGCTCGGCGTCACCGACGCGGACGCGATCGTCCTCGGCAACACGTCCGCCTGCGCGCGCGAGCGAGACGGGCGCTGGCGCTGCTGGGGTAGCGACTGGGCGCTCGTGGAGCTCACGGCCTCGAGCGGTCCTCTCCTCTTGCCGCGCGAAGCGCCCGCGCTCGCCGGCGCACGCAGCGTCTGGCTCGAGAGCCTCGCGATCGCGCGCGCCGACGGAACCGTGCTCGCCCATCAAGTGTTGGGCGACCACTGGGGGGTCGCCTACGTGCCGGGCCTCGACGGCGTCGTCGAAGTCGCGGGGGGCGACTCGTACGCGGAACACACGCACGCACTGCGCAATGACGGGAGCGTCTGGTCCTTCGGCGACGGCCCCGCGGCTCGGGTCGCCGGCATCGACGACGTTCGCTCGCTGTTGGCCTACGACTCGGCGGCCGAAGGCATCTGCGCGGTGCGCGGCGACGGCTCGCTCTGGTGCTGGACCCGCGACGCGTACGATCACGACAGCGCGCCCACGCCGCTCGCGGGCGGTGTGGACGTGGAGCGCGCGGCGGTCGGCTCGTTCGTGTGCGTCTCGACGTGCAGCGGAGCGATCTTCTGCAACGGCGACGAAGGGCGCGGCGAGAACGGCGACGGGACCGAGGAGATCACCCCGCACGAGGTCGGCGGCGTCGACAGCGCGGTGAGCGTCGACGACGACTGCGTGCTCCTCGCGGACGGCACGGTGACGTGCTGGGATCCCGGGTATCCCGACGCGAGCGGCGGCGACCCGCGCGTGATCACGCCCAGGGTCGTGTCGGGCGTCGCTCACGCGATCGCGACCGCCGATCGCTGCGCAATCCTCGAGGGCGGCACGTTCGCGTGCTGGCCCGAGCCCTCGTGGCCCGCGGCGTCCGGGTACGTGGCCTCGGTGGCTCCGCCGCTGCCAGCGCCGGTCGCGGAGCTGCGTACGATCGACGTGTGCGTCTTCGCGCGAACGACGGACCAGCGCCTCTTCTATGGCAGCCGCTGGTCGGCGGCGGGGTGGGTCGAGCTCCCTGCGCCAGCGCCCGCCGCGGAGCTGAGCGCAGACGGCGCGGTCCGGCTGACCGACGGACGTGTGTTCGACATCTTCTGCATCAGCGCCGCCGACCTCGTCGCCACGTGTTCGCTCAGCGCAGCGTGGCCCGGCATCACCGACGCGACGCGCATCTGGACAGGCCCGGGCGCGGACTGCGCGGAGCGCGCGAGCGGCGGAGTGTGGTGCCGGTTGACCGACCCGCTCCCGGCTTCGGTCCACCCGCTCGCGCTCGCG
>JAYVCF010000166.1:0-7790 GCA_043750095.1 Deltaproteobacteria bacterium
ACGATCGGCAGGCCGACGAACGCCAGGTGCACGCGGATCTGATGCGAGCGACCGGTGATCGGTCGCGCCTCCACGATGGCTCCGCGCCCGAAGAGCGCCGAGAAGCGTGCCTCGAGGCGGACCTCGGTGAGCGCCGCCACGAATTGCTCGCGATCGGCATCGCTCAACTCGGCCGATGCGCGCGCGCGGACCAGGTTCCGCGACGCGTCCTTGTCGAGCCACGCATCGATCGCCGTCTGCGCTTCGGGCACGCCTCGCACGATCGCGACGTAGCGTCGGTCCACGTCACCCTTGGCGAACGCCTCGCTCATCGCGCGCGCCTCGGTCTTGCGCGTCGCCAGCATCACGAGCCCCGACACGTTGCGGTCGAGCCTGTGGAGCACCGCGACGGCGTCCTGCCGAAAGTGCGCGCGCGCGAGATCGACCAGGTTCGGCCCCTCGCTTCCGGGCTGAGAGAGCACGCCGGCCGGCTTGTCGACGAGGACGAGCCCTTCGCTCTGCCAGACGATGCGCGAGGCGAAGGAGAACGTCTCGTCTTCTCGCCTCACGCGATGGTCATCCGGCAGGGAGGAGGCGTCGAAGACGCGATGGTCATCCGTTGAACGGGCGCCGTCGTCGTCGCCGTCGCCGCGGCATCTCGTCGGGCGGCGGTGCGTTGGCGATCTCCGTCCGCAGATCCATGGGCGCCGTGCCGCGCGCGTGGCAGTCGAGCTCGTAGAGCAGCGCCGCGTCCGGGAAGAAGTCGCGGTGCGCGAGCGAGCCGATGCGACCACGACGCAGCCGCTGTTCGCATCCGATCACCGCGCGCATGCGCTCCTTCAATCGACGCGGAGGCGCGACCGAGTCGGCCAGGCCCGTCATGAAGTCTTCGTAGGCGGCGAGCGGATCGCGCGCGCCTTCCAGCGCCTCGTGGATCGGTCCGAGCAAGAGCGCGGCGAGCATCACCACGTCGCTCGGCATGACGCCCGAGGCGATCTTCGCGTCGATCGCGTCGAGCCGTCCCCAGAGCGTCTTGGCGCCCTTGGGTCCGTCGTCGAGGAAGGTCGCGAGCTCGGGAAGGATCACGGCGAGGATCCCGGTCTCCCAGCAGAGCCAGATCGATCGATGCGATGCACCGCCGCGCACGAGGCGCAGGATCTCTTCGAGCACGCGCGCCTTGGCGGCCTTCGCCAGCTCTTCGCGCTGGGCCACGAGCGCGTCGTACACATCGGGATCGATCCCGAGATCGAGTCGGGCCGAGAACTTGATGGCGCGCAGCATGCGCACCGGGTCTTCGCGGAAGCGAACGTCGGGAAGGCCGATCGTACGCACCGCACGCTGCTCGAGGTCGGCCATGCCGCCGACGTAGTCGATCACCTCGCTGCGCTCGACGTCGTAGAAGAGCCCGTTGATGGTGAAGTCGCGTCGCAGCGCGTCTTCGTGCGGCTCACCGAACACGTTGTCGTGACGGATCAACAAGTCCGCGTCGTCGTCGCGTGACTTGGCCCGTGGTGCGAGGACGCTCGATCCCTCGGTCTCGCCTTCGCCGAGATCGGAGAAGTTGTCGTCGTCCTCGTTCGAGTTGGGATCGCGGCGAAAGGTGGCCGTCTCGATGATCTTGCCGCCCGCGAAGAGGATGTGCGCGAGGCGGAAGCGTCGGCCGATGATGCGACAGTTGCGAAAGACGTGCTTGACGTCGTTGGGCCGCGCGCTCGTCGCGATGTCGAAGTCCTTGGGCTTCCGACCGAGGAGCAGATCGCGCACGCCGCCGCCGACCAGGTAGGCGGTGTGGCCCGCTCGATGGAGCCGGCGCAGGACCTTGGCCGCGTCGTCGTCGATCAGGCCGGGGGGAAAGACGCGCTCGTAGACCGCAGGGCGCGGAGCATCACCGAAGCGATCGGGACCGTCGGGGTCCGCGAGCGACGTCGGGTTGGAGGGTTCGTCGTGCGCATCGCGCGACGCGGGACGCCGATCAGGGCGGGAGTCGCCGGAGGCGTGATGATCCAGGGAGGAGGCGCCGGAGGCGCGATGATTCGCATCCGGGGAGTTTCGTTCGTTCATTTCTCGAGTCAGGGACAGTGGCGCCCGTCACCCGACCAGGCCCACGGCCGATCGGCTATGGGTCGCTGGTCACTGGGACAGTTCCCTGGGGCGCGTGAGCGGCCCGACCAGGGTTGCTCCCCGAGCCATCCAGGACCAAGCGTTCTGCTCGTCCAGCCACCGCGAGGTTCGTCCTCGGTCGGTAGCACCCGCACGTCGGGGAGGCGCGCGAACGATCACTCACTAGCTCTGATCCGCTCGCGTGGCAAGCGGCGACCGAGTTGACTCCCGGCGCGCCGCCCCTAGACTCGCGCGCTTCGCGTCGAGCGAAGCCTCGGAAGGTAGAGCATGAGCAGCCAGGAATTCCTCTTCGACAAGCGGATCGTCGCGCGCAACATCGCGCTGGGGCTCGTGGAGCAGAAGGCGGTCGACAAGCAGATCGCCACGCTCCCGGATCGCGAGAGCAACGCGACCATCAGCCAGCCGAACGAGGAAGTCGTTCGCCCCGCGCGCGCCGTGAGCGATGCCGAGGACGATGCGGCCGACGCGGCCGACGACGACGACGAGGAGTGAGCTTGGCCGCCGCGAAGAAGAAGGACGACGCGGAGCTTCCGGGCGGTGACGGCACGCCGCCCATCGACTTCAGCACGTTCGTCCTCTCCATGAGCACGTCGTGCATGATTCAGATGGGCGAGCTCGCGAGCCCCGACGGTGCGCAGCACGTGGACCTGGCGATGGCGCGTCACACCATCGAGATCCTCCAGGTCCTCGACGAGAAGACGCGCGGGAACCTCACGGGTGACGAGGAGCGCGTGCTCCATCACGTCGTGGACGATCTGCGCGCGCGCTACGTGGCCCGCCACCGCGCGTAGTGCTCGGCCGGAGTGCCCGGCGTTAGCCGGGCCGACACAAATTGTGTCGCGTCCGCTCTGCGACGCCTCCGGTCGAGATCAGAACTGGAACATCGTGACGAACTGGCCGCCGGCCGCGAAGCGCTCGACCTGCGCGCCGTAGTGCGCCGAATCGCTCATGGAGGCGGGTAGGACCCTCACGTGCGCCGGATCGGTGGGGTCCAGCTGCTGCGCCCCGTCCATCACGAAGCGTGTGTAGTAGAAGTACGGCTCGAGCACGAACGAGAGGCCGTGCATCGGCGAGTACCAGACGCCGACGTGGCCGGACATGTTCCACACCATGCCCGGGCCGGCGCTCGGATTCGACGTTCCCGTCGACGCCAGCATGCCGGGCGGCTGGTTCGCGTTCACGAGCGTGTTCCACGCGGCGTTGGCCGACGAGTAGCCCGGTGCGACCTCGCTCGGGCGCAGCACGCCGGCGAAGCCGTACATCGCGGTGATGCTCCACTCGCCGAGGTTCAGTCGCCCCGATAGATAGCCCCCAGCGTCGGCGACGTCGTGGCCGAAGCGACCCTGCCCGAGGTTGAGCGCGCCCGTGTTCGCGAGGTTCTGCGCGATGTACGCCTCGGCGTGGATGATCACCGGCCCGAACGTCATGTCCGCGAAGAGCTCGCCGGCGAGCGCCAGCCGCCGCTGCTCTGTGGCGCCGCTCGTGAACCGCTCCGCCGTGCCGATGCCGCTGATGCCGATCACGCTCGCAGGGTTCACGTAGTACATCACGCGCGCCGAGCCGGTCGGCGTCGCCGACTCCTCGATGTTGTTGAACGTGGGGCCGGTGTTGCTGCCCTGCATGCCGAGAGCGAGCGCGACCGCGACATCGCCGAAGCGGCCCTCCCAGCCGAGCTGATGGCGCATGAAGCCGATGTTGCCGCTCTGGAACATCGTGCCGACGAGGTTCGCGCTGTGCGAGAGCAGCTGCGGACCGATCGCGTTGCCGAAGATGTCCCAGCCTTGCCCCACGAAGAGCCGGTTGTTCGCGTCGAAGTGCCACTCGAGCTGCATGATGCGCACGCGCGGAAAGGCCTGCGCCGTGGGCGAGCTCTGATCGAAGTGGACGAAGTCGATCTCCGCGACCGCGCGGAAGGGCGACCCCTCGCCGATCGTCAGGCCGAAGCGCGACTGCTGCACCTGGAACGAGAGCTGGAAGTCGTCGGCCTGGCTGCCGAGCAACGCCGGGTTGAGCGCAGAGGTCGGCGCGACGGTGGTCGCGTTACCGAACGACTGGACTCCCTGCGAGCCGTAGACCGAGGCGTGCACGATGCCCGTGATCCGGATCGCGACGCCCGCCACGACGGCGGTGACCGGCGCGGCGCTCGGCGTTCCCGTTGCGCTCGGTGTCGGAGTGCTCGGCGCGCTCGCTGGAGGGGTGGCCGGGTGCGCGAGATCGGCGGCGGCCCCGCTCGTCGCCATCGCAGCCCCGGACGGCGACGCCTCGCTGGCCGGCACGGTCGCGGCGTCGTCGTGGTGATCGCCCTCGTGATCGCCGTCGTGGTCGCCGTCGTGGTCGCCGTCGTGGTGATCGCCGTCGTGGTGCTCACCGTCGTCGTGATCGCGATGGTGGTGGTGGTGATGGTGATGCTCGTCGCCGTCCACCGCGGGTTCCGCGTCGTCGCGTGGTGGCGCGTCGGCCGGGGGCGTCGGGCCCGCGTCGTCGTGCGCGCGGCCGGCGTCCGGCGCAGCGGCTCCCGCGTCCGCTTGCGCGACCGCGTATGCGGGCAGCGCGAGCAAGAGGAGAGCGGAGAGAGCGCCCAATCGAAAGTTCAGGTGATTCATGTTTGGTCGCCCGATGGCAACGAGCGTGCCGACGGATATCACGTGCGGGAGCCTATTCGCAGCCACCTCGGAGGGGCGTTTCGCCTCCGCGCTGCCCGTCGGCCCTGACGTCTCGCCCCATCGGGCGGACGCCGGAAGCGACGCGCCGGTCGGGTGTTATCCTCCCGCCGCGAATGTCGACCGTCACGCTCAAGCTCGAGGCCTACGACAAGGAAACCCAGCGCATCGTCGCGGCCGCGCAGTCGCTCGCCGACGAGCGGAAGAACGCGGAGATCGAGCCGCTCCACGCGCTCTATCGGCTCCTCGAGCGCAGCGAGTCGGTGCAGCAGGCGCTGGGGCGCGGCGGGATCGACGCCACCGACATGCTGCTCGAGGCCGAGGCGCAGTTGCGCAAGCTCCCGCGCAATTCGAGCAACGTTGCGTACTTCTCTGCGCGAATGCACGACCTGCTTGCGCGCGCCGAGGGCGAGGCTGCTCGTGACAAGGGCGCGCTCGTCTCGCCTTCGCATCTGCTCATGGCCTGCTCGCAAGAGACCGCGGGCGCGGTGCCCACCGTGCTTCGCACCGTCTCGCTGACCGGCCCCATCCTTCGCGCGCTCGCGACGGGCGTCGATCTCTCCGCGTCGAACGGAAACGGAACGCGCGGCGGCGGCGGCAAAGGCGACCCCTTGGAACTCTACGGACAAGACCTCGTCGCGCTCGCGAAGAACGACACGCTCGACCCGGTGATCGGGCGCGACGGCGAGCTGCGACGGATCCTCTCGGTGCTCGCGCGTCGGTTCGAGAACGCGCCGCTCCTCGTGGGCGACACCGGCATCGGTAAAGCGTCCATCGTTCACGCGCTCGCCATGCGGATCGCGCGCGGTGACGTCCCCTCGCTGCTCGCGGGCAAGCGCCTGGTGCGGATCGAGCTCTCGACGATGCTCGCGGGCGCGCGCCTGCGCGGCGAGTCGGAAGATCGCATGCGCCAGCTCGTGGCCTCGGCCAAGGATGGCGAGGTCGTGCTCTTCCTGCCCGATCTCGGGCAGCTGCTCGGGGAGCGCGCGCCCTCGGGGGCTGCGGCGATTCTCTCGTCCGCTCTCGCGCGCGGTGAAGTGCGCGCGATTGCGTGCGCGACTCCCGACGTGGTGAAGAAGGCGAGCGACACCGACGCGCTGCTCGTGCGTCGCTTCGTCGCCATCGACGTCGAGGCCCCCACGCAGGACGAGACGGTCGCGATCCTGCGCGGCGTCGTGGGCCGCTACGAGGCGATGCACGGCGTGAAGATCTCGGATCCGGCGATCCTCGCGGCGGTTCGGCTCGCGCGTCGCTACGTGCCGGGCTCGAGCCTGCCGAAGTCCGCCATCGATCTGATCGACGAGGCGGCGGCGCGCGTTCGCGTGGAGCTGGAGAGTGTGCCCGCCGAGGTGGACGTGCTCGAGCATCGCTTGCGTACGCTGCGTGCGCAGAGCGTGTCGCTCGAGGACGACCTCGACGACGTGAGCTCGCGCGCGAAGGCGACGCTCGACGCCGAGGCGCTCACGCTCGCACCGAAGGCCGAGGCCGCGCGCGCGGCATGGGCGGAGTCCAAGGGCAGGGCGGGTGCGGTGCAGAAGCTCGCCGCGGACCTCGACGCCGCGCAGAGAGCACACGAGGCCGCGCGTGCTGCGGGCGACACCGCCAAGGCAGGCGAGCTCCGCTTCGGGACCATCCCGCTGCTCGAGAAGCAGCTCGTGGAGGCACGCGGGCCGGCCGACGCGAGCGTGCGCGTTCGCGATCGCGTGACCGAGGCCGACGTCGCCGACGTCGTCGCGACGTGGACCGGTGTGCCGGTGAGTCGAATGATGGAGGCCGAGACCGAGAAGCTGCTCCGCATGGAGGAGCACCTCGAGAAGCGCGTGGTCGGGCAGGGTCCCGCCGTGAAGGCCGTGGCGAGAGCGGTTCGCCGAGGGCGCGTGGGCCTACGCGACGCGCGAAAACCGATCGGGAGCTTTCTCTTCCTCGGGCCCACGGGCGTGGGCAAGACCGAGCTCGCCAAGGCGCTCGCCGAGTTCCTCTTCGACGACGAGGCCTCGCTCACGCGCCTCGACATGAGCGAGTTCATGGAGAAGCACATGGTCGCGCGCCTGCTCGGCTCGCCGCCTGGCTACGTGGACAGCGAGGAGGGCGGGTTTCTCACCGAGGCGGTTCGTCGCCGTCCCTACTCGGTGATCTTGTTCGACGAGATGGAGAAGGCGCACCCCGACGTCTTCAACATCCTCCTGCAGGTGCTCGACGACGGAAGGCTCACCGACTCACGCGGCCGCGTCGCCTACTTCGCCGACACCGTGATCATCATGACGAGCAACATCGGCGGCCGCGCGATCCTCGATCACGGCGAGGGCGTCACGCGCGAGTCGATCCGCGAGAAGCTCGACGCCGAGCTGAAGAAGGCGTTCCGCCCCGAGTTCGTGAACCGCATCGACGACGTCGTGATCTTCGATCCGCTCGGGAAGGGGGATCTGCGCGGCGTGCTGGAGATCCAGCTCGGCGGTGTGAGGAAGCTGCTCGCCGATCGACAGATCCGCATCGAGCTCACCGAAGCCGCGAAGGAGCGCTTGGTGGATCTGGGCTACGAGCCCGCGTTCGGCGCGCGGCCGCTGAAGCGCGTGATCTTGAAGCACCTGCAGGACCCGCTGGCCGAGGAGATCCTGCGCGGCGGGTACACCGCGGGCGATGTGGTGAAGGTGGATGCGACGGAGAGTGGGGAGCTAACCTTCACCCGCGTGAGGGTCTGACTTCAGCTCGTGATCGCGAGTAGGGCCGCGATGAGTGGGTGCGCGAGCACGACTCCGAGAACGGCGCACGCGCCAGCGCCCCATCGATACCACTTCGGTGCGTCGCGTGGATGGGCCACGCCACCGCTTCCGAACGCGATCAACCAGGGCCCCAGCGAGAATCCGAGGCCGACCAGGGCCTCGGGGCGTGATCGGGGCGACATGCCCGCCTCGAAGAAGCCATCGTGCTCCCAGAGCACCACGGCCACCGCCATGGCCAGCAGGCCGAGCCCGATGATGCGCGACGTGGTGCCCGAGGTGCGCCTTGCCGTCTCGAGCTCGGCCGTCGCCG
>JAYVCF010000167.1:0-16767 GCA_043750095.1 Deltaproteobacteria bacterium
TTCGGGGTGAGGCGATTGTGCCGGCGTGCTCGCGGCCGTCCACTCCGCGCCTTTGGCGCGCCGTGCTCGCACTCCTCGCAGTGCTCGCGGTTGCAGCAACCGCTCCGCGCTGCTCCGGGGTGCTCCGCTCGGTCGGTCGCCATTGCGACCGAGAGTGGACTGCCGCTGCGCGCGCCCGGCGGGGCCGTGGGCACGCCCGAACGAGGCGCAAGAAACGGAGACACGAACATGCACACACTGAAGATCTATCCACTCATCATCGAGAACGCACAGGTGGTCGAAGGGTTCGCGAAGCAGATCGCGAAGCACGATGGCGACTTGGCGCGACAAGTGCGGCGCGCGATGGCGAGCGTGGGACTGAACTGCGCCGAAGGCGCGAATCGGAAGGATGGGAACGGACGTCAGCGCTTCCTGAGCGCGATGGGCAGCGCGAACGAGACGTACGCAGGGCTCGAGATGGCGGAGGCACTCGGGTACATCGATGGAACTGCGGGGGTTCGAGACCGGCTCGACCAAATCGCGCGGACGATGAATCGACTCGCACGGTGAACGAAACGGCCCGCAGGGAGCGATCCCTGCGGGCCGTTGGCCTCATCGCGTGAGGTTCACGAGCGTGCCGGTGATCTTCGCGAGCCGATCGAGCGCTTGGTCCGAGAGCGCGCCGCACATCCGTCGCCGGGTCACGTAGTCGTGAATCGCGCGCACCTCGCGCGCCGATCCGAGAGCCGTCTTGTATCGCTCTCGTCGATGTCCGCCGCTCTGACCACAGCCCTCGGCGATGTTGAGGACCACCGACGAGAGAGCGCGCTCCAGCTGGTCTTGCAGCCCCTTGCTGCGCGCGAGCTTGTCGAGCATCGGGTTGAGATCATCGACCAACTGGAGTGACGTTTCGTAGATGTCGAGCATGGGGAGTTCCTCGTTTTCTGGCCACCGACCGCCGGCGGCCTTTCCACCCCCCACCTGCGCGCGCAGCGCGGCTCAACCCGCGAAGCCCGGCCGGAGCACCCCGGAGCGACAGCCAGACGTATTTCTCCGTCCTGTGGAGCTCTCGCGAGGAGTGCGAGGACCGGCGCGCCGAAGGCGCGGGGTTGAACCGCGCGAGCACGCGGGCATGCTGAGCACTGCCGCCGAGCCGACTGTCCTCCTCGTCCCCATCCGCGACCCGAATCACGAGGCGACGAAGTCGTGCTCGTGCTCGTGCTCGTGCTCGTGCTCGTGCTCGTGCTCGTGCTCGTGCTCGTGCTCGTGCTCGTGCTCGTGCTCGTGCTCGTGCTCAGCGCAGCTCGCGTCCAAAGAAGAACCCGTCGTCCCCTTGCCCTTGATAGAGCGGCAGGATCACGAACCCGTCAGCGGGCGCGCGAATCTCGCCGCGCGCGTCCTTCGCGAGAAATTGTCCGCGCCGCACTCGCGCGATGTTCGCGAAGCCAGGCGCCATCACGAACGCGTCGCTCGGCACGATCGAGTAGCGCGCGACCACCTCCATCGCGCGGGGGATGTCTCCGCGGACGGCCTCGAGGTGCGCGTGCGCCGCGCGCGCGCGCGACAAGTGCGCCGTGTCTGCGACGCCCGAGACGGCGAGCGCGAGCGTGAGCGTCGCGTCGAGGTGCTCGATGGTCTGCGGGTCGGCGTGCTGTCCGCCCTCGACGGCCAGCGCCACCACGCCGCGATGACCCATGTAGCTCGAGAGCACGCCGGCGAGCGCGCTCGCGAGCCCGCGCACCGTCGCGAGTGGAAAGCCGAGCGCGAAGGCTTCCTGCGCTGCCGAGTCGTAGATCCCGAACGGGTAGCCGGCCGCGCTCGTCGTGTGCAGATCGAGCGCCAACACCGGGCCGCGCGCGTCGGCGATCGCGCGATCGATCTCGAGGAGCAGCGCGCGCTGTTCCTGGTCCTCGGCGTCGTCGAGCGCCGGATCACGCGCGCGAAGGGCGTCGACCTTCTCGATCGTCCACTGCCGGTTGAGATCTTTGATCTGGCAGCGCCGGCCGAGGCGCATCGCGGCGAGGTTGCCCGCGAGCACCACGAGCTCTCCGCGGATCGGCGTGCCTTCCTCCGACACGCGCGCGAGCACACGCTGCGCTGCGATCGCGCCGGCCGTCTCGTTGCCGTGGATCAGCGTCGTGACGATCAGCGTCGGCCCCGGCGCGTCCCCGCGCACGCGACCGATCACACGCTCCAACGTCGTCATCTTCGTCACTCTGTCGTGGCGACCGCGAGGCGTCGAGGCATCTCGTCGGACGTTCAGAACGCGAACACGAGGTCCCCTCCGATGCTCGCGCCGCCGCTGACCGCCGTGCGCGACTGATAGCCGCCTCGCACGCGCAGCAACGCGCCCGGATAGAGCGCCACCCCGGCGTCGAGGAGCAGCCGAACACCAAAGTCTTCGCCGGCCGGAAAGTTCGTCACTTCGATGCTCGCGCCGAGCGGGACGATCGGCAGCGCGAGGAAGCCGAGGCGTGCGCGCACGGTGAAGCCGAGGCCGGTGATGCCCAGCGCGCCGATCTCGACCGAGACGCTCGTCGGATCGCCGATCACGAGATCACCGGCCCCACCGCCCTCGAAGCCTCGCTGCGAGAAGCCGAACATCCCCGAGGTGCGCAGGCGCAAGAGCGGCAGGATGTACCAGGTGATCTCCGCCCGGCCGTAGTCGAGCCCGACCTCGTGGCCGCCGACCATCATTCCGCTGCGCGCTCCACGGAGGTCACCCTCGGCGCCGCGGAACGAGTCGAACTCGAAGCGGATCGTCTCGACCACGTCGAAGAACGAGTACGCGTAGCCCGCCGTCGCGTGCCAGTACTCGTCGGGCAGGCCCGTCGAGACGCCGATCTGTCGGTGGCCGAAGTCGACCCACTCGAACGAGGCGCTGAGCTGAGAGCGATGGCCGCCGACTCGATCGAGCCCGTGCTGCTCTTGCTCGACGCGCGCTCCGTCGTGGACGAGCACGCGCTGCGGCTCGAGCTGGCTCGCGAAGATCGGCTCTTCGCCGTCGGGGCCCACGCGCACGACCCAGTACTCGAAGCTGGGAGGCTCGACGTCGTCGAGGCGCGCCTCGTAGCCGTCGGGCGTAGCGCGCACCTCGGCGTCGTGGACGACGTCCTCGTGATCTCGCCAGCGGACGATGATGGTGCGTGCGCGCTCCGGCGCGTCGATGGTGAAGCCGAGGTCGACGTTGCCGGTGGTCGCTTCGTGCAGTGGCGTGTGCAGAACGCGGAAGCCGCGCCATGTGTCGCCGATCGTCGCGGGAGCAGCGACGACGAGCGGGCTCACGTCCGCCGGCGTGGCCTCGCTCACTTCGGACGCGAGCGGCGCATACGCGGCGGCTTCGGGGGGCGTCGCGCCGTCTTGCGCGCGCGCGCTCGCCGCCCCGAGTAGCGTGAGAGCAGAGACGACGATGCAGTGGCTTCGCTTCATCGCCATCACCAGTCGAACGTGAGCGCGAGCCCCGCCCCGAGCCCGGTGTGGTCGATCCGTCGCCCTTGGTAAGAGAGCCGCACCGAGAGCGCGAGCCAGCTCTCGAAGCGATAGCCCTGCTCGAGGACCACGCGCACGCCGATGTCGGCGAAGTTGGGCTGATCGGTGATGTGCACCTCGGCGCGCGTGGGCCAGCTCGCCGCGAGCTCCCACTGGAGCGCGATGTAGCCGCGCAGGCCCAGCTCCGGCAGGAACTCACCGCCCAGAAGAAGGTGCGTGCCGAGCTCTTCGCCGATCCGCACGCGTACCTGCGCGCCCGCGCGGACGCCCTCGGCCTGCACCGCCGGATCGCTCGGCTGGCCCACACCGATCGTGAAGCGGCCGACCATGGAGAAGAGCTCGTGGAAGCGCGCCTCGAGCTCGAGGTAACCGTACGCCCAACCGACATCGCGCCCTGGCATGCCCATGTCGAGCTCGCGGAGAGGTCGGCCGCGCCCTTCGAGCGAGCCGTAGCCGAGGCGCACCCCGTAGAGGACCGAGTAGAGGATTCGGTAGAGGACGTCGCCCTCGACGATCACGTAGTAGTCGCGGCCAGCGCCCGTCGCGAAGGTGTCGAACGAGACGTACTCGGAGCTGAGGCGTGCGCGCGAGCGCGGTGTGTTGACGGCGGGCTCGGCTCCAGCGACTGCGACGCTGCTCGGGTGAGCCGCGGATGCAAACGCTTCGACGGCGAGCCCCGCGTCGTCGACGACCTCGATGAAGTAGTCGAAGCCCGGTGGCGCGATGGCCTCGCCAGGGAGCGTGCCGCGCACGTGGCCGTCGGCGTCGGGCACGAGATCGAGCACCGCGTACGCGCGCTCGCCGCGGGGGCGATACTGAAAGCGCACGGCCACGATGCCTGCGCCCGCGCGCACCGCGAGCCCGATCGTACGAGGCTGGCCGGCGATGGCGCGCTCGATCGGCTGCATCTGGAGCGCGGCTCTCAGCTCGCGGAGGCGCCCGCGCGAAATGTCCCGCGAGCGAACGTGAGGCGCGAGCGCGCTGAGCGCCTCGAGGTCGGCCTCGATGGCGGCGCGGTGCGGGGAGCTCGGGAACTGAGACAGATACGATCGATAGACGACGAGCCGACGGCCGATCGGCTGTCCGAGCGTGGCCACGAAGGCCCTCGTGAGCGCGCCCTCCTCGGGATCGGCGAGCGGTAGAGCTGGGCAGAGGGGCGCCGCGGCCTCGGCGCACTCCACCTGCGAAGCGGTCGGCCCGACCTCCGCGACCTGTGGAGGTGAGGGCGGTGGTGGCGCCGCTTCGGCGACGTCGCCCACCTCGACGTTGCGCGACATGCCTCCGCGCGTGTGCGCGATCGAGAGCACGTCACCGGGCTGCGTGATCTCCAGCTCGCCGATCTGGAATCGATCGCGGAGCGTGCGCCGCGTGATGGGGTGACGGACCTCGACGGGACGATAGAGCGCGAGCACGAAGCCTTCGCGCGCGATCGGCCGCGCGAGATCGAGGAACACGTCCTCGCCCTCGATGCGCACGACCGTCGCGCGAATCGGCTCCTGCGCGCGCGCCATCGAGGTTGCCCCGAGCGCCACGCACACGACTGCCAGAGGCACCGAGCACCGCATGCGGCCACTCTCCCGGAGAGTTCGCCAGTGCACGGCGCATACCCGGCGCGCGGCGCTCGAACGGTGCGTCTACGCGCTCGGGGGCGTCGGCGCGTGAAGCGACGTCACGTTCTGCGCTCACGCGTTGCTCGCCGGCACGCGGCCGTTCCTCTGGCATCCTTCGGAGATGGAGCCCTTCCGCCGACCCCAGCTTCCCCGACTGAGCGCGCGGGATCTCCGCACCGTGGCGGGCTGCACCGTCCGTGTGCTTCAGGACTCGAACCGCACGCTCGACATCATCACCGCCGAGGAGATCAGCGCACAGACGCAGCTACGCGCCTTGCTCGACGGTGGGCTCTTCGGGATCGATGACGAGGCTCGCGCGCTCTTCGCGGATCGGCCGACGCTCGCCGACGTGGATCTCGCTGCGCTGCGTGGGCGACCTGCGACGAGCCTCGGCGGTGCGTTCGCGCGCTTCCTCGAGAAGAACGGGCTCGACTACGGGCTCACGAAGCAGCCGACGCCCCACACGCCCGACCCCGACGCCGCCTGGCTGCTCCATCGTCTTCGACAGAGCCACGACCTCTGGCACGTGCTGGTCGGCCTCGGCGTGCGCGGACACGAGGAGGTGCTGATCCACGCGTTCTCGCTCGGCCAGACCGGCATGCCCACCTCGATCATGATCGCGGCGCTCGGCGGCGTGAAGCACCTCGTGCTCGAGAAGCGCTGGCGCGATCTCCTCGGCCTGCGGCGCGCCTACCGCCTCGGCCGCCGCGCGCGGCCGCTGCTCGCCGTGTACTGGGAGCGACACTGGGACGAGCCCGTCGAGCAGGTGCGCGCTCGCTACGGCGTGGAGCCGTATCGGGCGAGCTGATTTGGAATTGGATTCGCCGTGCCGTCGAGCAGGGTCTTCGCGCACCGCATGCCGCTCATCGCAGTCGCCGCGGGCAGGCTGCTCTTGAGCGCGCTGCCGGGCCGCTGAGCAGGAACCGCGATACTCGACTCAGCACGCGATGACTGCCACGTCCGAGTCCAGCGCGCGCAGCAACCGCCGCATGTCGAGCGGGTCGCTCGTGTAGAGGACGTCTCCGCGCCTCGACGCGACGATCGCGACGTTCGCGTCGCAGACGTCGTCGGTACGCGCGCCCGCAGAGCTCACCCACGGCACGGGCGAGCGGATCGAACGCCGCGATCTCGCAATGCGCGAGCGCGGGCGCGAACTGCGCCTGACGACTCCCATTGCGCCATGCCTGCGCCAAAGCCGCGGCTGCTTGCCAGCGGCGCGGCGCACCGCGCGGGCGAGCCCCGCCTCGAGCGAGATGGCGAGGCGGGCGACCGTCATGCCCGGATATTGCGCCATCGACGGCGGGCGTCACGCGCAGCGCCTCTCCCCGACACTCGATCGCGGTACGGCCCGACCGCGCTACTGCCGAAGACGGCGTGTGCCTCGGTTAGTCGGTGTCGCCGGGTTCGCCGAGCTTCTGCTCGAGCAGCTCCGCCGCGATGCCCATGAAGTCTTCCTCGGTGAGGATCGCCACCAGGTGGCCCTCTTGCACCACGGGCAGGCAGCCGATGCGGTAGCGCTTCAGGAGCGCGATCGCTTCGAGCGTGGGCGTGTCCGGCGTCACCGTGATCACGTCGCGCCGCATGATGTCGGAGACCGGCGTGCTCCCCGCCTCGCGCGCGTCGCCCGTGGTCTTTCGCAGGCTGGTGAGGTAGCGCAGCACCGCGCGGTAGCTGACGACGCCGACGAGCTTGCCCGTTCCGTCTTCCACGGGGACGTGACGGATGCGCTCCCAGCCCATCAGATCCGCGACCAGCTCGACCGCATCGTCCGGCTGCACCGTGAAGATGTCCGTCGTCATGTACTGAGCGACCTTGTTGTAGCTGTGCCGAGCGCTCGAGGCCTCGTCGAGGCGCGCGCGCTCCCACTCGCTCACGGGTCGGCCCGTCTTCTGGCGTGCGACGGTCGCGGCGACGAGCGCGTTCAGGCGCTCACCCCCCGAGCCCTTGTTCTGCATGCCCGCGAGCGACTGCAGCATCCAGCGCGAGCCGGTGCGCATGGTGCGCGTCCGGTGCTCGACCACGCCGAGGTACTTCTTGATGTCGCTCTCGTCGATGTTCACGCGACGAAGGCCCGACTCGGCCATGGGCAAGAGGCGCTCGAGCACCAGCGCCTGCGCGTCCACCTCTTCTCCGTCGAGCCAGGTGAGGCGCGCGCCGAGCCCATCGCGCGCGGCCGCGTAGAGGTTGCTCTGCGCCTGATCGAACTCCATCCGCTTGGTCACGTCCTCGACGGTCGCGCCCATCTCCTGCATCAGGCCGAGCCAGAACGCAGCGTTGGCGATCTCGTCGCCGATCGAGGGCCCGCTGGGCATCACGCGCATCTCGATGCGCAGGTGGGGCTTGCCCGAGCCCCCAGGCGTCGGAGTGCCGTAGCAGGCGCGGTTCCAGCGATAGACCGTTCCGTTGTGCAGGCGCAGCGCCTTGAGCTGCGGCACGCGCCCGGCTTCGAGCGCCTCCATCGGGTCCTCGTCGAGATCCGTTCCGACGAGCGAGCGGAAGCGCGCCACGTCTTCCTTGTAGATCTCCATCACGCTCTTCTGGACCCAGCGCTTGCCGAAGCTGACGCGCGCGATCGAGTCGCGCATGTGATGGCCGGGCTTGCGCGTGTCGACGGCCTGCTCGAAGAGCGCGATGCGCGTCTCGGCCCAGAGCCGCTTGCCGAAGAGCACCGACGAGTTGGTGGCGACCGCGAGCGAGGGCCCGAGGATCGCCTGCGCGATGTTGTACATGCGCGCGAACTGATCGGGATCGACCTGGAGGTGCACCTGGAACGAGCAGTTGCATGCCTCGACCATCACCGAGTCGTGGCGGACGATCAGCTCGTCGAGGCCCTTGATCGAGAAGTCGTAGGGCTCGCCGCGGAGCGCCGTGGTCGCGCGGTTGAGCGCCATGTAGCGCGGGGAGGGCACCATGCTCTCGAGCCCGAGGTCCGTCTTTCGGATCGTCGGCAGGATCCCCACGAGCACCGGGTGGAGCTCGAGCTCCGCCGTCACGTCGCGCACGCGCTCGTACAGCGTCTCGAGCTGGTTCTCGAGCAACGAGATTCCCTTGCCGCCGAAGGGCTGCGGGTCCGCGTTCATCTCGAGCTGGAACAAGCCCAGCTCGGTGGTGAAGTGCGGATCTTGGAGCTTCTCCATCACCTTCAGCGCCGAGAGCGCCGGCTGATAGGCCTTGTCGACGAGGAACATCTCCTGCTCGGCGCCGATGCGACCGACGCCCGACTCGAGCATTCCTTCGGCGAGCATTCGCTCGAGCGCGCGCAGGTCCGCGAGGATCGCGCGCGTGAAGCGGCGTCGATCTTCTCCGGCGAGCTCGCCCTCTACCTTCTTGTGATCTCTCGTGTCTTCCATCAGACCTTTTCAGCGCTCTGTTCGCTCGTCCACTCGGTGAGGTACTTCGGGAGCATCTTGCGCCACGTCGGCCAGTCGTGGTGCCACTCGGGGCCCCAGGGATCGACGCGGTTCGGGATGCCGCGCTCGCCGAGCACCTTCGCCATCGCCCAGGTCTCGCCCATGTTCTCGGCGCGCCCGGCGCCGCTCGCGAACAGGATGAAGTTCTTGCGAAGCCGATCGAGGTGCGGGCCGCTCAGCGTGGGCACGAACTGGAGCGGCGAGCTCACGAAGTAGTCGTCGTTGTAGCGGTCGACCTCGATGAAGCGCATGAGGTTGAAGGTTCCGCTCATCGGCAGCGCGCGACTGAAGAGATCAGGAAACCGACAGGTGACGGCGACGGAGTGGAACGCGCCGATCGATGCGCCGGTGACCCAGAGCGGAATCGTGGCGCCGCAGTCCCGGTGGATGGCCGGGACGACCTCGTGCTTGATGTACTGCTGGAACTGGTTGTTCATCCACATGCGGTGGCCGGGCGTGCCTTCTTTGCTGAACCAGGCCTGCCCCGCGACCGAGTCGCACGAGTAGATCTTGATGCGTCCGGCCGCGATCAGCGGCTCGAGCACGCGGATCAGCAGGAAGCGCTCGATCTCCTCGGCGTCGCCCCCGGCGGTCGGAATGATCAGGACTGGCTGTCCGAAATGTCCCCAGCGACAGAGGGTTGCCTCGGCTCCCGTTCGTTCACTACGCCAGCGCGACTTGACGAAGCTCAATCGTCCTCCTTCACGTGCCCTCGCGCATTCTCACACAGGCGCCGCGGGGAGCGACAGGGGGATGTTGCGCTATGGTCGGCCGCGGAGGCTCCGATGCGCACGATCTTGGCGGCTTGTGTTCTCGTGGTGGGCGGTGCGGCGGTGGTCGGATGCGGCGGTGGGGCCGTCGAACCGGGCCTCGATAGCGGGCGCCCGCTCGATTCTGGCACGCTCGCCGACACGGGCGGCGCCCATCCGGACTCCGGCGTGCGTACGGACGCGGCGACGGGTGTCGATGCGGCCACGGGCACCGATGCAGCGACCGGGACCGATGCGGCCACGGGCACCGATGCGGCGACCGGGACCGATGCGGCGACCGGGACCGATGCGGCGACCGGGACCGATGCGGCGTCGGGCGTCGATTCCGCGACCGACGCGGGCCCCGGCTGCATGCGCGACGGCCAGTGCCTGGCCACGGAGTTCTGCGACTTCATCGACGGGACCTGCGGTGGGACGGGCACCTGTACCTCGCGCGGCATCGGTCGCTTCTGCCTCGCGACCTGCATGCCCGAGTGTGGATGCAACGGAACCTGGTACACGAACGCTTGTCACCGTCAGCAGGCGGGCACGTCGCTCGATCCGACGAACGCGTGCGCGGGGCGCTCGTGCGCCACCACGACCTGCGGCTGTGTGCGCGACGCCGACTGCGGCACGACGGGGGAGTGCGTCACCACGCCGAGCGGTGGCGCGTGCGAGACGAGGGTGACCCGGCCCATGTGCTGGCGCGACGCCGACTGCGGGGGCCGTCAGAGCTGCATGGGCGCGAACGTCTGCCCGTGCGGCGCGTCGTGCTTCGTCGCCGACCGCGCCGGCACCTGCGGCTGATCGAGGCGCGTCGATCGTCGGCTACTCGAGGCCGGCCTTGCCGAGGCCGGTGCGCATCGCGTCGACCAGCTGCGTCGCCGCGGTGCGCTGAGCCACGCGCAGCGCGTTACCGATCGCGCGCTCGGTGCTGCGTCCGTGCGCCTTGATGCAGAGCCGATCGAAGCCGAGGATCGGCGCGCCGCCGTACTGCTCCCAGTCGGTGACCTGGCGAACGCGCTTGATGGCGGGCGCGAGGAGCGCGAGGCCGGCGCGATACTGGAGGCTGCGCTCGCCGGCATAGCGCGCGAGGCGCATCACGGTGTCGCTCACGCCCTCGAGCATCTTGAGCACGATGTTGCCGACGAAGCCGCCCGTCACCACCACGTCGGCGGTGCCGCGCGGGATGTCCATCCCCTCGACGTTGCCGATGAACTCGATGCCGGGGCACCGCTTGAGGCGCTCGTGCGCAGCCACCACCGCGGGCGTGCCTTTCCCTTCTTCGCTTCCCACCGACAAGAGCGCGACGCGCGGCTTGTCGTTGCGCGAGATGCGGGAGGCGTACGCGCTGCCCATCACCGCGAACGCGACGAGATCATCGGCCGTCGCCTCCAGCGTCAGCCCTGCGTCGAGGATGAGCGAGAAGGGATCGTCCTTCTCGCCGCGTCGCCGCTCGGTCGGATACACCGCGCCCAGTGCCGCGCGCGACACACCGGGCAAGCGCGTGAAGGCGCGCGCACAGGCGAGCGTCACGGCACCGGTGTTCCCCGCCGACACCAGCGCGTCGGCCTCGCCGGATCGAACGAGCTCGACCGCGCGCACGATCGAGGCGTCCTTTTTCTCCGCGAGCGCCACCTGAGGCTTCTCGTCCTGCCCGATCACCTCGAGCGCGTGCACGATGCGCAGGCGCGCCGGCTCGTGCTTCATGCGGTCGAGCTCGGCGTGGAGCAGCGATGCGTCGCCCACGAGCAACACGTCGGGCGCGTTGCCGAGCAGGCTCACGCGCGCTGCGCCCGCCACCGTGGCCGCGGGACCCCGATCACTTCCCATCGCATCGAGCGCGATCGTCACGCGCTTGGGCTCGCTCACGGCCGCGATGGTACGGCACCCGCGCGGCCCTCGACAGCGGGACCTTGCGAGCGCACATCTCTCCCCGCGAGATGCCGCTCCTCTTTCTTTCGCTGTTCAACAGCATCCTCGGCCTCTCGATCCTCTTTCCGATCCTCGCGCCGCTCGGTCGCGAGCTCGGGCTGACCGAGTCGCAGATCGGGCTGACGTCGACGAGCTACGCGCTGGCGCAGTTCCTCGCGGCGCCGGTCTGGGGGCGCCTGAGCGAGCGATACGGGCGCAAGCCCATCTTGCTCGTCGGTGTCTGCGGCTTCGGCGTCGGCTTCGTGGGCCTCGGTGTGGTCGCCGAGCTCGGCGCGCGCGGCGTGATCCACGGCGTGGCGCTCGTCGCGACGCTGGTCGCGGTTCGGCTCGCGGGAGGGCTCTTGTCGTCGGCGACGATCCCCACCGCGCAGGCGTGGGCCGCCGATCTCACCGATCGCGAGAACCGCACGCGCGGCATGGCCATGATCGGCGCGGCGTTCGGCCTCGGCATCGTCTTCGGTCCGGTGATCGGCGGGGTCACCTCGCACTTCTTCGGGCTCTTCGCGCCCATCTGGATCTCGGTGGGCATCGCGCTGGTGAACGCCGTGCTGGTCGCGGTGCTCCTTCGCGAGCCCCAGCGCCGCGCGCCGCCTGCCACGGCGCCGAGCTTTCGCCGTGTGCTCGGCAAGGCGCGCACGCTGCTCGCGATCGGCTTCGTCACCACGTTCGCGAGCGTGCTCATGGAGCAGACGGTCGCCTTCGCGTTCGAGGATCGGCTGCACCTCACGCACGACCAGACGCCGTACTTCGTGGGGCGCGCGCTCGGCGTGTACGGCGTGGTGGCGGTGTTCGCGCAGGGCTTCATCGTGCGGCGCTTCGCCATCCCGCCGGGGCGCCTCTTGTTGCTCGGCCTGCCGCTGACGACGCTCGGCATGACGCTGCTCGTGTTCACCAACGACTTCGCATCGCTCGCGCTGGCGATGGCGCTGCAAGGCCTCGGGCAGGGACTCGTGATGCCCGGCGTGACGGCGGCTCTCTCGCTCAGCGCGTCGGACGACGAGCAAGGCGACGTGGCGGGCGCGAACAGCTCGGCGCAGGGGCTCGGTCGTCTCTTGGGGCCGCTGGTCGGACCGACGCTCTACCAGATCGCGCAGCCGCTCCCGTTCGAGGCGAGCGCGGTGCTTCTGTTTCTCGTCTTCTCGTTCGTGGTGTTCACGCCGCGCGTGCGCACGCTCGGCCGCGTCGTCACGTGACGAGCGACTTCCGGAGGACGACGAAGTCGAGGTCGTCACGCTTCGGCCTGCCCGCGCGCGGTTCTTCGTAGGGAAACGGTTCGCGCTCGCCGGTGAGCTTGTAGCCGCGCCGCTCGTACCAGCGCAGCAGCGTGTCGCGCAGGCCGATCACGCGCATGCGCATCTCGGGACGCGCGAGATCGACCCGCGCCACGCGCTCCGCTTCTTCGAGCAGCGCGCGTCCGACGCCGGCCGACTGCAGATCAGGCCGCACCGAGAGCATCCCGAGGTACGCGCACCCTGTCTCCTCGCGAAGCAGCACACAGCCGACCAGCTCGCCGTCGCGATGCGCGAGCAAGAGCCGCGTCGAGGGACCGCGCACGAGCGAGGTGAGCTCCTCGGTGTCGGTGCGCTGCCCCTCGAGGAAGTCGGCCTCGGTCGTCCACCCCGCGCGACTCGCCTCGCCGCGATACGCGCCCTCCACCAGCGGGTGCAATGCAGGAACGTCGTCGAGCGTGGCGCGGCGGAAGGACAGCATGAGCGCCGAAGAATGCACCGAGTGAGGGATGCGTGCAGCGGGTTGCGCTCGATGAGCGGGGCCGCTCACCCGCGCCCGAGTAGCCGTGCGAGCTCTTCCGCGGACACGTTCGCGACTCGCAAGATCGAGCGCAGCGTCCCGCGGTCGAGCTCGTCGTGCATCGGGACCGTGAGCGGCGCTCGCCCAGGGCACTCGAGCCGGACGTGGCTGCCCTTTTTGTCGCGTGCGGCGATAGCCGAGCTGCGCGAGGCACGCGATCAGCGCGGTCGCCGAGAGAACCGGAAGCGGGGGCATGGCGGCGCCCAGGCTCAGGCGGCCACGACGTCGACGACCGTGACCTCGACCTCACCCGCGCCTGGGGTCTCGCCGGCCTCGAGGCAGAGCTCCATCGCCTCGCGCACGTTCGCTAGCGCCTCGTCGCGTGTGCGCCCTTGAGAGATACAGCCCGTGAGCGCGGGGCACTCCGCGACGATCCAGCCGTCCTCTCCGCTACGGAGAACGACCTTGAGACTGTGGGTCCGAGCCATCGATGTGATCATGCCACCTGGACGCTCGCAGCGCGACGAGACTGACGCGTCCCGATCATGACCACTCCTCGTCGTCGGCTTCGAGCGGGCCCTGTCGGCTGCTCGCGGCCCACTCGAGCAATAGAGCACGCTGAGCTTCCACCGGGAGCAACGCGTCGTTTGGCGCCGAAGCATTGCTCCGTGCCATTCGTTGCTCGGCCAACTCGTGGATCACGCGCTCGACCACGCGCAGCCGATCACGCTCGGGCAAGCGGAGCAACGCCAGATAGACCTCGTCGACGGTCTTCACCCCAAGAAGCATAGCGCACCCTCTTCCTCGTTCCGCGCGCTCGACACGATGCGTGCTCACGGATGGGACGACGTTGGGGTCCCGGTCGAACTGACGCTCCGTCAGCGCGCCGGGCTCGTCGGCGCCGTGCGCCCGACGCGGACGACGCGCGGGAACATGTGGTAGCGGACGTGGTTGCGGTCGCGGTGCGCGTGATCGCCTTCGCGCACGACGCGCGTGCGCAGCACCGACCAGCCGACGGCGCCCTCGTCCACGACCTGACGCGTGCCGGGGGCGAGGTGGCGGTCGCGCTCGATGCGCTCGCGGAGCGCGCTCGTCTCTTCGATCGTCGCGTCCCATGCGACCTCGAGCGGCGCGCTCTCGGTGGCGAGCTCGACGACAAGCTGGTTGCGATCGACGCGCGCGCGGATCGTGAGCAGGTGATCGAAGGGGTTCTCGACCACGAGGTCGTAGCGGCCGTCGGCGATCGCGGCGTCCATGCCCGGACGCGCGTAGTGCGGAAGGCGCGTGTGCGGGTGCACCTCCGAGACCCGAAGTCCCGCGGTCCATGCGGCGACGAAGAGCGTGGTCGCGACCTGACAGATGCCGCCACCGATGCCGGGCGTGGGCACGCCGTAGAGCAGCGTCTCGGCGTCGAGGAAGCCGCGTGCCTGCGTGCGCGGACCGACGCGGTCGTCGAACGAGAGGGTGTGATGCGGGCGAACGGTGGCGCCCTCGAGGAACGAGGCCGCGAGCCGAACGTTGGTGACGCGCGCCGTCTCGGCGAGATCGAGCTCGGTGCGGTGCCGCCCGACCATGCCGTGTGGCAGCGCGAGGTCGGCGGTGTGGCCGTGCGTCTCGAGCGCCGTGGACGGAGGCGCGGTGCGCGGCTGCGCATTCAGCATGGACGGCGCGACGAGCGCGGCGCCGAGCGCACACGCCGTCAGGGTCGTCAGGGCTGCTGTCGCGACTCGGCGCACCGTTCTCCTCCGCCGCGATGAGACGCCTACGATAGACCAGGTGTTCCCGACGCGCGAGGAACGGGCGGAAGGGTTCGTTTTTCTAGGCGTTGATGCTCTCGTAGCCGTGCGCCACGGCCCACGGTATATGGAGCATATGGCGTCGAGAACCACCGTCGTCCTTTCCCCGGAGGAGGTGCGCGCCTTGCGGGAGACGGGGTTGCGCGAGGGCGTGTCCCAGTCCGAGCTGATCCGCCGCGGCATACGACTCGCCACGCGTAGCGCGTCGCCGCGAAAGCCCCCGACGGTCGGCTGGCTGCGCCTCTCGCGCGGGGAGCGCGCGGCGATCGCCGCCGACGAGTTCGGTGACCCCGACCGCGCGCGATGACGCGGCGAGGGCGCCTCTCACTGGCGCAGCCGCCGCCCCGCGCCGTGCTGCTCGACACCGGCGGGTGGCTGCGCGCGTTGGCGGGAGACGAGCCCTTCGCGTCGATGCTCACGAACGCGGCACGCGCCATCGTTCCGGCCCCCGTGTTGCCGGAGATCGACTGGCACCTCCGCAAGCGGCGGCGCGACATGCAGCGCTTGCTGCGCGAGCTCGCCGAGGGTCGCTACGAGTACGTCGAGTGCACGATCGCCGACGTGGTCCGAGCTGCCGAGATCGATCGTAAGTTTGCCGACGTCGGGCTCGGCTTCGTGGACTCGGCGGTCGCGGCGATCGGTGAGCGCCTGCAGGTGCTCAGGGTCTTGACGACGGACAGTGACTTCGCCGCGATCCGCGTCGGTCCGCGCTACCGCGACGCATTCGAGCTCGCTGCCCCGCTCGACTGACGGACCGTCGAACCATCGACGGCCCGAAGCCGGGCGCCCCCATGCTTGCTACAGACGACTACGCTCTTCGAGCGCATCATCGGGAGCAGGCCGATGAGATCGCACGCGGCGCTGGTTGGACTCGCGCTCGCCGGCAGCTGCACGGCGAGTCACTCGTTGGGTGACGATGCGGCGTCCGCACCGACCTGCTCGGGCCACTACGCGTCGGTGATCCCCGACGTCGATCGCTCGTGCTCGAGTGACGCCGACTGCGCGATCGGCGCGCACTTCACGACGTGCTGCGGCGACACGTGGGCGATGGGCATCGCGCGGTCGGCGCGCGCGAGCTTCGATGCGGCCGAAGCGGCGTGCCGCGCGGGGCTCTATCGGTGCGGGTGCATGGGGTTCATGCTGACGACGGACGACCACACGCAGTTCATGGAAGGCGGCGCACCAGTCGGCGCGGCCGTGGTCGCCTGCCTCGACGGGATCTGCGCGACGCGTCTTCGTCCGAGCGTCGCGTGCGGGAGCACGACCTGCCGCCCGAGTCAGGCGTGCGTGACCGGTTGCGCGGGAGACGGCGGGATGCCCGCGCCGCACTGTGTGCCGATCCCGAGCGACTGCGCTGCGAGCGACGACTGCGGCTGCTTCGGCGCGTGGGGACTCGCGCCGTGCAGCCCCGGCACGTGCAGCGCGATCCGCGACGGGACGCCGAGCTGTTCCTGCCCGTGACGCGGCCGTTCTCGCCGACAGCGCGCGCGAGCATGCCGGCGTTCGTGCGGACGAGTCGTCAGGCGTTGATGCTCGCCGTGATCCGCGAGGGCAGCAGGAACGTGTAGGGCATCGGTCGCGACGCGTTGCGCGCGTCGGTGTCGCTCTCGATCGTGGTGAGCTCGCTCTGGAACGCGGCGACCAGCGGCGCGACGCGCGGGTCCACGAAGTGATCGGCATCGTATTTCCCGAGCCAGTTGATGTGGAGGTTCGCGACTTGGTAGGTCGCCGTGATGGTCTCCCAGCCGATCTCGCTCGGCGGGAGCATCGCTGCGAGATCCGCCTCGCTCGCGGTCGCCCGATTCGGGAGCGCGGACGCACCGGCGGTCGGCATGCTGGGCACGTACGCGGCCCAGTCGTAGTTCGAGTTGTTGATCGTCGCGTGGTACGCGGTCGCGCGGAACACCACGCGCGAGATCAGATCGACGACGTCCGCGATCGTTCTCGGGACGAAGCCGGCGACCATCGCGGGGAGGCGCCCGCCGCTCTGGGAGCCGACCTCGCGCACGAACGCGAGCAGCTCGCTGTCGCCCGCCACTTCGGCGTCGCT
>JAYVCF010000168.1:0-6061 GCA_043750095.1 Deltaproteobacteria bacterium
ACGAAGAGCGCACCGGGTCGCAGCTCCTCGATGCTCATCGTCAGCGACGAGCGCGGAATCTCGCCCTGCGCGGCGATGTCGTACTGCACGCGCTCGAGACGCACGAAGCTGACCTCATCGGTCACCAAGGTGTCGCCGTATCTCAGCGCGCGAACGAGCCCTGCCTCGGTCCTCGTGAGGATCGTCGCCTCGCTCAGCTGGGGCACGAACAGCTGCGGCTGCTCCGCGCGCAGCACGAGCCCACGCCAGAGCTGCTCGCGGGTGACGACCGCGACGAGCGGGTTGCGTGCGTCGTTCACCTCGACCAGGTGCTCGAATCTCACGGGGTCGTCTCGGAACGCAGCCGGCGAACCCGCAGCCAGCGATAGGCGCCCCAGCCGACGAGCGCGGGCGCACCGACGACACAGAGCGGGCAGCTCACGCCGAGCGCGCCGAGGGCGAGCAAGTCGAGCCCGCCGATCACGACGCCGGAGACCATCAGGCGACGCGCTTCGGCTCGCTCGGCCGCGATCGCGTCGATCGACGCTTCGATGGGGTGCTTCGTCATGGCCGACTCATTATGCGGTTCGATCCACGTCGTCGAGAAACGGTTCGCGCAGGCCGCCGGGGATGATTTTGCGCACGCGTGCGCGCAGGGGGGTGAATCGTTCGGGCCCGCGCTTACCTCTCTTCTACGAACGACGCGGCAGCTCGCCGCGCGACGTACGGAGGAAGTCATGCTCAGCAAGATTCTGCCCCTCAACGAGAGTGCGCTCGATCGCGGCATCCGCGTGGTCCTCGGCCTCGCGTTGCTCTCGCTCACCGTCATCGGCCCGCACACGCTCTGGGGTCTCGTCGGTTTGGTGCCGTTGATCACGGGCGCGGTCGGCAGCTGCCCGCTGTACTCTCTCTTCGGTCTCTCGACCTGCTCGCTGAATCCCGGCCCCGGGCCGGTGAGCTAATCGTGGCTCGATCCCGTCGATCGAGACGTTCGTTCGCACTCGTCGCGGCGGTCCTCTCCTCCCTGCTCGCGCCGGCGATCGCGTCTGCCGAAGGTGACCGCGTCATCGTCGGCCTCGAGGGTGCGGTGATGTTCCCGGTGACCTCGCCACAGGTCGATCGCCTCTATCCGGGAAGCACATTCTCGGTCGCGACCCAGTTCTCGGTGACGAACTACCTGATGCCTCTTCTCCGCGCGCGAGGCGGCTTCCTCATCAGCCAGCCGCAGCTGAACGCGGGCCCCGACTACCTGGTGTCCGTCATGGGGGGCGTGCGGTTTCGTCCCCGTGGCATCGCCCATCCGGAAGAGCCGTCGCGCGCGTCGTGCATCTGGGCCGAGGTCGATGCAGGGGTCGCCGTCTGGAACGGCCTCGTGCGTCCCACGTTCGAGGGCGCGATTGGCTTCGGATTCCTCGTCGACGACGTGACGATGGGGCCGGTCGTCCGCTTCGCGCACGTCCTCTCGACCGAGCCGAGCGATGGCCCGGACGCGTTTCTCATGACCGTCGGGCTCGAGATCCTACTGAACGACGCGCGCTGAGACGCTCGCGGCCGACGTGCGCGCGATGAGCTTGCCGTCCCGGAGCACGACGACCTCGCCCTCCTGCAGCGGCTGCCACGCCTCTCTGCTCAGCGGAACGCTCGCGACGAGCGCGACCTCCTGCTCGTGCTCGGGCGCGATCGACATGCCGACGAGGTCGGGCCCGACGTCACCCGGTCCGGTGCAGGACCGGCAGAGCATGTGCAGCCCCGGTGGGGTGACGACGCCCGCTGTGTTCGTGCGTCGATCGCCGTGGGCGAAGACCACGTCGCCGTCGCTGTAGAGGAAGTTCGCCGGCCCGAGCGTACGAGCGATTCCGGCGAACGCCGTGACCACTTCGAGGCGCTGTTCCAAGCTCGGCAGCGCGCGCGTCCCGTCGCCGAGGGCCGCGATCCGTTCGAGCAGCGCACAGAACGCATGCTCCGAATCGGTCTCACCGATGGGCAGAAAGCGTCGCGTGGCGAATCGGCGGTCGCCCTCGATGCCGGCAAGCATCCCGTTGTGCGCGAACAAGTGCGCTCGACCGCCGAGCTCGCGGACGAACGGCTGCGTGTTGCGGAGCAGGCGCTCGCCGTGTGTCGCCTTGCGGATATGCGCGAGGATCACCGTGCTCGGTCGCTCGTGCTCGCGCAGAAACGCGAGGCAGGCGCTCTCGCTCGCGACCTCGGGCTCACGAACGACCTGAGCATCACCGTCTTGAACGAACGCCACACCCCACCCATCTCGATGCGGGCCCGTCTCCCCGCCGTGGCGCGCCAGCTCGTCGAGCGAGAGCCGAATGGTGGTCGGCAAACGCGCCGACATCGCGAAGAGCTCACACATGCCAGATGATCGCTCCGATCAGGTCTAGGCACCACGACCGCGTCTGCATCCGAATCTCTCGCTCCCGAGCGGGCGGACCAACGTTCGGTGCGTAGGAAGGATCGTGAGGGACCTGACGACCATGGAACACGGGAAATGGAAGACGCTGCGCTCGAGCTTCGACGACGCGCTCGCGCGCGTTCCGGCTGCGCTCAGTGAGCAGGGCTTCGGCATCGTGTCGCAGATCGATCTCGGCGAGACCATTCGAGCCAAGCTCGGCAAGGACGTCGGGCGCTACCGCATCATCGGCGCGTGCAACCCCACGTTCGCGTTCGACGCGGTCACGCGCGAGCCTCGGGTCGGCGTGCTCTTGCCTTGCAACGTCGTGCTCTACGAGCAGAAGGACGGCACCGCGGTGCTTGGGGCCATCGACCCGATGCAGGCGGTCGGAGCGGAGCCAGCGCTGAAGGAGCTGGCGGCCGAGGTCTCGGCGCGCCTGGAGCGGTTCGTCGCTTCCGTCGAGTAGGATCACGCCGACTCGCGCACGGGCATCATGCGTGGCGGAGCCGCGGTCCGCTCGATAGGACGCGCACGCCGAGGAAGCTGCCGCCAACCGCTGCCAGCGCCCAGGCCCAGCCAGACAGGTCGCCGCTCGCGATCGCGCTGAAGTACGCGCCGATGTTGCAGCCACCGGAGAGGCGCGCCCCGTAGCCCATTGCGAGACCGCCGACGGTGGCTGCGATCCACGCACGTGGTGGCGCGCTGCTCAGGTTGAAGCGACCGAGCGCGCCCGCCGCGAGGAGCGCCCCGGTCGGGATCGCGAGATCCATGATCGAGGTGCGATCGACGAACGGGCTCACGTCGTACGCGGCGTCGCGGAAAAAGCGCCACTGCTCGGGATGCGCGCCCGCGAGCGCGACGAGCTGCGAGCCCCAGAGCGTGAAGGCCCAGGTCTCGCTCCACGGGTGGCCCGAGACGAGCACCGTCGCCGCGTTGAGCACCGCGAGCAACGCGCCGCCGAGCAAGAGACGACGCGGCGGTAGCCCCGGCCCCAGCGTCCGAAACGCTAGCGCCATCAAGACGAGCTCCGCCCCGAGCATGAGCGGCCACGGCCCAAGCGCGAACAGTGTCACCGGCGGGAGCGCCGGGAGGCCCCACCAGATCTCGAGGTGCGAGGCCGCGATCACCGAGCCAGCGACGAATCCCAGCACGGTGCCGACGTACTTCGAGCCGCCACCGCCGAGCTGATAGAGCGTGCCCGACGCGCAGCCGCCCGCGAGCTGCATGCCGACGCCGAAGAGCATGCCGCCGAGCAGGAACGCGATGCCGACGCCGTGCGCGAAGCCCTCGATCTGGACGCCGAACAGCTCGCGCGCAGCGACCATCGGAACGATGAGCAGCATCGCGATCGCGAACGTGAACAAGTGCACGCGGATGCCGGAGAGGTCTCGATCGGCTGCGACGCGCCGAAATGCACCGGCGAAGGCGAAGTCGGTGCCGAGCAACGTCGCGCCGAGACCGAGACCAATCAGGATGTAGAGCAGCGGCCGCATGGAGCCGCCGCTCGCCATGCCGTTCGCCACGATGACGGCGCCGGTGAGCGCTGCTGCGATCGTGAGCGCGACGACGACGACCCCTGCCTGTGGTCGCGCGCGCTGCATCGCGCCCATGAGCGGAGCCGTCGGGACGGAGCTGGCCATGGGCGTCACGGCACGTTCACCAGCTGCCGATACCGCCCAGGTCGTGCACGTCGTAGCCGGCCGACGCGAGCATGTCGGCGGCCTGCGCGCTGCGGCCGCCCGACTGGCAGTACACGACGACCGGCTCATCTCGCGGGATCTCGCTCATGCGCGACGCGAGCTGCTGCAGCGGGATGAGCTCCGCACCCGGGAGGTGTCCGCCGGACCACTCGCCCTCCGTCCGCACGTCGAGCAGCGTCGCACCCTGCTCGACGAGCGTGTGGGCTGCCGCGGAGTCGATGCGGTGGGACGCGGTCGTGCAGCCCAAGGGTGCGAGCGCGAGGAAGAGGACGGCGAACGTGGCTTGCATCGACTTCATCATCGTCTTCGCTCCTTCGTGACCGTCATCCGAGACGATGCATGCCGCCCGCGTCGTACACGTCCGTGAAGCCCAGCGTCTCGAGGAGCCGCTTGGCGCTCGCCGAGCGCGCGCCGCTCCGGCAGTAGAGCACCACAGGCTTGTTCTTCGAGAGCTCGCGTGCACGCACGGAGAGCGCGTCGAGCGGGATGTTCTTCGCCGACCCGAAGTGCCCGGACGCGTACTCACCCGGTGAGCGGACATCGACGACCACCGCGCCGCGCGCGATCCGCGCGTGCGCCTCGGTATCGACCGCAGAGACACCGAACACACTCTTCAGGCTTTCGAACATGACGCTCATCTCCTCGGCGTCCGACATCGGGCGCTCGAGCCTCGTACTTCACGACGCGTGCCAACCGACGCGCGCTCTCGAAGAGGCCTCTATGCGTTGTTTCGAGGAGTCGAGCCGGGCATCGCCCGTTGCGCGCGTTGTTTCACTGTCTGCAACAACCGTTGCACATCGATGCAACGCCCCGCAGAGGGCGCTACTTCTCGCGGGGATCTCGGTGGCACGCCGCGCGCAACGCAGCGCGGCATGTGGCTCGCGCTCGCTCTTGCTGCTGCGGTCATCGGCGCCCTCTCGGGCGGCGGCGCGATGCTCGCGCTGCCGATCCTCGTGGGCTCGGGCGCGCCGCACGGGCAAGCCGTGGTGCGATCGCTGATCGTCGTTGGCGCCGCCAGTGCGGTTGCGGCCATCGCCCATGCGCGGGCGGGTCGCATCGAACTCGGCACCGCGCTGCGCTTCAGCCTCGCGGGCTCGGCGAGCGCGTTCGTCGTCGGGCGGCTCTCCAGTGGATGGTCGGTGCCGCTCGGCGCCACGGTGTTCGGCGCGCTCGGCGTCATGGCGGGGCTCGATCTCTGGCGCGGCCGCGGCGCGAGCTCGACGGCGCCCAGCGCGTGGGGCGAGATCGGCACTGCGGCGGTCGTCGGCGCGCTCTCCGGTTGGATCGGCGCGGGCGGAGGCTTCCTTCTCGTCCCGCTCCTCGCGCGTCGCACCTCGTTCGAGCGCGCGCTCGGCACCGCGAGTGTGGTGCTCGCGGCGCAGGCACTCGCAGGCGTGGTCGGGCACGCCTCCACCACCGACATCGCGGGCCTGCCGCTCGCGCTCGACGTCTCGGCCGGGATCGTCGGCGCGCTCGCCGGCCTCGCCTTCGCGGCGCGCCTGCCGGTGGTCCGGCTGCGTGGCGCGGTC
Source organism: Deltaproteobacteria bacterium (assembly GCA_043750095.1). Lineage (GTDB taxonomy): Bacteria > Myxococcota_A > Polyangia > Polyangiales > Sandaracinaceae > JBBSAT01. Next base: position 5,610 of record JAYVCF010000168.1, read on the forward strand.
GCAGCGCTCACCGCGACGCTCGCGATGATGGTCGCCTGGAGCGATGGCTGGGCGCTCGTCGCTCTCGCTCTGGGCCTCGTACCGGCGCTCTACCGCGCCCTCCGTTCCGCGAGCGGGAGCGCCCCGCTCGCCGATGAACCCGCACTGAGGAGTGATGAGTCATGACGATCCGATCGCTGTTCGACCCCGACACCAGCACGTACACCTATCTCGTGTTCGACGAGGCGAGCCGCCGAGCGGCGCTGATCGATCCGGTGATCGAGCGCATCGATCGTGACCTGACGCTCGTACGCGACCTCGGGCTCTCGCTCGAGCTGGTGCTCGATACGCACATCCACGCGGACCACGTCACGTCCGCCGGAGAGCTACGTGAGCGCACCGGCGCGAAGACCGGCCGCGCGGCCGCCTACGGCCGTGGCTGCGCCGATCTCGCGCTGCGCAGTGGAGATCGG
>JAYVCF010000169.1:0-27729 GCA_043750095.1 Deltaproteobacteria bacterium
CCCAGTTCTCGTCGAGGTGCGCGCGTCGGCTGGTGCCGGGAATGGGCAGGATTGCCTCGCTCCGCGCGAGGAGCCACGCCAGCGAGATCTGTGCGGGAGTGGCCTTTTTCTGGGCCGCGATCGCGTCGATCGCCCCCGCGAGACCCGAGTGCCCCGCGCCGAGCTGACCCATGGCGAGCGGGAAATACGGCAGGTAGGCGATCCCGTGGCGCTCGCACGCATCGAGCACCAGATCGGGCGATTCCGCTAGCTGAGGCCCATGCATCTGCATTCGTCGCTCGCCCGAGTGGGCCACGCTGAAGGGGTTCTGCACCGCCACGATGTCGGCCATGGCGCGCGCCGTCTCGAGCTGCGCGAGCGAGACGTTGCTGACCGCGACGTGGCGAACGAGGCCCTTCTTCTTCAGCTCGACGACCGCGCCGAGCGACTCCTCGAAGGGCACCGCCGATCCCGGGAGCGCTCGGAAGTGCGTCACGAAGCTCTGCTCGAGCCTCAGCGAGCGCAGATCCTCGACGTGCGCGCTCACGATCTCTTCCGGACGGTTGTACGCGACCCAGCTCTTGTCGGGCAGGCGCTTGGCGCCGAGCTTGGTCGCGATGACGAGGTCCGTCGGATACGGATGCAGCGCTTCCACGATGAGGCGGTTCGCGACCCAGGGGCCGTAGTACCAAGACGTGTCGATGAGCTGCACGCCGAGCTCGATGGCGCGGCGGAGCACGGCGCGCGCTTCGTCGGGGTCGCGCGGCTCGCCGTAGATTCCCTCGCCCGTGATGCGCATCGCGCCGTAGCCGAAGCGGTGCAACTCGCGATCGCCGAGCCGAATCGTCTGCTTCATGACCTCGTTCTAGCTCACTCGCCGAAGGGCACGAGATCGTCTTCTGCGGTGCCCCACTCGTCGCGGGTCGTCGTGGGCGGGGGCGCCGCGGTCGTCGTCGTGGGCGCGGGCGCCGGGGTCGCGGTCGTCGGTGGCGGCGAGGTGCCGGAGCCCGGGGCCTGTGCAGCGCTCGTGTCGTGAGGTGACGCGACCGGCGCTGCGGTACCCGCCTGAAGTGCGATCGTCGTCGTGCCCGCGGTCGTGGGAGGCGGGATCGTCGGCGCCGCGGTTCCTTGCGTCGTCGCGGCGACCGCGACCGCGGTCGTCGGTGGCGGCGGAGGCGGAGGCGGAGGCGTGCCGCTCGCCACGACCAGGCCGGTCGCGGTCATCTGCGAGTGCTCCGCGACCACCGGACCGTGGTGATGCGTCGGCACCGCGGTGAGCGTGATGGTCGCGACGGGCGCGATGTCGAGGAACTGGATGTCGTGCGGGACGAAGCCGTCGGCGCGCACCTCGAGGAGATGCGGTATGCCGTCGCGCGGCACCGAGCCCGAGTAGGTGCCCGTGCCCACGACCATCCCGTCGAGCACGATCTCCGCGCTCGCGGGCATCGCGCGAAGCCGGATGTCGATCGTGCCGGCGGGTACCGCCGTGCTCGGGGCCGGAGTCGTGCTCGGTGGCGGTGCGGCGATCGGTGCGAGCGTCGTCGCTGCCGTCGCGAGCTGTTGGTGTGCGAGCGTGGTGCCCACGATGAACGCAATTCCCACCGCGCCGAGCACGCAGGTCACGGCGATCACGGCGAGCAACACGGGTGAGCGCCGCTTGACAGGCAGGGCCGGGGCGTCGCTGTCGCGTCGCGAACGCGTCGACGAGCGTGCATCGAGCGTCGGATCGGTTGCGAGGCGCGATTGTCCCGGCGCTCCCGAGCCGCGCGGAACGTACGAGGGCGTCAACAATGGATGCGGCGTCCCCGGTGCGTTGAAGGAAGGCTGCGGTGTGTGGAACGCGGGCGGCCGCGTGGACGGCACCCTCGACGAGAAGCTCGCCCGCGGCGGTGCGTCTTGTGTCCCGAACGACGAGGGCACCGAGACCTGGATGGAAGGCGTGCTCGAGCTACCGCGCCCCTCCAGCACGGGGATGCTCGATCGCAGCGCGGATCCTCCCCTGCCGATCTGGAACGCATGGCCCCACATCGCCGCGCCGCGCGGTGACGCGAAGGGCATCAGCGCCGCACCGACGTCGCGCATCGACGCGAAGCGCGCGAGCGGGTCGCGCTCGGTCATCTTGTCGATCACCGCGGTGAACGCGCGCGGAAGATCGGGCCGCACGACGCTCAAGCGGATCGCACCCTCGGTCGACACGCGATGCACGACCTCGAGCACGGAGTCGCCCGAGAGCGCGCGTCGCGCCGTCACCAGCTCGAAGAGCACGAGGCCGAGCGAGAACTGATCACTGCGTGCATCGACGGAGCGCGCGCTCTGCGCCTGCTCGGGCGACATGTAGTGCGGCGTGCCCATGAAGTGCGCCGTCTTCGTCATGCGCACCTCGTCCTCGATGCACGAGATGCCGAAGTCCAGGACCATGGGATGCGCGTCGGTGCCGCTGCGCGAGCGCGTGAGGAAGATGTTCTCCGGCTTGAGGTCGCGATGAATGATGCCCGCGACGTGCGCGGCGTCGAGAGCGTCGAGCACGGGAAGCGCGATGTCTGCGATCGCATCGGGCCCGAGTGGTCCGACGCGCTTGATCAACGCGGCGAGCGACTCACCCTCGAGCAGCTCCATCACGAGAAAGGGCGTGCCGTTCTCCATGCCGACGTCGGTCACGTCGATCACGTGGCCGTGCCGGATCCGCGAGGCCGCGCGCCCCTCGCGCGTGAACCGTGCGACGGCGCTCGCATCGCGCGCGAACTGCTCGTGCAGCGTCTTGATCGCCACCCGCTTCTGCAGCCGCTCGTGAACCCCCTCGAACACGGCGCCCATCCCGCCTTCGCCGATCTTGCGAATGACGCGGTACTGGCCGAGCTTCGTTCCCTCCACGACTGGCATCGACTGCCGGCAACGGTGCCACGGACCGCGGGCGGACCACAAAGACTACGTCCGCCCGGGACAGACCCCCCCTCGGGCGGATCGGCTCGCTTCGGCGCCCCCCGGCGCCCCGCTCACTCCGGCAGCGTGCAGTCGCGTCCCGCGTTCTGCTCCTCTAGATAGGCGAGCAGCGGTCGGTAGTACTCGAGCATCGGCTCCGCGGTGAGGTCGTGGCCCGTGTGCTCGCGGAGCACTTCGCGCCAGTCGCGACTCGCGCCGGGGCTCTCGATCGCGCGGAGGAAGTCGCCGACCTCGGTGTGGCCGTAGTAGTTACACGAGTGCGGATCCTGGTGGAGGATCTCGCGGCAGATGTGATCGTGGAGCTGGTACACGAGCACGCTCGCGAGCGCGTAGTCGTAGTAGCCGGCGGGGTCGTCGTTGATGTGCGTCTTGGTGCACGCATCGCAGCCCGTCGCAGGTCGCTCGCTCGGCGGCGCGACGCCCTGGTAGTGCGCGACGTACTGCCACCAGCGGGCGTTGAACTGATCGGGCGGCAGATCCGTCGCGTAGAGGTCGTGCTCGAAGTGGCTCATCACGCCCGCGCTCCAGGGAAGGAACGTGATCGGCCCCGTGAGCGCCGAGTCGAGCAGCCACTGCATCTGATCGATGTGCTGGTCCTCGTGCAAGAGGCCCACCTCGCGCAGATACGGCTCTTGCGACGCCGCGAGCAGGATCAGATCGCCCATGCCCTCGTGGTAGCTGCGGTTCGCGCCGTCGCGCAGGAGATAAGGTACCTCTGGCGTCGAGTAGCTCAGGAAGTAGTAGATGTGGCCGAGCTCGTGGTGCGTGGTGGTGAACCACTCCCAGTTCGGCTCGACGCTCATCAGCGAGCGCACGTCGTGATCGAGATCGATGTGCCAGGCGCTCGCGTGATCGTTCTTCTCGCGCGCCACGCCCTCGGCCACCGGATAGAGATCGCTGCGCTCCCAGAACGTGGGCGGCAGCGCCGCGTAGCCGAGCGAGGTGTAGAAGCGCTCGGCCTGATGCACGACCCACTCCGCGTCGTGGCCCGTGATGAGCGAGTCCATGTCGATGCCCTCGACCAGGCCCGGCCAGCTCTGTGCCCAGCGGTTGCCGATCCAGTGTGCGGGGATCACCTGCGGTGGCTGCGCGACGTGATAGCGCTCGGCCAATCGATAGCGCGTCCAGCAGTGGAGCTGCGTGTAGAGCGGGCGTGTCTCGACCACGAGGCGATCGAGCATGTCCATCATCTCCTGACGGGTCATGCCGTAGTCGGAGACCATGTACGTGAAGTAGTCGTCGTGGCCCATGGCGCGCGCGACGCCGTTGCGGAGATCGCGAAGCTCCACCAGGCCATCGCGCAGTACGCCGCCCACTTCCTTGGCGGAGTCCCACGCGTGCAGGCGCGCATCGAGATCGGTGGACGTCGCCAGCACCTCGTCGATGTCGTTCGTGCTCACGGGCTGCGTGCATGTCCCGAGCGTGCCGTCGGTCGAGGCATCGCGCGCCATGCAGAACTGGAAGCCATCGAGGCGCGCGGCCTGCTCGGCCTCGGCAGCGACGCGACGCGCTGCCAGCTGCGGCACCGTCTGCGGCGCCTGGGCCGCCTGGAAGAGCAAGCGATCGAGCTGCCGCACGGTGAGCGGCGCGAGCTCCGCGCGGTGCTCGAGCAGCAAGCGTCCGCGCTCGATCACGTCCACGGCGCCCGTCATCTCGGCCATCTGCTGATCGGCAGCGGCGCGCGCGGCGGTGTGCGGCTCGCTCACGTCGGTCGACGAGATCCAGGCGGCCTGCGCGCTCGCGGTGTAGAGCCGCACGTACTCGGGGTCGTACCAGGCGAGGAAGGCGTCGGCCTCGGCCTGCCACGCGGCGCTACCGCCGTGGAGCGCAGGAACGGTGCGATGGCCGGGCGTCGCGCCTCCGCATGCCGACAGAAGGAGGAGCGCTGCGAGCGCTGCCTTCGAGAACCATGTTGAGGACATGAAGTAGTGCGAACGCATGACGCGCACCCTTGCACGCAGCTCGGCCGGTGGACAAGAGAGGCGGACCGAACGGAGGACCCCGATGGAGCTTCAGCGACACGTGTTCGAGCAGGCCAAGATTCACCCTGCGGTTCGCGAGAAGATCGCGACCAACCACCGCGACATCGTCGACGAGGTGCGCGCCGCCGTCGCGAAGGACGACGTCGTCGTGGTCGGCATGGGCCAGAACCCGAGCCCGCGGAAGGCCTGTCGCCTCCTGAACTCGAAGAACATCCCGCACACGGCGCTCTTCTACGGCAGCTACCTCTCGCTCTGGCGTCGGCGCAACGCGCTGAAGATGTGGACCGGCTGGCCGACGTTCCCGATGATCTTCGTCAAGGGTGTGTTCATCGGCGGGGCCGACGACCTCGCGCGCCTCGATGCGTCCGGTGAGCTCGCCACGATGCTCGCGGCGCCGCGCCCCAGCTGATGAACGAGCGCGCGAGCGATGGCGCCGCGCACGTCCCGCTCGGCGAGGGGCTTCGGCTGATCACGCTTCGCGTACGCGAAGAGGACGTGGTGCTCGTGCGCGGGATCTTCGCGGGCTACGACGGCATCGCCAGCGTGCACGGCGATGCGAGCGGCCTGGTCGCGTTGCTCGCGACCGACACGACGTTCGCGGAGCTCGAGGCGATCGTGGACGGACTTCCCGCCGGCGTGGTGATCGAGCGAGTGCGGTAGATTTACGCGCTCGCGCGCCAGGCCTTCGCGAGGCCGCCCGTGAGCACGAAGCGCGGAAAGTTCACGAGCTGCTCGAGGAAGATGCGACCGAGCGCATCGGCGGGGCCGGCGAACGGAATCGGTGGTGAGGCCTCGATCGCGTGACCGCGACCTTGGGCGACCATCGCGAGCGCCATGGCCGACACGCCGCCGACGATCCGCGCGCCGATTCCCACGAGCGAGCCCCGCACCTCTGGTTGCCGCATCCGGGGCGACATGAGAAGAAAGGAGTCGATGCGCGTCACGAGTCTCGTCTGCCTCGGCTTCTGGGTCGCACCCGCGCTCGCCGCTGCGCAGCCGCTCCCGTCCGTCGATCCGACGCGGCCGGACCCGGTGGTGGAGGTCGTGCACGCCCCCGCCACACCCGAAGACGCCGCGCGCCGCGCGCTGGTCGTGGCCCGCGTCGGCGACGTGTCCATCACGCTCGGCCAGATCGAAGACGAGGTGAACCACCAGTCTCCGTTCATGCGCGTCCGATTTCAGAACGGCACCGCGCTGCGCGAGCACGTGGCCGAGATGATCCGCGTCGAGCTGCTCGCGCGCGAGGCAGCGCGCCGCGGATTCGCCGACGATCCGGAAGTGACCGAGGCGGTGCGCCAGACCTCGGTGCAGCTCTTGATTCGTCACGACTTCGACGACCGCATCACCGCCGCGACGATCCCCGCCGACGACGTCCGCGAGTACTACGAGCAGCACCCCGCCGAGTTCAATCAGCCCGAGATGCGGCGCGCGAGCCAGCTCGTGCTCGCGACGCGCCTGGAAGCCGACGCGCTGGTAGCCCAAGCGCAGGCCGCCGACGCGCGCACGTTTCGGCAGCTCGTCACCGATCACAGCGCCGATACCGAGACGCGCATCCGCGGCGGCGACCTGCGCTACTTCGACGCCGAGGGCCACACGCCGAACGCCGCCGATCCCGACGTCCCGATCGAGGCGGTGCACGCGGCCTTCGCGCTCACCACCGTGGGCTCCGTGTCCGGCGTGATCGCCGAGGGCGATCGCTTCGCGATCGTGCAGCTCACGGGCTTGCGCGCCGCAGAGCATCGCGATCTCTCGGACGCCGATGCGGCGATCCGCACGCGGCTCTGGCGGACCACGCGACAGGCGGCGCTCGAGACGTTCGTGGACGGGCTTCGCGCGCGCATTCCGACGGTGACGCACCCCGAGCTCATGCTCGCCATCCACATGGAGGCGCCCGAGCGCTCGAGCACCGATCCGCTGCCCGCCGATCCCGACGAGATCGATCCCGCCGATCCGCGCACGCCCGCGCTGACGCCGGATCAAGTGCTGGGCGGCCCGGCCGCCCCAGCCACGACGACGCCGCAGTAGTGACGTGAGCACGTCGGATCCGAGACCTCGCGATCCGAAGACCAGAAACGAAGTTCGACGACTGGTCGCCATCTTCGCGGCGCTCTACTTCGTCCAAGGCTCGTGCGAGCCGACCGATGGGCTGATCTCGCAGCCGCTCCGCGCCGGCATGCTCGCGTCGGGGGCGACGCCGGGTGCGGTCGCGCAGTTTCTCGCGATCGTCGGGCTGCCCTGGGCCATCAAGCCGCTCTACGGCATCGCCGTCGATCTCGTGCCGCTCTTCGGGATGCGTCGTCGCGCGTGGATGATCGTGTCCACGTCTCTGGCCACGGTCGGCCTCGCCTGGCTCGCGATCCATCCGCCCGCGATGACACCGGGCTGGACGCTGGGTGCGTTGCTCGTGCTGCCGACATTCGGCATCGCGCTCGGCGACGTCGTGACCGACGCGCTGATGATCGAGCGAGGCCAGCCCCTCGGCGCGACCGGCACACTGCAGTCGGCGCAATGGACCGCGTCGTACTCGGCGACGATCGCCATCGGCTGGCTCGTGGGTTGGCTCACCGATCGCGATCAGAGCGCGATCGCCTTCGGCATCGCGGCCGCGCTCTCGTTCGGAAGCCTGATGCTCGCGCTCACGGTGATCAGGGAGCCGCCACCACCGACCGATCCACCCGAGCCTCCGTCGCTCATCGGTGCATTGCGCGCCTCGCTCTCTCCTCGCGTGCTGCGCGCCGCGGCGTTCTTGTTCTTGCTCGCGTTCAATCCCTTCGCCGCGCTCGAGTACGCGCACGTCACGATCGATCTCGGGATGAGCGAGACGCACTACGGACAGACCGTGAGCGTGTTCGCGATCTTCGCGGTGATCGCGTGCCTCACCTACGGCTGGGCGGCCGAGCGATTCGAGGTGTCGCGGCTCGCGCACGCGGCGCTCGGGAGCTCGGTGCTCGTGACGCTCGGGCTGATGCTCGTGGTCGATGAAGCCAGCGACTTCGGCTTGAGCATCGCGTCGGCGCTCGCATGGACGTTCGCGTTCCTGCTCCAGGCGGACGTCGCCGCGCGCCTCTGCCCGCCGCGCTACTCGGGGACGGTCTTCGCGCTCTTGATGGCCGTCTCGAACGGCGCCGACTCGCTCTCCGCGTACCTGGGCGGTGCGCTGCACGATCGGTTCTCGCCGACGCTCGGCACGTCGATCACCTACGACATCCTCGTGGTGCTGGGCGCGCTCGGGACGCTCTTCGCGTGGCTGCTCGTGCCGCGGCTCGCTCGCGATCACGCGCTGGCGAAGGCGGAAGAGCCCTCCGCTTGAAGACCTGAGAATTGCGTACTATCCGCGCCGGGGAGCGAACGGCATGGACTACTCAGGACTGATCGGCGGCGTGGTCGCGCTCGCGCTGATCTTCGGCGGCATCGCGACTCTCTACATCATCGGAGGGTTCTTCATCGTGCAGCCGCGCACGCAGGTGGTGGTGCTCCGCTTCGGCAAGTACCAGCACACGATCGTGAGCGAAGGCATCCGCTACGTGTTCCCGCTCGGTCGGCGCCTGTACCGGCTCTCGAGCCAGCTCATCAGCGTCGATCTCCCGCGCAACATGGTGCTCGAAGCGAACGGCAACCCGATCGAGGTCTCCGCCGTCTGCCTCTACCGCGTGAAGGAAGCGCAGAAGGCGGTGCTCGAGATCGAGGACTACCACCAGTACGTCACGCTGCTCGCGACGTGCGTGGTGAAGAACGTGTGCTCGCACTATCCCTACGAATCACCCGACCCGCATGCGCCTTGCTTGAAGAAGGAGAGCAAGGAGGTCTCCGATCATCTGGTGCGCGAGCTGAACGAGCTGGCGGCGCCGGCGGGGATCGAGATCCACGAGGTGCGCCTGAACGACCTCACGTACGCGCCCGAGATCGCGCAGTCGATGCTGATGCGCCAGCAGGCGCTCGCCATGGTCGATGCGCGCCGCACCATCGTGGAGGGCGCGGTCGCCACCGTGAACGACGCGGCCAAGCGCATGCGCGACGAGGGCATCGAGCTCACGCAGGGCCACGCCGAGTCGTTCGTCGCGAACCTCATGCTGGTGCTCTGCTCGGGCGAGCGCGTCGCGACCGTGCTTCCCATCGATCTCGACCCTGCGTCGACGGGAGCCGATGCACTGCCATCCTCGCTGGCATCGCGGCCGGCCGCGACCCTATCGGGAGGTGCGCGATGACCGGCGATGACGTCACGGGCTTGCTCTGCGTCGCGGCGATCCTGGGCGGCATCCTGTTCGTGCCCGCCTGGTCGTTCTTCCTGCGAGGGTTCTTCGTGGTCGAGCCGCGGCAGGCGCACGTGCTGCTCTACTGGGGCAAGTACCGGCGCACCGTGGACGCGCCCGGCCTCACCTGGGTGTTCCCGCTCGGCCTGGATCGCCGCATCCTCCACACGCGCGACGTCGTGCTGCAGATCCCGCTCACGACGGTGGTCGAGAAGAATGGCAATCCCATCCAGGTCTCGGCCGTGGCCATCTACCGCGTGAAGGATCCGCGTCGCGCGCTGATCGACGTGCAGGGCTACCAGCGCTACGTGCAGAACCAGGCGAGCGCGGTGCTCAAGAGCGTGTGCGCGAACTACCCCTACGAAGTGCGCGACCCGAACCAGCCCTGCCTCAAGAAAGAGAGTCAGGAGGTGCTCGATGCGTTGCGCGCGAACCTGCAGCGCAGCATCGACAACGCCGGCATCGAGGTCGAGCTCGTGCGCCTGAACGACCTCACGTACGCGCCCGAGATCGCGCAGAGCATGCTCCTGCGGCAGCAGGCGCAAGCGATGGTGGATGCGCGAAGGACGCTGGTCGAAGGCGCCGTGCACACGACCGCCGACGCGCTCGAGCGGTTGGGTAAGACGGGCATCACGCTCGCGCCCGCGCTGAAGATGCGGCTCGCCACGAGCCTCACGTTGTTGCTGTGCGCAGGCGATCGCGAGAGCCATCAAGCGGGTGGCAGCGCGCGCCGGACGGGGCACGCGTAGTCGCAACCTCGCACGTCGTCTGCGATTCCGCCGGCAACGTCGTGGATGACGACCCTGCCGCTGGGGTCAGCCTCAGACCGGGCGACCGCGAGTGCGGCGTGGTAAGCGCATCCGTGTTCATGTTCGCGGACCGCATTAGAGCGCTGGAAGCGCAGTCCGACCCTCTCCGACTCGGGCTCCCCCCAACCTTGCGACGCGATGACGTCGGCCATGTTCCACTTCCGACGATCCCGTTCCCACCACGGCGTCCGTGACCGCGACCGCACGCCGCCTCTTTCTCGGAGCATGTTTGTTCGCTTTTTCCGTGTGCGGATGTGCGGCCGCGCATACGCTGGACGCGGACGCGGACGCGGACGCTGACGTGGCTGCGACAAGTGACGCCGCGCTTCATTGCCCGCCCGCATTGGACCACTGCGGCGACTGGTTGGGCGGCCACGTCTGCGGGCCTGACGCAGCCTGGGTCTGCGACCTGATCGACCGGTGCTGCACCTACTCGGAGTGGCGATGTACCGGCCTGCCCGCGGGAGTGACCTACGATGACTGCTGGTGCTGGTGGTCGCCAACGAGCAGCGATCAGCCTGATCGGTGTTCCTGCGAACGAGACGGCTGGCACTGTCGGCCATGAACTCCAAGCCGGCGACCGGGTCGCGTGGGCCGATCACGGCGGCGCGGCTCGACCCTGCGCTCGGTGCGCTGGGCGCTCGTGTGGAGCTGCAACTGGTGCAGGTCGACGCCCGAGAAGGACCACTTGTTCTTCGCGAACAGATCCACGAGCGCGACGAGGTCGTCGTCGAACGTCTTGGCCGGATAGTAGGTCTTGCCGCGGGTGTGCAGCGTGGTGGCATCCAGACGGATGCGTCCGCTCAGTCGCTCCAGTCCCGCGGAACGCAGCGGCCGACACGTGCGCCGGGTGGTGGTCCGGCAGCGCGCCGGACCGGGCACGCGTAGTACGCTCGGCTGACCCCGTGGCGAGGAGGCTTTCATGACGACACGAAGAGAACTGCTGATCGGTGCGGCGAGCCTGGCGCTCGTGCCTGCTTGTAGCGGCGGCGGCAGCGCGCCGTCCGACGCGCAGACCGGGCCCTCGTGCCAGAGCGTGATCTCGGGCAACCACGGCCACGTGCTCGCGGTTCAGGGCGCCGACCTCACGTCGATGCGCGATCACACCTACGACATCCATGGCTCGGCGGATCACACGCACTCGGTCACGATCACCCAAGCGCAGCTCGGTGGCCTCGCCACGGGGATGACCGTGACGGTGACCTCGACGCTGGGCGGCGGGCACACGCACAACTGCAGCGTTCACTGCATGGGGTGAGGCGCGCGAGCGATGCCCGCCTCGACGTCGCGGACTGAATCAGATAGTCTGATTCATGCCCTCGCACGTCTCGGCGACCGTCGCTTCGCGGAACTTCTCCTCGGTCCTCGATCGTGTCGAGCACCACGGCGAGCACATCGTGGTCGAGCGAGGCGGAAGGCCCATCTGCACGATCTCGCCGGCCGCACCGCTGCGCCGGACGCTCGACGAGCTCGCGGCGCTCCTGCGCGATCTCGCGCCGCCGGATGCGACGTTCGCGCGCGACGTGCGCCAGATCGCGCGCAAGCAGCCGCGCATGAGCCGGAAGTCGCCGTGGGGACGGTGATCGACTCGAGCGTGTTCGTGGCGGCCGAGCGCGGCAAGCTGGACCTCTCCGGCATCGTGGGCCCTGAGCCCTACGTCATCGCGGCAGTGACGGCGTCCGAGCTCCTGCACGGCGTCCACCGCGCTGCGACGGCAGCACAGCGCACGCGCCGCGAAGCGTTCGTGGAACGGGTGCTCGCCTCGACACCGATCGTCGCGTTCGACCTCGTCGTCGCACGCGTGCACGCGCGAATCGCGGCCGACCTGGCCCGGCGTGGGATCGTCCTCGGCGCGCACGACGCCCAGATCGCCGCGACGGCCACGAGCCTCGGGTACTCCGTGACGACGCGCGACCTCCGCAGTTTCCCGCGCATCCCCGGGCTCGTCATCCGCAAGCCATAGGCGCCTATCGGGGCGAGACACGCTCAAGCCGCGACGGCTTCGAGCACTCCTTCGGCGCGCAGCGTGCTCGTGCGCAGCGGCGCGTACTTCGGCGGTGAGCCGACGCTGAGCAGCGAGCGAACGGTCTCGAGCGGCAGCGGCAGCAGCGCCTCCCAGTCGAGCGTGGGGAGCCAGCGGGCCTTCCTGCCGCGCTGCACGCCCTCGGCGATGAGACCGATCGCGTCGAGCTGACGAATGCGGAGCATGCCCGTCAGCACGATCATCCCGATGCCCGGGTTGCCCGTCTGCGCGAGGCTGAAGCCGAGGAGCGAGGCCTCGCCGATGAGGTCGCCCTGGTAGCCGGTGACCGTGTGCCAGAGGTCGTGCGTGTCGCGCATGCGCGACGCGATGTAGTCGAGGTCCGAGCCGCGCGCGCGCACGCCGGTCTCGCCGGCCTCGCTCGCGGCGACCAGGCCGTCGGCCGTGATGCCCTCGCTCTCGACGAACGCGAGGTACGCGTGCGCGAGCGAGCCCTCGGGCATCGCGCGAAGCGCCTCGCGGTCGGCGAGCTTGCCGATGATGTTCGGCCGCTCGGCGAGGAGGCGCCTGCCGCTCGCGTCGTCGCGGAAGCCGCGCAGCATTCGTGCGGGTGCGTGTCCGGAGAGGGACTCGATGATGGTGAACACCTGCGAGGTGTCGTCGGGGTTGTTGGTCAGCGCGATCATCGCGCGGAGCGCGCGCTTGGGGTCGAGGCGAAGTGCAGTCTCGTCGGTCATCTGGGGACCTCCTGTTATCGACAAGAATGTAGATAGCTCTGCGTACATTGTTGTCAATAGTCGCCGCGCGTGAGATGCTGGAATTCATGAGAGCCCGGAAAATCGCTCGTAAAACACGGGTCCGACGCACGGCGGACGACGCGCGCGCGGCGATCCTCGACGCGGCCGAGCAGCGGCTCCAGCAGGTCGGTCCGGCGGGCATTCGCCTCCACGATGTCGCCGCCGACGTGGGCGTCTCGCACCCCACCGTGCTCCATCATTTCGGCAGCCGCGAAGCGCTCGTTCAGTCGGTGATCGAGCGTCGCATCGGTGCGCTCGAGCGCGATCTGCTCACCGAGATGGCCGTCAACGCCGGCAGCGCCGAGGATCCGGTGCGCAGCATGCTCGACTGCGTCGCGCGCACGCTCGGCCCCGGCGGACATGCGCGCGTGCTCGCCTGGCTCTCGCTGTCCGGCCATCAGCCACGCAAGGACGACGGCGCCGGCTTCACGGCCATCGCGAAGGCCACGCACGAGCTGCGGAAGAACCGCTGGAAGGCACGCGGCGAGGACGCGGTGCCCGACTTCGAGGACTCGTACTTCACCGTGTTGCTCGCCGGCCTCGCGGTCTTCGGCGACGCGATCGCGGGCCCGCTCTTTCGGGGCGAGTCCGATCCGGCGGAGTCGGAGGCCACGAGCGCACGATTCCGGGCGTGGCTCGCGACGATCGTCACGTCGCACCTCGAGTCCGGCGGCCGCTGACTGGCCCCCTCGTTCACCACGTACTACGGAGGCCGCGATGTCCGACGAGCCGCCCCGCTTCCACGACACCGCCGTCGGCATCCCCTCGCCCGGGTTGGCGCTCGACGAGCGTGGTGATGCGCGCGTGGACGTCGTGCTGCGTCTGATCGACGAGGCGTCGCGCCCGCGCCCGCTTCCCGAAGTGCTCGCGGCGCTCTGCGCGGACGTCAGCACCGCGATGCCCTCCGAGATCGTGTCCTTCTATCTGCGCGAGCGCGGCGGCGAGGGGGAGGAGCTGCGCATGGTCGCGAACGTCGGCTTCCCCGCCGGCGCAGTGAGCCGCGTGCGCTTGCGGATCGGTGAAGGCGTCACCGGTCACGTCGCCGAGTCGCTCCGCCCGGCGAGCCTGCGCCTCGCAGGAGAAGATGCGCACTACAAGCACTTCCCCGGTCTCGGTGAGGAGAACTTCCCCGTCTTTCTGGCGATCCCGGTGCTCGTGGGCCGCCGCGCCGAAGGCGTGCTCGTTCTACAGCGCAAGGACGGCGTGTTCGATGACGACGAGGTCGTGCTCGCGACGGCGCTCGCGACCTCGTTCGCGTATGCGCTCGAGCGCGCGCGCGATCGACGCTCGGACACCGAGGCGGAGGCAGCGCGCGTCGCGTTGCTCCCGGGGATGCCTCTCTCTCCTGGCGACGCGCTCGGTCGCATCGAGACGCTGCCCACGTTCGAGGGCCTCGCGGCGCTCGAGCGCGCCGAGCTCGGCGACGAGGCCGACGCGACCACGCCCGAGCTCGCGACGCGCCGACGTCAGCGGATCGAGGACGCGCACGCGTCGATGGTTCGCGATCTCGTGAAGGTGCGGAAGCGCCTCACGCACGACATACCCGAGTCGATGCAGAGCCAGCTCACGGGGCTCGCGCTCTTCGAGCAAGACGGCCGACTCCTCGAGTCGCTCGCGGACGGTGTGGCCGCGACGAACCTGCCGCTCGGCGTTCGCAAGGTCGCGCGCGAGTACGCGCAGGCGCTCTACCGAAGCGGTGCGGATCCGGGCGCGTGGCGGCAGGGTCGTGCCGAAGAGGTCGAAGACTTCTGCTTGTTGGTCGCTGCGCGTGCGGTCGGGGCGCGCGTGCCGAGCGGCAATGCGGTGCTGCTCTTGCCCGAGCGCCTCAGTGCGACCGTGCTCGTGGCTGCCGTCGCGCAGCGCGCCGCGGCCGTCGTCGTCGCGAACCGGGTCGATGCCGACTCGGCATCCATCGCGCTCGCGCGCGCCGCGGAGCTGCCCGTCGTGGGGGACGTCGGTGGGCTCTTCGCGTGGGCCCGCGCGGGCGACGTGCTTCTCGTCGAAGGCGAGGCGGGGACCGTGCGCGTGAATCCATCGCCGACGCAGATCGCTCGATTCCGCCAGCGAGAGCGGGAGCGGTGAGCCCGACGGGCGCGATGATCGCGCTGGCGATCCTCGTTCTCCTCGTGCTCTTGGTCGTCGCTCACTATTTCGCTTCCGTGCGGCGCTATCGCGTCGAGATCCCCTACGCGCTCGTCGAGCGGCTGCCGACGCCGGACGGCACGTGGATCGAGCTTCGACGCTTGCCGGGCGAGGTGTCGAGCGCGCAGCCGCCCGTGCTCTGCGTGCACGGGATCGCCATCGATCATCGCAACAACGACATGCTCGAGTCGCTCTCGATCGCGCGCGCGCTGCGTGCGGCCGGGCGCGACGTCTGGCTGCTGACGCTCCGAAGCGGGCTCGAGAGCCCGACCTGGCGTCAGCGCCGCCTCGTGCGCTTCGATGCGATGGCGCGTCACGACGTACCGATGGCGGTCGAGGAAGTTCTCGAGCGCTCGGGCGCGAGCCGGCTCGACTACGTGGGCTTCTCGATGGGCGGGATGCTGCTCTACGCGGCGCTCGGTCGCACCATCGACGTCGCCGCGATTCGACGCGTGGTGATCCTGGGCTCGCCCGGAAAGATGGTGCCGCCTCTGCGCCTGCTCTCGACGCTCTCGAAGGTGCCGCGCTGGCTCGTGCCCGGGATCCCGCTTCGGCTCGCGTCGCGGCTCGTGGCGTTCGTCGCCGAGCCGATGCGCACGCCCATTCACTTCCTCGTCTACAACCCGCGCAACGTGGCGCGCGGCGTCACGGCACCGGCGCTCATGACGATCCGCGACATCGCGCAGCCGCTCATGGCCGACTTCGCGGGCTTCCTCGCCAACGACGGTGCGCTCAGCTTCGAAGGCGTGCCCAGCCTCGCGGGGCTCGCCAACGTTCGGATCCCGGTTCGCTTCTTCGCTGGCGCGGGGGATCGTCTCGCGCCACCCGAAGCCGTTCGCGCGGCGTTCGACGCCTGGGGCGCGAGCGAGACGGACGGCGTCGACAAGGCGATGACCGTGCTCGACCAGAAAGTGCACGGCGCCGACTACGGCCACGGCGATCTCGCGATCGGACAGAACCTCGCACGCGACGTGTTCGCGCCCGCCGTGGCGTTCCTCGATGCGCCGTGAGCTCGCCATCGCGCTCGTGGTCGTCGGGTGCGGGCCGCCCGCGGCGCCTTCGCCCTCGTGCCCGAGCGGAACGCACCTCGATGCCGCGCGTGCGAGCGCGATCGAGACGAGGCTCGCCAGCGTCGACGAGGGCCGCGCGTGGATCGATGCGGCGCGCGCGCGGGTGAGCGCCATCTGCTTCGGGAGTGTCTCGAGCCCGTCCGTCATCACCACCGATCGCACCGTCGTGCTCAGCAGCGCGCTCGAAGAAGGCGAGGCCGCGGCACGCCTCGGACACCTGCTCGTGCACGCCCGCGAGGGGCTGCCGACCGACATGGTGGGAAGAGGGCAGGGCGACGCAACGTGTGACGCAGCCGTGGAGCGCGCGCTGACGCTCGAAGCACGCGCGTACGTCGTGGAGGTCTCGCTCCAAGCGGCGCTCGGCGCGCATCCGATCACGCTCGCCTTCGAGTTCACCGACGAGATGCGCGCAGCGCCACGGACGCAGCGCGAGGCGATCGCGCTCGCCTATCTGCACGCGCACCCCGACGGCGGGCCCGGCATCGACGGGCTCGAGAGCGCCTATCGCGCGCTCTGCCGATAGCTACGGGTGCAGCGCGCCGAGCACGAGCGTCGGATGTGAGCGCGACATGAAGTCGCCCGTGCCGAGCTGACCGAGGGCCCCATCGCCCCAACACCAGACGCGGCCCTCGCGATCGAGCGCGCACGTGTGCCCCGTTCCGTCGTCCGCGAGGCCGCCCGCTGCGACCGCGGCGATGTCGGTCGGCATCGGCACCATCACCGGTGCGTTTCGCGGGAGCGTGGTTCCGTCGCCGAGCTGTCCGCTCGCATTGCCGCCCCAGCACGCGAGCAGTCCCGTCGAACGAACCGCGCATACGTGCGTGCCTGCGCTCGGCGCCGACACGCTCGACGCATCGGTCACCGACATCACGCGCACGGGAGCGGAGGAGGTCGTGTTCGTTCCGTCGCCCAGCTGTCCGAGCAAGTTGCCGCCCATGCAGTCGATGGCTCCGCCCATGTGGATGAAGCACGTGAAGTCGCGGCCGCATGCCACGCCGATCGCGTCGGACACGCCAGGGACGAGAATCGGCATGCCGGGACCGGTCGCGACGCCGGTGCCGCGCTGTCCGCTCGTGTTCGAGCCCCAGCAGTAGAGTTCGTGGCCCATGGTCACCGCGCACGCGTGCTCGAAGCCCATCGACACGGAGCTCACGTTGGGCAGGACCATCCCGGCCGGCATCGAGCTCGGCGTCATGCTGCCGTTCCCGAGCTGCCCGCGATCGTTCTGGCCCCAACAGAAGAGGACGTGCGCGGGATCGATCGCACACGTCGCGCCCACGCCGCCGACGACGCTCGCGTACGTCGCGGCGCCCGCCACCGACGCGAGGTGCGAGGAGTCGAGGGCCGCTCCGCGTCCGAGCTCGCCGTCTTGTCCGTCACCGAAACAGCCGCAGCGCCCGGCCGTGTCGACCGTGCACGTGTGCTGTCCGCCGGCTCCGACCGATGCGACGCCGGTCACACCATGGACGATCGAGGGCGCGGAGTTCGCCTCGTACAGCTCGTTGCCGAGCTGACGCTCACCGTTCCAGCCCCAGCACGTGAGGGCCCCCGACATCGATGCCGCACACGTGTGCGCACCGCCCGCTGCGAGGTGCGTGATCTGCTCGCCGCTGCAGAAGCCGTTCGCGCAGGCGCCGCTCGTGCACGCGTTGCCGCACGTTCCGCAGTTCAGCGCGTCCGTCGAGAGGTCGAACGACTCGTCGGCGCGCATGTCGCAGTCGTCGTCTTGACCGTTGCAGATCTCCGGGACCACCGCGCACGCGGCCATGCCGGAGAGCGAGGGCGCCGAGCCGGTCCACTCGGGCAGGGTGGGGCCGGCGATGGCGATGGCGCGGCATCCCGTCTCGTCGCACGTCTCGCCTGCGCTGCAGGTTCGTCCGACGCATCGCGCGGCGAGCAGCACGCGGAGCATGCGACTCGATCCCGGCACGAAGTGCGTCTGCACGTCGCGCTCGATGGTCGTTCCGCTCATCAGCGTGCCCACGACGGTGACGAACACGTCGATGTCGGCCGACGAGCGCGGATAGATCGCGAGCGTGAGCGGCAGGTTCGGTGTGCTCGGCATCGAGAAGTCGGCCGTCGCTCGCGAGGGCGGGCTGTGCGAGCTCGAGACGTCGATGGTGACGCTGCTCAGCATCAGGTCACTGTCCACCACGAGCACGATCTGCGTCGACTGCGCGCAGCCGCAGGTGGCGAGCGCCAGCGCAACGAGCCCGAGAATGGCGAGCGATGCGCGCCTCACTCGACGGGCACTTGATGAGGGGGAAGGTTGCCGAAGAACGGCGGAGGCGCCGACTGTGTCGCGAACCCGATCGCGACAGCGCCCGCGATTACGCCGGCGAGCACGATGCCGCCGATGATCCAGAACACCGGCTCGTCCAAGATCGAGTGGCCGCTGCCGCCCTCGGTGCCGTGCGTGTCGAGCGGATCCGGTCCGGTCTCGTCGGGCGCGCGCGCGCCGAGATCGGGCCAGGTCTCGAGCACGACCTCCGACTGCACGCCTTCGTGCGCAGTGAAGGTGACCGCACGCGGCTCGAACCCGTCGCGCGCGATCGTCAGCGTGTGCTCGCCGGGATCGACGGGCAGCGGCGCGTCGATCGCCGCGGCGGACATTTGGTATTCGTCGAGCGTCACCGTGTCGGAGTCGAGCCGCCCGTGGATCTGGAGGCGCACGTGCGGGATCCGGCCCTCGAGCGTCGCGAGCTGCGACTCCGCTTCGCCACGCACCCGCGCGGCCGCGCCGGACTGCGCCTCCGAGAGGAACATCCGATAGGCCTCGGCCGCTTCCACGAGGCGGCCCACCTGCGCGAGCGCGCCCGCGAGGTTCATCATCGTCATCACGCGCGGTGCGAGCTCGAGCGATCGCTGGAACGCGTCGACCGCATCGGGCCACCGTTGCTCGCGCGCCGCGCGCACGCCTTCGCGGAACTGATCGCGCGCGAGAGACTGCTCACCGGCCGACTGCGCATGCGCCCGCGGCACGGGAAGGGCGAACGCGAGCGCGAGCGCGAGGGCCACTGCGCGCATCACGGGCACCTTCGTCCGGTCGGATCGCAGATCATCCCGGCGCAGCGGTCGCGCACCTGGGTCGGATCGCAGCTCGCACCCGTCGGCAGCACCGGTCGCAGCGATGCGCTGAGCTGGTAGCGAAGCATCATGTCGGGCTGCACACCCTGGTAGGCCTCGACGAACACGGCGTAGGTGCCCGCGACCGCGTCCTCGATCACCAAGCGTGAGAGGTAGGTCGAGGGCGTCGCGCTGCTGTCGTCGTCGTTGCACCACCCCATCATCGCGGACGCGGGCTCGACGCAGGTGCGGCGCACGTAGATCACGGTATCGCTCCTCGCGTCGCTTCCCGGCGATTCGGTGGTGAGCACGAGATCGACGTCGATCATGTCGGGCACGGTGATCGAGTAGATGTCCTCGAGCCCGAGCGTCGGCGCGCACTCGCCTGCGAAGACGCCCGTCCCTGGCATCAGCACGCCCATCGCGGAGCCGGTCGTGGTCATCGTGGTCGGAGTCGGGATCGAGAGTGGCGCGGCCGCTCCACAAGCCGACGCGCGCGCGGAGGACGGCTGACACGTGTGCGTCGCCGCCGCGCAGCTCAGCTCTTCGCTGCACACGTGCGTCGCGTCGCAATGAGTGTCGACGAGGGCGAGCGAGCCACCGAGCAGCGGCGTAGTCACGTCGACCACGCTCACCTCGAACGGCTCGTCGAGCAGGCGAACGGATACGCTGGACGCACTCCCGACGCGCGGGATCTGCGCGGTGGTCAGGGTGATCCGCGCGCGCTCCACGAACGTCATCGCGCCTGAGACCGAGCGCGCGAACGCCGCTTCGAGGACGTCGCTCGACGAGCGCATTCCGTCGCCGTCGATGTCGATGAGCTCGCCGGCCGGTCCGTGGAGCCGCACGATGACCCCCCATCCGTTGCCGTCCACGTCGCCTCCGCTCACGTCGATCAGGAGCTCGTTCCCGGCGAGGAGCGCGTTCGCGGTGTCGATCGTCGGCGGCGAGTTCGGACGCGAGGTGATCGCCAGCGTCGTCGGGCCCTCGGTCGTCGACGAGTACGCCGTCATGATCAGGAACAGGTGGTCGCCGCCGTTCGCGAGGAAGTCGGCGCGCGCGCGTCGGTCCTGCGCGTAGTCGTCCCAGCACTGGTCGCTGACCGCGCCGCCGCAGCTCGTACGCCGGAGCGCGAGCACCGTGTCGAGCGAGCGATCGGTGCCGACCACGCCCGTCGTCGCCGTGATCGCGTGGGACCCGCTGCCCGGGACGATGAGCTCGTACACGACCTGCCCGGTGTCGGTCGTCCCCGCGCAGCCGGTCGTGACCCCGTGCGCCGCCGTGCGGAGGTCGAAGCTGCGAGTGACGGTCATCCCGTCGACGAGCGACACGGTCGCGGGCGCGTCGCAGCTCGCGGACCGGACCACACCTCCTTCTTGTGGCGGTGGCATGGTGGTCGTGCCGCACGCCGCCCCTTGGAGCGCAAGAGCGCCCCAGACGGCCCATCCTGCGGCGCGCGAACGAAGCATCGGCCCCGAGGATCGCAAGAGGCGGCGCGCGCGGTCAAATGCTGTGTTGCGGGGCGCGGCCGACGCGCTGGCGAGCTTGACCCTCCGGGCCCAGAGCCACATGCTCGCGCGCCCTTGGGAACCGCACGCCCTCTGCGAACGAACGCGAAGACGAAGCCTCCGGTTCTGCTGGCGGAGCATCCGTTCGGCTCGACCCTGCGTGTGCTGCGCTACCGCCTCGACAACGGGCTCACGATCCTCGTCCTGCGGGATCCCAGCGCGCCGATCGTCTCGTTCCACACGTGGTTTCGCGTCGGTTCGCGCCACGAGAAGCCCGGCAAGACGGGCCAAGCGCACCTGCTCGAGCACCTGATGTTCATCGAGACCGAGTCGCTCGCCGAGGGCGAGTTCGACCGGCTCCTCGAGGCCCAAGGTGGCGAGAGCAACGCCGCCACGTGGACGGACTGGACCTATTACTACGAGAACCTCCCGGTCTCGTCGTGGAAGCTCGCCGTGAAGCTCGAGTCGGGGCGCATGAACGGCCTGGTGCTCGGACCCAAGCGAGTCGCCTCCGAGAAAGAGGTCGTCGAGAGCGAGCGTCGGGATCGCGTGGACGACGACGTCGACGGCGCGGTCTCCGAGAAGCTGTACGCCAGCGTGTTCGGCCGGGGGCATCCCTACGGGTGGCCGACCATCGGCTGGATGCGCGACATCAAGGGGTTCTCCATCGGCGACTGTCGCCGCTTCTATCGCGCGCACTACGCTCCGAACCACGCCACAATCGTCGTCGCAGGAGACGCGGATCCCGACGACGTCGTCAAGACGCTCGCCCGTGAATATGGGGCCTTCCCGTCGTCGCCCGCGCCCGCGCTCGCGCCGATGGTCGTGCCCACGCTGCGCGCCGAGAAGCGTCTCGAGATGCGCTGGCCGACGCCGACCGAGAAGCTCGCCGTCGGATGGGTCGCGCCCGCGTTCGCCGAGCGTGATCATGCGGTGCTGGCCGTGCTCACCCACGTGCTCGCCTCCGGTCGAAGCGCGCGCCTGCACGTGGACCTCGTGCGCGAGCGCGAGATCGCCAGCGACGTTCGCATGTCGGTTGCACCCTTTCGCGAGGCCTCGCTCGTCGATGCATGGGTCTCGCTGCGAGAGGGCCACACCGGCGAGCAAGCGCTCCGAGCGCTCGATCTGCAGCTCGAGCGCATCGCCAAGGAAGAGGTCTCTCGCGAGGAGCTCGACAAGGTGAAGAACGGCCTCGAGCTCTCGTTCCTCGGTGGCCTCGAGACCGTCCCCGGAAAAGCGGAGCAGATCGGTTTCTCCGAGACCGTGGTGGGCGATCCGAGCCACGCGTTCGTGCGCCTCGAGGAGTACCGCAGCGTCACGGCGGCCGACTTGCGACGCGTCGCCGCGGGAGTGCTCCGCCGCGATGCGCGGACGGTGGTGCACGTGCGCCGAGGTCGGGCGTGAGCGCCGCGCAGCGCTTCGTCACACGCGCAGGCACGGTCGTCCTCGTCGAAGAGAGCCACGCGATCCCCCTCGTCGACGTGACGGCGGTGTTGCGCACCGGCGCGCTGGCCGATCCGAAGGGACGCGAAGGCCTCGCGCGGATCGCCGCACGGATGCTGCGCATGGGCACGGCGACGCGAAGCGCCGAGGAGACGGAAGAGGCGCTCGAGCGGCTCGGCGCGTCGCTGAGCATCGACGTCTCGCACGGCACGATCCGCTTCATGGGCTCGGTGATCGCGCGCTCGTTTCCCGCCTTCTTGAAGCTCTTCGGCGAGATCCTCACGGCGCCCGCGCTCCGCAGCAAGGATCTCGCGCGCGTGAGGCGCGAGTCGATCGCCGACCTCGCGCAGCAGCTCGACAACGATCGCTGGCTCGCGAGCCGCGCGTTCCGATCGGCGCTCTTCGGCGATCATCCATACGCGCGATCGCCGCTCGGCACGACGACGACACTGAAGCGCATCCACCGCGAAGACGTGGCGTCCTTTCTCGATCACCACGTCACGGCGCCGAACCTGGTGCTCGGGATCTCGGGCGACATCGACACCGCGTCGCTTCCCGATCTCGTCGAGAGCGCGCTCGGGCCCCTCTCCCGGCGCAAGGTCGCGCCGCTCGCGCTGGCCACGCCGCAGCGCGTACGCGGTCGTCGTCTCGTCGTCGTCGACAAGCCGGCGCGCAGCCAGACGCAGATGTTCGTGGGCACCCTCGGCTCGCGCCTGCGCGACCCCGATTTCCACACGCTTCTGGTCGCGAACACGGCGTTCGGCGGAACGTTCAGCGCTCCGCTGGTGCAGGAGGTCCGCGCGCGCCGCGGCTACAGCTACTCGGCCTCGAGTCGGCTCGGCGCGGATCGCGAGCGCGAGGCGTGGACGCTCTACACGCATCCCTCGTCCGAGAACGCCGCGAGCTGTCTCGCGCTCGAGCTGGAGCTCGTCGATCGCTTCGTCTCGCGCGGCCCGAGGGCCTCGGAGTTGCGTTTCGCCAAGAGCTACCTCGTCAAGAGCCACGCCTTCGACCTCGACACGCCGCAGAAGCGGCTCGAGCCGCGCGTCGAGAGCGAGGTGCACGGCCTGCCCCGATCATTTCACGAGCGCTTCGTCGAGCGCGTGGGCGAGGTCGAGCTCGACGCCGCGCGCGCCGCGATCCATCGACGACTCTCGTCGGACGATCTCACGATCGCCGTGGTCGCGACCTCGCGCGATGTCGTCGCGTCGCTCCGAGGTCTCGTCGACGAGGTCCGCGTCGTTCCTTTCAACCGGGTCTGACCCCGTTATCCTTCTGACGGGCGCCCAGAACGTTGCGTGCGCGAGGGATCGGGCGGATCACGCTTGCTTTGCGACGGATCCGCCGGACCGCGGCGACGGATGCGTGACATCGCGTCGCGTTCGTGAAATCGGGCCTCCTCCGACGCCGACCGCGGGAATTGCCGCGCTGTGTGCGGTTCACCCTCATGGCACATCGGTTGCGATGCGTGCTGCCGCCTAGGGATCGGTGTCGGTCGTGTCGTGCGTCGGGTGACGTCCGCCGGGCCTCAGCGGACCTCGGGAGAGTCTCGGAGACGCGGACGGCGATACGGCTCCCAAAGAAACCAGGTTGACAGGGTAACGCGGGTGGGTCCTACTCGCGCGCCCTCGGGTGCCGCGTGCTCTTCAGAGAGCCGGGCCCCGCGCGTTCCGTCTCGTGCGCGCTCGCTTCGAGCACGCGCGGCCCCCTCGTGTTCTGTCCGCTCCAGCTCTGTCCGCTCCAACGGCTCGACAGCGCTTCGCATTCCCCCGGACTCAAGAGATCGATGCACGCTCGCGATGGAGATGCCCTGGTGAACGACTCGAAGAACGTATTCGCACACGTGCAGAGGGCGCTCGCCCTCGCAGTGTTGGTGGCCGTCTCCGGCCTGATCTCCACCTCGGCGCTCGCGCAGACCTCGAACACGACGACCACCACCGTCGTTGCGCCGACCGAGACCGCGCCCGCGGTCGAGGAGACGACGTCGACGACGACCGAGACCGCGCCCGACGGGACGACGACGACGACGACGACGACCTCGGATGCCGCGGCGCTGGGCGATGGGACCAGCACCACGACGACGGTCGCGCCGGACGGCACGACGATCGCGACGACGATCCCGGCGACGGCGAGCGGAAATCCCGACGAGATCGCCGAAGACGTGCAGGCCGAGCGCGAGCCGCTCGCCTGGCGCAACAGCTACTTCAACTACTCGATCAACTCCTCGTTCTGCTCGTTCTCGCGTGACTGCCAGCTCTCGTACAACCCGACGGTGTACACGTTCCTCTCGCTCTCGCCGCGCTGGTACCTCGATCCCGCCACCTTCTTCACGTTCTACCAAGCGCTCTACATCGAGCACACGAACGACGACGGCGCGACGTACCAGCACGAGGCGCAGCTCTTCGACACCCGCATCGGTCTCAACCACCGCGAGTCGGTCGGCCCCAACTTCCTCGTGCTCCCCGGCGCGTCACTCTGGCTCCCCGCGTCGAAGACCAGCCAGGCCGCCCAGCGCTATCTCCGCCTCGGCGCGTCGCTCAGCGGTACGTGGGACCCCGGCGTCGGCGGCTTCAACCTCTCGGCGCAGTTCAGCTACGTCCACTGGTTCGCCGGCAGCAACGTCGCGCAGACCGGCTCACCGTATCCGGGCGCCACTGCGGGCCCGAACTTGGCGACGCCGAACGGCGATCCGGTCGCCAACCAGGCCAGCTCGACCACGAGCGAAGTGGACCGCGTCACGACGGGTCTGACCGCGAACTGGCAGCCGCTCAGCGGCTTCACGATCACGCTCCAGATCTTCTACTTCTGGATCCAGGGCTGGGGCTTGGGCAACGCCGCGATCCCCGGGGTCACGACGGCCACGGATGGAACGTTGCTGGTCGGTGACTCCTCGCCATCGCACTGGCGGGCGTTCGACTCGTACAACCTCTACTTTCAGTACGACTTCGTGCCGTGGCTCCAGGGCTGGATCGGGTTCTCGAACTCGACGCAGCTCGCCTCGGTCTTCAACGCCGACGGCAGCGCTCGCTCGCCGGTCAGCCTCTACGACATGCAGGTGTCGCTCGGCGCCACGATCACGCTGGACTCGCTCTACGAGTCGTTCGCGATCGCCGGCGAGGACGACGGTCTCACACCCGAGCAGCGCCAGCGGCGCCGTCAGGGTCTCGCGCGGCGCACCACCAGTGGAGGTTCGCTGTGAGCTCCAAACTTTCATCCAAGACAATTCAGCTCGAGACGATGATGAACAACGCAATCGACAGCGGTCGTGTGGAGGCCAAGACGATGGCAAGCGTTCGGCGCTTCGGATACTTCGTTTCGCTGCTGGCAGTGCTCGGTGCAGGCACGGCCTTCGGCGGATGTGGCGACAACCAGGCTCCGATCAACCAGGTCGGCGTGAACGTTCTCGAAAAGAGCACGCTCGCCGGTTCCTGGTACATGACCGAGCAGACCATCGACTTCGACTACGAGGCAGCCGGCCTCGGGTTCGTCGGTGAGATCTCCCAGGATGGCACCGGAGGCGGCATGGCCCGCATTCGCTGGGTCATCGATCAGGAGATGCTCTACGCTTACCGCGACTACCTCGCGACGGAAGACGCGCAGAACCCGACCGCGGCGCCGACGCCTGCGCAGGGCTGGACCTCATTCCTCGGACAGCCGGTCGCCGCGTACCGCATCCAGAGCCACTTCGACATTCGCCGCGACTACAACACGCTGACCGGCGAAGAGCAGAACATCATCGTCGAGAACACGACCGACCACCGCTGGTGGGAGCGCCGCTTCATGCGCGTCGACTTCTCGCGCAACATGATCGCGGCCTGGTACGGCACGTCGAACGACGTCTCGGAGCTCTTCGGTCAGGTCCGTCGCGAGCCCGCGGACATCATGATTCAGTCGAACTCGAACTACCCCGCCGAGTGGCGCCCGCAGTTCATCCACATGGGCTGTGCGACGCCCGAGAGCACGGACTGCAGCCAAGGCGATCGGCTCTTCGCCCACGACTACGCGCACGGCGATCTCTACAGCATGAGCTTCGTGACGCAGCAGCTACTCTCGCCCGGCAGCATCACGTACCCGGGCTACGGCACGTTCCCTTACTGCGGTGAGGCGAGCCAGGGCTTGCCCGAGTGCGCGAGCGTCGTGGTCGCCGTGCGCACGAGCTTCCTGCGCGTCAGCTCGACGCGTCAGTACGACCCGATGCAGTTCAATGACGACCTGTTCGAGCGCGCCGGGTACTTCCGGCTCGAGCGCAACACGTTCGACCACGCCGTCGCGACCACCGAGCACACGGACGCGGGCGACATCGCGTGGGGCGACACGGACTTCCGCAACTACGGCGCGTTCCGCTTCAACATCTGGCGCCAATGGCGCGACGCGGCCGGCAACGCGATTCCGTACTCCGCGCGCACCGTGCGCCCTGTTCACTGGTTCACCAGCCGCGAGCTGCCCGGACACTTGATCATGCCGGCGTTCCAGTCGGTCAACGAATGGAACGCGGTCCTGATGGGCGTCATCCGCCAGCGTCAGGGCCGTGCGCTTCCGACGTATCCGCGCATGGCGTGTCAGCCGACCGATCCTGCAGGCTACTGTTACTGCCAGCAGGATCCGGCAGACCCGGCGCACATCCTGAACCCGGACTGCGCGGGTCGTTACGATCCCTTCGCGCGTCCGAACCCGGCGAACGGCGACTTCGACTGCTGGGTTGGCTTCGGCGCCGTGGGTGCCGAGACGACGCTCGCCGCGACGCCCGGAATCGAGCCGGATTGGACCAGCGCGAACGTGACCCGCGCCTCGTTCGACGGCTGGTTCGGGGCCCACATGGTCGGCACCGAGTGCGCCGACATCCTCACCATCAACGGCTGCAACCTCCACGCGGTCGCCGTGAACGGCGGCACCACGGACGGCCTCGACTGTCAGGAGCGCGGCGACATCCGCTTCAGCCTCCTGAGCTTCGTCGATCAGCCCGGCACGCCGTTCCTCGGTGTCGCGCAGTTCCGCGCGGACCCGGTGACGGGCGAGCTCTTCGGCGCAGACGCCAACATCGGCGGCCCGGCGCTCAACACGTACCGCACGCGCGCGCTTCAGCAGTACGACCTGATCAACGGCCGTCTCACCGATCAGGAGTTCTTCACCGGTGAGGACGTTCGTGCGTACCTCGAGGCCTCGAACCACGTGGATCTCCCGGCTCCTCCCCGCATCGACTTCAGCGTCGCCGGGATGGAAGGCTTCGAGGCCATCAACGGTCCCGCGGTCAGCGGCGAGCTCCAGTCGCGAATGGACCAAGCCATGGTCCGCGCGGAGCAGCTGCAGGGCCCCGAGGGTCGCGCGGCAATCTACGAAGATCGACTCCACACCCTCCGAGGCAGCGATCTCGAGCAACGCCTGATGGACAGCGAGGAGGGCTTCGTCCTCGCTGGCATGAACGTCCGCCCCGACGGGACGGTCGGCTCGCTCGGCAGCGACTTCATGGACATCGCTTCGCCCTTCCGCGGCGACCTCGCCCGCACGATTCGGGACGCGAACGTGTCGAACTACCGCATCTCCGCGGCGGGCCTGCACATGCCCAACGCCTTCATCGACGACTCGGTCATGTGGTACGTGAACCAGGCGCAGCAGGCGCACTGCGCGGACAACCCGACGCGCGTCTGCCCGTGGACGCGTGCGCACGTCGAGTTCGACATCGACCGCCGCCTCTACCGTCAGACCGAGGTCCACGAGATGGGCCACTGTCATGGCCTTCGCCACGACTACGGCGGAAGCGCAGA
>JAYVCF010000170.1:0-45295 GCA_043750095.1 Deltaproteobacteria bacterium
GGGATCGTTCATCGCGACATCAAGCCGGAGAACGTGCTCGTCGCGAACGTCGCTGGCGAGCGCGACGTCGCGAAGGTCCTCGACTTCGGAATCGCGAAGTCGGCCGACGCCGGGTCGGGCACGCTCCAGGGCTCGGTGCTCGGCACGCCTCGCTACATGAGCCCCGAGCAGTTCGACGGCCGCATACCCGACGCGCGATCGGACGTCTACTCGCTCGGCGTGATGACGTACGAGATGCTCACGGGCGCTTCGCCGTTCACGTCGGGCAAGACGGTCTTCGAGTGGGCGCAGCGTCACCTGAGCGAAGCGCCGGTTCCGATCGACGCGCATCCCAGCGCGGTGTCGTTGCCCGCCGCGGTGCGCGCGACGGTCATGCAGGCGCTCGACAAGGATCCTGCACGTCGCCCGGCATCGGCGCTCGACTTCGCGCGCGGCCTCTTCGGGCGTGAGGGTCTCGAGAGCAGCTGGGACCTCGGTACGCACGGCACTCGCGCGGCGTCTGCTGCTTCGGCGGCGACCGACGTCGTCTCGAACCCGGCTCGCGCGAGCGCAACGCCTCCGACGGTGCTCGAGCCAGAGCCGATCGCGGGCACACGCTCGCCAGTCGCTGCGCTCGCGATCGGCGCGATCGTCCTCGGGATCGTCGCGACGTCCGGCGGGTACTACCTCTTCTCCGGGCGCACAGCGCAGGCGCCGTCCTTGCCACCCGCACCGACGACGACGGCGATCGCCGATACCGATGCCGCGACCGCGCCTCCACTCGGCGTGCGTGAGCCGCCGCCGCCGTCGACGACGACCTCACCGGGGCCGAGTATTTGGTTCCAGATCGCGCACTACTCTCGCGCCACCATCGAGCCCGCTGCGGCGACCGGAGCTCCCGACCAGCAGTACGCGGAGATCACGAGCGGGGGCGTGCTCACGCTCGAGGTGCTGCCGGGCTCGGTCATCGCCACCGACGAGGGCCCCGAGCCCGACATCTACATCGCCGTCGACGCAGCGCGATCAGGCCCCTACCAGGTCGAGGCCGGCAGCTCGCACGAGCATCTTCACGTCATCGACGGCGAGCTCACGGGCACGCTCCCGCTCGATCTCGATCAGTACCACCTGCACGGCGTTCGCTACGTGCACCTCACGAGCCTCTCGTCGCGCTCGGTGTTCCTCGACACGGTCGGCATCTACCGCTCCGAGCTCGTGTCCGCACCTGCGGGTCACTGATCGATCTCGACGAGCTCAGAGGCAGCGTCCCATGCTGCATACCTGAGACGCGCACCAGGCGTTCGAGTAGCAGTGCGCGGCGGTCGCGAGCGGCGCGGTGCAGACGGACGAGCCGTACGAGAACTCGGCAGGACAGAACCCGGCGCAGCAGTTGCGCGCAGCGAAGCACTCCGCGCCGTCGGCGACGCACGCGGCCGCGCGGCACAGGCCGGCCTCGCAGCGCCCCGACGTGCAGCCCGCCGCGTCGCTGCACGCTTCGCCGTCCGCGGCCTGCGCGACACAGCTGTCGTAGTCGAGGCCATACACGCCGAGCTGGCAGTAGCTGCCGGGACAACACTCGCGGCCGCCGCTCGCGCACCCCGCCTGACCCGACGGCAGACACGCGCGCGGTGCGACGGCCGCATCCATGTTCACGTGCGCGTCGGCTGCCATGGAAGCGTCGTTGTCCGGTCGCTCCGTCTCGTGCGCCGCGACGCATCCCACCCACCCGATCGCGCTCAGCATCACCACGGCGAGTCTCTCGTTCATCGTCGTTCGCATGTCTCGTTCTCCTGTGATCAGTCCAAGAAGTGAAGGTCGGTCCTTCTCAGAAAACCGTGTAGACGAAGGGCGCCACGTACTCGAGCAGGGTGAGAACGGTGAAGAGCACCGCCGTCCCCGCGAGCACCAGCAGCATCGGAAGCAGCCAGAGCCGCCCGCCGCGCACGACGACGCGAGCCAGTTCGACGAGCGTTCCGAGCGACGCGCTGCGCCGCTGCCAGCCACGTGCCATCCGACTGCTCATGCTGCGCTCCGATCACAATCGGCGGCATCGACGCCGCGGGGGCTCACGTCGTGCGACAAGGATCGTCTGCCGACCGCGCGGCCGAGCGCCGCGCGATCGATGAGACAGTCTTCGAGGACGAGGAAGTCGAGGTCCGATCGAAGGAACACCGCGAACGCCTCCGCGGGCGAGCCGACGAGCGGCTCGTCCTTCAGGTTCATCGACGTGTTCAAGAGCACCGGTGTTCCGGTCCGCTCGAAGAACGCGCGGATGAGGCGCGCCAAGCCGGTCGGCTCGTCGTCGTCGATCGTCTGCACGCGCGCGGTACCGTCGACGTGCGTGATCGCGGGCAGGAGCCCTCGCGCGTCGGGCCTCACCGGAACGACCGTCAGCATGTAGCGCGAGAGGTGATCGGCGCGGTCCGGCATCTCGAACAAGCGAGAGGCCTCGCTCGCCAGCACCACGGGCGCGAAGGGACGGAAGGGCTCGCGGAACTTCACCTTCCGGTTCACGCGATCACGAACGCCATGCCCGCGCGCGTCGGCGAGGATCGAGCGCGCCCCGAGCGCACGAGGGCCCCACTCGAAGCGCCCGCGGAAGAATCCGCCGACCTCGCCGCGTTCGAGCCGGTCGACGATCGCTGCGTCGAGCGCCGAGCGATCGACGATGCGCTGGTGCACGAGGCCTGTGGTCGCGACGAACGCCGCGACCTCGTCTTCGGTGTGGCCGCGACCGAGGAAGGGTGAGAACGCGCGGCCAATCCGGCGCGGCACGCCGTGAAGCGCGTGGCTCGCATGAAGCGCTGCACCGACGGCTCCGCCCGCATCGCCTGCTGCGGGTTGCACGAAGACCTCCGCGAAGGGTCCTTCATTCACGATGCGTCCGTTGGCGACCGAGTTCAGCGCGACGCCGCCCGCGAGGCAGAGAGCGCTCTCGCCGGTGAGCTCTTTCGCGCGCTGGACGATCGCGAGCATGGCGCGCTCGGTGACCTTCTGGAGCGTCGCAGCGACATCTGCGAAGCGCTGCGCCTCCGTGTCGACGGCCTGTCCATCGGACGCGTCGAGCTGCAGGATCGATCCGGGGACGCGCGCGGGGCCGAGGAGCGCGACGAGCGCGGGCGTGAAGCTCTCGTCGAGATGTCGCTGGTACGAGAAGTACTCGAGCGAAGCGTGGACGGAGCCGTCGCTCCCGATCGTCACGAGCTTCTCGAACTCGCTCTCGAAGCGGGGCGTGCCGTACGCAGCGAGCCCCATCACCTTGTACTCGCCCTCGTTCACCTCGAAGCCGAGGTAGGCCGTGAGCGCCGAGTAGAACAGGCCGATGGAGTGCGGAAAGCGGAGCTCCGCGATCGCCTCGATGCGACTCCCCGTCTCGTCACTGACGCCGCGCGCGATGGTGGTCGTCGCCCACTCGCCCACGCCATCGACGGTCACGATGGCGGCCCGCGAGAAGGGCGAGCAGTAGAAGGCGCTCGCTGCGTGCGAGAGATGGTGATCGAGAAAGAGGACCTTCTTCGGATCGCAGTCGAACGCCTTGCTGATCTCGGAGCGCGAGAAGAGCCGCTCGCCGAGCCAGCTGCCGAGCGTTCGGGCGAACTGCGGTGCGCTCCGCGGGAACTCGCGCAGATGCGTGACCAGGATGCGCTCGAACTTGCGGAGGGGCTTCTCGTAGAACACGACCGCGTCGACGTCGTCGATGGTGATGCCGGCGTGCGCGAGACAGAATCGCGCGGCCTCGACGGGCATGCGCGCGTCGTGCTTGATGCGCGAGAAGCGCTCCTCCTGTGCGGCGGCGACGATCTCTCCGTCGATGGCGAGCGCGGCCGCCGCGTCGTGGAAGAGCGCGCTGATGCCGAGGATCTTCATACGGCTCATCCTTCCCTTCGGGCTTCGTCGAGCGACGACGCGAGCTGTCTCGGTGTCTGCCATCCGGTCTCGGCGGGCCGTGCGCGCTCGAGGAGGACGAACACGGGCAGCACGATGAAGTAGAGAAGCGCCGAGAGAACGCGCGCGAGCGCATCGGAGGCCACCCGGCCCACGCGCTTGTACGCCGCCCACGCGCTCTCGATTCGGATCGACCAGAGCGCCATGCGTACCTCCGCGGCACGACCGGATCGCGCGAGCGTCGCCAGCGCCGCTTGGCTGTAGGCGACGTGGAAGCGTTCGTCCTTCAGTACCGTCGCGAAGAGCGCTTCGATCTCGGGTCGGTCGGCGTAGCGACGGCGCAGGACCTCGAACGTCCGCGCTGCGCTGCGCTCGGACAGAAAGACGAACGCGAGGAAGCGAACGAGGCCGTAGCGCGCGAACAGGTTCTGCCGCGTCGCGCGGATCACGAGCGTGTCGTCTCGGCCGGACGGCGCACCGTCGAGGTCGCTCGCAGCGCGCCGAAAGAGCTCCGCGTGTCGCGCCTCGTCGAGCGCATGCCGAAAGAACTGCGTCCTGAGCTTCGGATCGGTCTCGAGCTCGGCCGCCTTCAGCATGTCGAGCGCGCTGCCGGCCTCGGTCGCCGAGAAGCCGCGCAGGTAGTCGCCGAGCGCGCGGTCGCTGCGCCATCGCAGGCGCACGGCCAGCAGCGTGAACGCTTCTCCGAACGAGTCCTCGGCGATCATCGGTCGGCTCCTTCGTCGCTGGGCAGAGGGCGCGGGATGAGCGCGTCACGGAGAACGTCCGCGACCACGCGATGTCCGGCGGGTGAGAGGTGCTCGTCGTCGTCGCGGAACGCGCCCGGCTCGCTCGCACGGAGCGGCGGCAGCAGATCGATCGCCGGGATGCCGCGCGCACGCGCCTGCTCGACCAGGTCATCGACGAGCGCCGCGATCGCCGCCGTGTCCACGGGCGTGTGATGGTATTTCTCCCACTCGCTCGGGTCGGCCTCGACATCGACCGGGATCGCGGCGAGGAGAAACGCTGCACCGTTGTCGGCCGCCGCGGCAGCGGCACGATCGAGGAACGGCGCGAGCCGAGACGGGGACCCCGCGGCACCGCGGAGCTCGCGCGCTTGCTCGACGAGATGCAGGCGTGCATCGGCCCGCGGCGGGTGCGCCTCGAGCGCGCGACCGGCGAGCGTGCGCAGCGCGAACGCGAGCTGCGAGCGCGGAAAGAGCGTCCATGGGCCCGACGGCGGACGCGCGCCCACCATCGTGGCGAAGCCGTCGGCCGACGCGGTCGTGCGAAGCGCGTTCGGTACGGGCGCCTCCTGCCAGTCGTTCCCGACGTAGGGCAGCCAGACGACGTGTGTCGGGTGCCAGCGTGGAGCCAGGCGCTCGATCAGCATGACGTGCTCGGCGGGCCCGTACGTCGGAACCGCGGCGTCGAGAACTTCAGCGTCGGCGCCGAGGAGCCCCGCGAACGTCTCGTCGAACTGCGCGTGAAGGCCGAAGACCTGCGAGTCGCCGACGAGCAGGATGCGCGGACGCGACGGCTCGGCGGAGTCGGGCCACGCAGGACCGCGAAATCCCTCGTCGTTGATCGAGACGTCGGTGATGTGACCGCCGAAGGTGCGGATCCGTGTGTCTGCGCCAGCACGCAGACGGACACCGAGCTCGGCGTCCGGCTCGAAGACGTCGAGGAACGGAAACGCGTTTCCGCGCACCGCCGCGGCCGCGTGCTCGGCGAGGAAGAGGCCGAGCGCGATCGAGAAAGCGACGGTCAGGGTCGCGCGCCACCGGCTCGCTGCGCCCGTCCGACTCGCCCGACGATCTGCACTCTCCACACTTCGGATGTACCGGGGTCTCACCCATCCGCAAAATCGTCATCGCGGATGGTAGCCATCAGGAATACTGATGTGATTGCGCCCGCGACCAAGAGCCGCGATGCGCTACGTCGCAAAGCTCGCGACGAGGCGGCCCTGCCGAAGCTGCCACTGCCGCCAGATCGCGTAGAGGCCGGGCAGCACGAGCATCGTGAGCAGCATGCACGTCCAGAGGCCGCCCACGATCGGAGCCGCGGTGCGTGCGGAGACGTCGGCGCCCGGCCCCGACTCCCAGAGAAGAGGTAGCAGCCCGAGCACCGTGCTCGCGACGGCCATCACGAGACCGCGAATGCGCCGCGAGGCTCCGTCGACGATGGCGTCGTCGAGGTCCTTGGGCTTGATGGCGGTGTTCGTCGCGACGAGCTTCGACACCGAGCCGTCGAGGTAGTCGATCATGAGGATGCCCGTCTCGAGGACGTTGCCGACCATGTCGATGAGCCCGACCCAGACCGCCGTCGAGAGGTTGTAGTTCGCGAGGTAGAAGAGCCAGACGCTGCCGATGAGCGCGAACGGAATGCCCGTGAGCACGAGCAAGGTCTGCGGCCATCCACGCATGCCGCGGCGCACGAGGATGATCACGAGGAAGAGCGCGAGCGGAACGGCCCACGCCATCCGCTGCTGCGTCTGCTCCATCTGCTCGTACTGGCCGGTCCACGCGAGGCGCATCCCGTCGGGCAGATCGAGACGCTCGTCGACGAGCTGCTTGGCGTCGTCCACCCAGCCTCCGAGGTCGCGCTGGGAGAGATCGACATCGGCGTAGACGAAGCCGACGAGCACGCCGTCCTCGTCTCGAATCATCGGCGGCCCTGTCGTCAGGCGTACCTCCGCCAGCTCGCCGAGCGGCACTGCGGCGCGCGCGATGCGAAAAGGCCCATCGACTTCGGCGCCGGGCGAGGTCGCGCTCGGTGCAACCGGGACGGCGTCGAGCGACGCGCCCGAGCCCATCGCTCCCTCGCTCGAGGACGGCATCGTCAGCGCGACGTCGGCCCCCATTCCGGATTCATCCGCGTCGACACCCGCGACCGCCGCGCCGGTGCGCACGGGAACGAGGATCGCGCGCAGGGCGGCGGCGTCGGTACGGAAGTCCGACCCGAAGCGGACGTTCATCGTGTAGCGCGCGCGCCCCGCGACGACGATGCCGACCTCCATGCCGCCGATCGCCGCCTCGACGACGTCGTTGACCTCGCGAACCGTGAGCCCGTAGCGCGCGATCGCTTCGCGATTGGGGATCACGTCCACGTAGCCGCGGCCCGTCTGGCGCTCCGCGAACGTGCTGCGCGTCCCCGGCACTACACGAAGGATCCCTTCCAGCTCGATGGAGACGCGCTCGATCTCCTCGAGGGTCTGGCCGTAGACCTTGACGCCGACGGGCGTGCGCACGCCGGTGGAGAGCATGTCGACGCGCGTTCGGATCGGCGGCGCCACCGCGATCTGGTAGCCCGGCGTCTGCACGGCCTCTGCGATGTCGCTCGAGAGCTCTTGCATCGTGCGCGCTCGCGCATCGGGCCAGACGAGGCGCAGCGCCGGAGCGATCCAATCGGGCGCGCGCCCCGACCACCAGCGAGGACTCGGGCGCGTCGGCCACTCCTCGCGCGGACGAAGCTCGACGACGATCTCGATCATGTCGAGCTGCGCGGGGTCGGTGGCCGTGTTGGCGCGCCCCGCCTTTCCGAAGACCGACGACACCTCGCCGAAGGCCGCGATGGCCCCATCCTGATGCGTGAGCACCTCGCGCGCGGTCTCGATCGAGATCCCGGCGAAGGTGGTCGGCATCACGAGGAGTGCGCCTTCGTCGAGCGGCGGCATGAACTCGGAGCCGATCCGCAGCGCGGCCGGAACCGTGAGCAGAACGAGCGCGATCGAGATGCCGATCATCAGCCAACGCGCGCGCACCGCGAAGCGCGCCACGGGTCGGTAGAGCCGGCTGAGCGTTCGGCTTACCGGGTTGGCCGCCTCGCTTCGGAACTTTCCTCGAAGGAGCAGGACCATCAGCGGCGGGATCAGCGTGATCGAAAGAACCGATGAGATGAACGTCGCGAAGCCGAACGCGAGGATCAGCGGACGGAACAGCCTGCCCGACTGACCCGTGAGCATGAGGATGGGCAGGCAGCTCGCCGAGAGAAGCAGCATCGAATAGAAGGTCGGGCGCCCGACCTCTCGACACGCTTCGAGGATGAGCGCGGCGCGGTCCGCACCCGGCGGAGCAGCCGAGAGCCGCGCGTTGGCGTTCTCGACGAGCGTCGTCGATGCGTCTTCGAGCTCGCTCACCGAGATCGCGATCCCGCCGATCGTCATGATGTTGGCGGTGAGGCCCATCAGCGCCATCGGGATGAACGCCATGAGCGCCGCCAGAGGCATCGTGATGATCGCGACCAAGCCCGACCGAAAGTGGAACAGGAACAGGAACGCGATGAGCGCGACGATGAGGCCTTCCTCGAGCAGCGTGATCACGAGCGTGTCGATCGCGCCTCGGATCAGCTCGGAACGGTCGTAGGTCGGGACGAGGCGCACGCCGTCCGGGAGCGAGAGCTCCGCGATACGCGCGTCGACGTCCTCGATGACGCGCAGCGCGTTGCTCCCCATGCGCATCACCACGATGCCGCCGACGACCTCGCCGCGCCCGTTCCAGTCCGCGGCGCCGCGGCGAATCTCGGGGCCGAATGCGACGCGCGCGACGTCGCCCACGCGGATCGGTGTGCCGCCAGGGCCGATCGCGACGACGCTCTCCTCGACGTCGTCGAGCGAGTGAACGTAGCCGCGCCCGCGCAGGATCAGCTCTTCGCCCGCCATCTCGAGCACGCGGCCACCCACCTCGGAGTTCGAGTCGGACACCGCACGGCTGACATCACCGACCGAGAGGCCGAAGGTGGCGAGCCTGTCGGGGTCGACGATCACCTGGTACTGGCGCTCGAAGCCGCCGACCGATGCGATCTCCGACACGCCGTCGACCGCGCGCAGGGCGGGAGCGATCGTGTACTCCTGCAGCGTGCGCAGCTCGGCGAGATCGTGCTCGCCGCTCGTGTCTTCGAGCACGTACTCGTAGATCCAACCGAGGCCGGTGGCGTCGGGACCGAGCTCAGGGCTCGCGCCTGGCGGCATGGGTACGCTCGAGAGCCGCTCGGAGACGCGCGTGCGTGCCCAATAGAGATCCGTGCCGTCCTGAAAGATGACGTAGACGAACGACATCCCGAACATCGAGTAGCCGCGTACGACGGTGACGCCGCCCGGCGTGCTGCGTAGTGCCCGCACGAGCGGATACGTGATCTGGTCTTCGACGAGGTCCGGGCT
Source organism: Deltaproteobacteria bacterium (assembly GCA_043750095.1). Lineage (GTDB taxonomy): Bacteria > Myxococcota_A > Polyangia > Polyangiales > Sandaracinaceae > JBBSAT01. Next base: position 9,017 of record JAYVCF010000170.1, read on the forward strand.
GCGCCCCATCCACTCGGTGAACACGATGACCTGCGGATCGGAGAGGTCGGGCAGCGCGTCGAGCGGCGTCTCGAGAACGGCCACGACCGAGAGCGCCGTGAGAATGCCGACGATCACGTAGACGGCGATCGCGTGCTTGACCGACCACTCGATGACCCGCTCGATCACGGGCCTTGGCCCATGCCGGGCATGCCGTCCATGTTGCCCGTGTCCGTGGCGGGAGGAGCTGCGTGCGCTGGATCCGTCGGCCCGGTGGTGGCCCCGTGCTGATGAGCGGTCCCGCCGCCGGAGGCTCGAAGGCGGCTCTCCGAGTCGAGGAGGAACACTCCGGATGCGACGACGCGCTCACCCTCCGACACGCCCTCGAGCACCTCGACGAGGTCGCCGAGGCGAGTGCCGAGCCGCACCGTGCGAGGCTCGAATCGATCGTCCGCGCCCGCGACGAAGACATGCTGTTCGGCGCCCGAGTCCACGATGGCGTCGCGCGGGACGACGAGCGCGCTTCGTGGTGTGAGGTGGAACGTCGCGCTGCCGTACGTTCCGGGTCGCAGAACACCTGCGGGGTTCTCGACGACGAAGCGCACGCGCAGCGTTCGGGTTCCCTCGGTCAATGTCGGGTACACGAACGCGACCGTCGACTCGATCGCCACGACACCTGCCGCCGGAACATCGATCGTGGCGAGCGAGCCGACCGACACGTCGGCCATGCGCGCCTCGGGAAGCTCCGCGAGGACCCAGACCGTCGTGAGGTCCGCGATCACGAAGAGCTCGGTCGATGGATCGACGGCCGCTCCGGCGGACACGCCGCGGTGCAGCACCACGCCTGCGCGAGGGGCCAGAATCGGTACGTTGCGCGCCGGCGTTCCTCGGCGCTCGAGCGACGCGATCTCCGCCTCCGTCATGCCGAGCACGCCGAGACGGTCGTGACCGCCGCGCGCGATGGGGCTCGCGGGCCCCGCTCCCGATGCGCGGAGCGAGGCGAGGTACTCGGTCTGCGACGCCAAGAGCTCGCGAGAGAAGATGCTCCCGAGCACCTCACCCGTTCGCACCGACTCCCCCGTGGTTCGGACCGCGAGCCGGTCGATCCACCCGGACACGCGCGTGTGAACGTGCGACACGCGCGACTCGTCCGGAACGACCGTCGCGATCGTCCGCAGCTCGCCGGTGAGCGGCTGTCGACGCACGCTCGTGAGCGCGACGCCGAGGCCCTCCAGACGATCGCTCGGCACGGTGATCGCCACGCGTTGGGACTGCGGCGCGCCCGCATCCGCCGCCGAATCAGTCGCGACAGAGCTGTGCGCGTGCGGCGGGGCGACGAGCGCGAAGGGCCACGCTCGTCGGTAGCTCAGCGCCACGAGCACGAGCGCGAGCGCGAGACCACCCGCCAGGAACGCCAGGGCGAGGCGGCCGAAGAGTCCGAAGTTGCGGCGTGGCGCCTTTGCGACCCTTGGTGTCTCGCTCAGGGGCTGCGCGTTGGAGGTCGAGCCGGGCGCAGGCGTGCTCGCGTCGCTCGGCTCCGTCATGTCGCCGCCAACACCGGCGTGGGATGCGTCCATCGCCCCGCAAGCTTCGAGACTTCGACGACCGTCACCGGTACGAGGCCGAGCGCGAGCGAGAGCACGCAGTCACCGAAGGAGAGCTCGCCGATCGCGAAGAGGCGCTCGGTGAGCGGAAGGTGGTGGATCGCGAGCTGGATGCCGACGGTTACCGCGACCACGGCGAGGAGCTTCAGGTTCGAGAGCACGCCCGTCTCGAAGAAGACGCGCGTGTCGCTGCGCGCGGCGAAGCTACGCAGCACCTCCGAGAAGACCAACACCGAGAACGCGAAGTTGCGCGCTTCGGCGAGGTTGCGCGCGTGGAGCGCCCACACGTACGTCGCGAGCACGACGACGGCCTCGACGACGGCGATCGACCCGATCGATCTCCACTGATTCGCACCGAGGATCGGCGCGCTGGGCGCGCGCGGTGCGCGATCGAGCACGTCTTCTGCGGTCGGGTCCATCACGAGCGCGAGCGCTGGGAGACCGTCGGTGACGAGGTTCACCCAGAGGATCTGCAGCGCGGTGAGCGGCAGAGGCAGGCCTGCGACCGAGGCGCCGAGCACGAGGAGCAGCTCTCCGAGATTTCCCGCGAGCAGATAGACCAGCGTCTTCTGGATGTTCTCGAAGATCCCCCGGCCTTCCCGAATGCCGGCGACGATGCTGGCGAAGTCGTCGTTCGTCAGCACCACCGACGACGCCTCGCGCGCGACGTCCGTGCCGCTCTCGCCCATCGCGATTCCGACGTGGGCCTCGCGCAGCGCGGGGGCGTCGTTGACGCCATCGCCCGTCATCGCGACGATCTCGCCGCGCTCCTTCCATTCACGAACGATGCGGAGCTTGTCTTCGGGTGTCGCGCGCGCGTGCACGATCTCGTCGGGGTCGTCACCCGGCTGGAGTAGCCCGAGCTCGCGCGCGATGGCCTGTGCGGTGAGGACTTGGTCGCCCGTGATCATCACGGTGCGAACGCCGGCGCGCCTCGCCGCTGCGATCGCCGCGATGGCCCCCGGACGCGGCGGATCGGCCAGCCCGACGAGGCCGATCAGGGTGAGGTCGCGCTCTTCCGACCCGTCGCCGAGCGCGACGCCGAGCACTCGCATCCCGCGCGCTGCCATCTCGCCGTTCGCCTTGCGTGCGGCCTCGATGTCACCCGTCGTCACGAGTGGAAAGAGCAGCTCGGGCGCGCCCTTCACGTAGAGCTTTCCGTCGGCGCGACCGACGCTCATCCGCTTCCGCGTCGCGTCGAACGGATGCTCGGAGACTCGCGGACGCGCGGTCTCGATCGCGGCACGACGTACCCCACGCGCAGCAGCTTCGACGAGAATTGCGACCTCGGTCGGATCGCCCTGGCCGTCGTGGTCGCTCTCGTCGAGCTCCGCATTCGAGCATGCGACGGCCGCGTCGAGCACGACGAGCTCATCCTGGCCCCAGATCTCGCGCACGCTCATGCGACCCGTGGTCAGCGTCCCGGTCTTGTCGGTGCAGATGACCGTCGCGCACCCGAGTGTCTCTACGGCAGAGAGATGACGAACGAGCACGTGGCGAGAGGCCATCCGCTGCACGCCGACGGCGAGGGCGATCGTCACGATGGCGGCGAGCCCCTCGGGCACCGCGGCGACCGCGAGAGACACCGACGAGACGAGGACCTCGAGCCACGCGTCGCCACGGGCGAGCCCCATCACCGCGACCAGGGCGACGATCAGGAGACAAGCAACGAGGAGCCCTCTGCCGACGCGCTCCAACTTCTTTTCGAGCGGCGTGTGCTCGCTCTTCACGCTGGCGAGCAGGCCCGCGATGCGCCCGAGTTCGGTGTTCATTCCGGTCGCGGTCACCGTCGCGCGCGCGTTGCCACTCGCGACCGACGTACCCATGAAGACCCGATCGAATTGCTCCGCGAGTGGAGCATCGGGCGCGACGGCGGTGGTGCGCTTCTCGATCGGCAGAGATTCGCCCGTCAGCGCCGCCTCGTTGGTCGTCAACTCATGGGCCTCGACCAGCTTGCCGTCGGCGCCGACCACATCACCGGCATCCAGCACGAGCAGGTCGCCCGGGACGAGATCGCGCGCGGCAACCGTCGTGACGTGCCCATCGCGTTGAACGCGGGCTTGCGGCGCGGCCATCGCGCGGAGCGCGGCGATCGAGCGCTCTGCGCGGAGCTCCTGCACGAACCCGATGATCGCGTTCAACACGACGATCACCGCGATCGCGATCGCGTCGGCGACCTCACCGAGAGCCGCACTGATCACGCACGCAACGAGCAAGAGCCAGATCAACGCGCCGCGAAACTGGTCTGCGAAAATGCGTAGGGGGCTCGCGCGGGCCTCCCGTCGGATCTCATTGGGCCCTTGCTCGCCCAAGATTCGCGCAGCCTCGACGGCGGCGAGGCCCGACGCATCGCTCATCGCTGCGACTCGGCGGCGCGCTGGGCGCGGGCGGCGGCACGCTTTGCTCTCGGGAACTCGTCGCGCATCGAACTCTCCAGCGGCGCCCGCTACGCCCACCTACGCACCGACGGCGCCGCCTCAAGGCATGGGCGGTGCGACGAGCGAGCGTGCGCGGCGCAACACTTCCGACGCCCCCTCGTCGGAGTCCGCTCGCACCTCCACGGCGAACCCTGCGTCAGCCGACACCACACGAGCGCTCACGCCCCTCGGGACGAGCGGACACTCGGTCATCTCCGGCACTTCGTGCCCGAGCGCCGCGTTGCGTGCGAGGTGGCAGTCGACGAGTCGCTGGAGCCACTCGCCCGTCAGGCCTCGGACCGCGCGAAACGTGATCGTGGCACCGACGAGGCGATGACTGATCTGATGACCGAGGTGAACCTCTGCGGTCAGCTCGCTGACGCTCGTGATGTCTCGTCGATGCTCGAACGGGCTCGCGTCGCGTTCGTCCTCACTGAGCCCGCCGCACGCACGCTCCTCGGCATCCCGCAGCGACGCGGCTGCTGCGCGATGAGCCGCGGCGAGGCGACGATGCTCCTGCATCGCGGCCGTGTGCTCTGCGCTCGCGTCTTGCGCGTCGGTCCAGCAGGGCACGGCGAGCGCTGCTCCCGTCTCCGCCGATGCGCACTCGGAGTAGTGGCCGGACGTCGCGTCGGCCTGGCTCGCGTGCAGCGCGGCTTCCTGATCTTCCGTGCGGGCTGCGGCGACGTGGCCAGTGGTGCCCATGTCGTGGGGCCGCGTGCCCGGCGGCGTGCACGCGAACGTCGAGCACGAGAGAGCGAATACGACAACGGTACGAGGTGACATGAGGACCTTTGCGGCGGAGCCGGTGGACGACTGCCTGTGCACGAGAGCGCTCAGCACAAGCCTTGCCGGAGACCGATCGAGCTTTCGCGAGTGACCGCGTCGGACACACGCAGCGCCGCCAAAGCGTCGATCAGGTCGCAGAAGCATCGACGGTTCCGATGTCTCCCAGCGATGCCCCACGTGTGGTGGAAGGCCTCGGCCTCGGCCCACCGATCCCGTCCATCTGCGCGGCACTCATGTTGCTGAGGTTGCGCGTCGGAGCGCAGTGCTCCGACCCACGAGAAGAAGAGAAGAGACGCGATGCAACATTCCACAGAGACGATGATGAAGAGCAGTCCGACCGGGCAGAAGCGCAGCGACCTGGCCAAGGTCGCGTCGTGCGTCGACGCATGCTTCGACTGTGCGCGCACGTGCACCGGCTGCGCAGACTCGTGCCTCGGCGAGGCGAAGCTCGACATGCTCAAGCAGTGCATCCGGCTGAACGAGGACTGCGCCGACCTCTGCATCGCCACCGGCCGCGTACTCTCGCGCGTCGGTCAGGGCAGCGCGACCATCTCTCGCTCGCTCGTCGCGGCATGCGCAGCGGCGTGCGCCGAGTGCGCGACCGAGTGTGAGAAGCACGCGAAGATGCACGAGCACTGCCGCCTCTGTGCCGAGGCGTGTCGTCGCTGCGAAGCGGCGTGAAAGGCGATGAGCGCGGCGTGAGTTCGCGACCACGGCCGCTCAGCGCGAGCGGCCGTGGTCGACTCACCTGCGGCGCCGTGCTCAGAGACGGGTCGAGCGCAGCCGGAGGGCGTTCGCGATCACCGACACCGAGCTGAGGCTCATCGCGGCGCTCGCGACCATCGGATCGAGCAGCCAGCCCGTGAGCGGATAGAGCACGCCGGCCGCGAGGGGAACGCCGAGCGCGTTGTAGACGAACGCGAAGAAGAGGTTCTGTCGGATGTTGCGCATCGTGGCGCGGCTCAGTGAGCGCGCGCGGGCGAGCGCACGAAGGTCACCCCGCACGAGCGTGACGCCGGCGCTCTCCATCGCGACGTCGGTGCCGGTACCCATCGCCACGCCGACGTGGGCCTTCGCGAGCGCGGGCGCGTCGTTCACTCCGTCACCGGCCATCGCCACGATGTGCCCGGCAGCTCGCCAGCGATCGACGATCGCGCTCTTGCCGTCCGGCTGAACACCGGCCTCGATGTCGGTCACGCCGAGCGCGCGCCCCACGGACTCCGCGGTCGCGCGCGCGTCGCCCGTCACCATCACGACGCGCACGCCGTCATCGCGCAGGCTGTGCAGCGCTTCGGGCGTCGTCGTCTTGATCGGGTCGGCGACCGCGAGCAGACCCGCGACTCTCTGGTCGAACGCGACGAACATGACGGTTCGACCCTCTGCGCGGAGCGTGGTCGCCTTTTCGTCGAGCGCAGCAACATCCACACCGAGAGCGTTCATCAGTGCGGCGTTGCCCACCGCTACGCGTCGACCGTTCACGACGGCGCTCGCGCCCTGGCCGGTGATCGAGGCGAACGACTCCGACTTCGGCACCGCGAGTCCGCGTGAGGTTGCGCCGCGCACGACGGCGGCGGCGAGTGGGTGCTCGCTGTGCGCTTCCACTGCCGCGGCCGCAGCGATGAGCTCGTCGGCGTTCGTGGTTGCAGCGGGCTCGACCGCGACGAGCTCGGGCTTGCCCTCGGTCAAGGTGCCGGTCTTGTCCACGAGCAGCACGTCCACCTTCGCGAGCACCTCGAGCGCCTCGGCGTTGCGGATGAGCACACCGAGGGTCGCACCGCGTCCGGTCCCGACCATGATCGACATCGGGGTCGCGAGACCGAGCGCGCAAGGGCAGGCGATGATGAGCACGGCGACGGCGTTCACCAGCGCATAGGTGAAGCGAGGCTCAGGTCCGAAGACCATCCAGAGGACGAACGTCAGGACGGCGACCGCGATCACGATGGGAACGAACCAGCTCGAGACGCGATCGGCCAGCCGATCGATCGGAGCCCGCGTGCGCTGCGCCTCGCCGACCATGCGGACGATCTGCGCGAGCGTCGTATCGGCACCGACGCGATCGGCTTCGATGACGAGCGCCCCCGTGCCGTTGATCGTTCCGCCCGTCACCTTGGCGCCGATCGTCTTCGACACAGGCATCGATTCTCCGGTCAGCATGGACTCGTCGACGGACGAATCGCCTTCGACGACGCGCGCATCGCAGGGCACGCGTTCGCCCGGCCGCACACGCAGTCGATCGCCCAGCGCGATCGCGTCGACCGCGATATCCGCGTCCGTGCCGTCGTCCGCGATCTTGCGCGCTGTCTTCGGCGCGAGGTTCAAGAGCGCGCGAATCGCGCCGCTCGTCTGGCTCCGCGCGCGGAGCTCGAGCACCTGGCCCACGAGGACCAGCGTCGTGATCACCGCGGCGGCCTCGAAGTAGAGCGGCGGCAGGCCACCATGTCCGAGGTACTGCGCGGGGAACGCGCTCGGCATCGCGAGCGCCAGAACGAGCGCGACCGCGCTGTAAACGAACGCGACACCGACGCCGAGCGCGATGAGCGTGAACATGTTGAGGCGTCGGTTCACGAGCGATGCCCAGCCGCGCACGAAGAACGGCGCCGCGGCCCAGAGCACGACCGGCGTCGCGAGCGCGAGCTGCCCGAGCGCCAATGCGATCGGCGGCAAGGCGTGCTGGAGCGGCGCGCCCGGCACCAGATCCGACATGGCGACGAGGAACAAGGGCACCGACAACGACGCGGAGACGGCGAGCCGACGCGACATGTCGCCTAGCTCCGGGTTCTCGGTGGTCTCGGCGGTGACGATGCGCGGCTCGAGAGCCATGCCGCAGATCGGACACGCTCCAGGTCCGCTGCGCCGGATCTCCGGGTGCATCGGGCAGGTCCACTCGGCGGCGGTCTCGACCTTCGGCCGCGGCGGCTCTGCGGGTGCGTGAGCATGCGCGCCGTGTTCCTGCGCCTCGTAGCGCGAAGGATCGGCGAGGAACTTGGTACGGCAGCCCGCGCTGCAGAACGCGTGCTCGTGGCCATCGTGCGCGTAGCGATGCTTCGCCGTCGCGGGATCGACCCTCATTCCGCAGACTGGATCGAGGCCGAGCGGCGCCGGCGGCGCAGCGGTGTCTTGCATCATCTCTCTCTCCTGCTCACGAAGACGCAGCGCGTCTCCCTGCATTACGCACGCCGGAGTCATTCCCCACGAAAGTCGTCGGGGCTCACGGCGTAGCGGCGCAACAGGCGGTAGAAGCTCTCGCGCTCGATCCCCGCGATCTCGGCGGCCTGGGCCACTTTGCCTCGCGTGCGGCGGAGCACGGCCTCGAGATAGCGCCGAGTGGCATCCTCGCGCGAGGCTTCGAGCGCCTGCTGGTAGCTCATCGACGCGAGATCGATCGGCCCGACGCCGCCACCCGCGCGGATCTCCGGCGGCAAGTCATTGGCGTCGATGCGGTCGCCGACCGCGACCAGCAGCGCGCTCGCGATCGCCGCGCGCAGCTCCCGAACGTTCCCGGGCCAGCGATAGCGTTCGAGGAGCAACATCGCGCTCGGCGTCAGCGTGGCGACACGCCCGTCCGCGCGCTGATTCGTCTCGGCGAGGAAGTGTTGCGCCAGCGGTGCGACGTCTCCCGAGCGCTCACGGAGCGGCGGAAGATGAATCGTCGCGACGCGAAGACGATAGAGGAGGTCCTCGCGCAGCGATCCCTCGCGCGTCATCGCTTCCACGTCGCGATGCGTCGAGGCCACCACGCGCGCGTTCATCACGCGCTCGCGCGCCTCGCCGATACGACGCATCCGCCGCTCTTCGAGGACGCGCGTGAGCTTGGCCTGCAGCGAGAGACGGATCTCGCCGATCTCGTCGAGGAACAGCGTGCCGCCCTCCGCTTGCTCGAACAGACCGGCCCGATCGCGCGGCGTTCCTGTCCCTGCGCCGAAGAGCTCGCTCTCGAGCACATCGGATGGCGTCGAGGCGCACGCGACGCGGACGAACGGGCCCGAGGCGCGTGGACCGAGCAGGTGCAGCGCGCGCGCGACCAGCTCCTTTCCGCTGCCAGTCTCGCCCAGAAGCAGCGCGTTGACCTCGCTGGCGGCGACGCGGCGCGTGACGCGCGAGAGCTCGGCCATCGCCATCGACGTGCCGAGCATTCCAGGCAGCGGCTCGAACGCAGCGTGCTCCGTTCCGGTGGCCGTCGGTCTTCCGAGCGCGCGGAGCACCGTCGCGCGCAGCTCCTCCGGCTCGAACGGCTTGGTCACGTAGTCGAACGCACCGCGCTTCATCGCGTCGATCGCGCTCGGCACCGACCCGTACGCCGTCATCAGGATGAACTGCGCCTGCGGACGGATCCGCCGCACCGCATCGAGCACGGCGAGCCCGTCGAGATCCGGCATCCGTAGGTCGCACACGACGCAGTCGACATCGTTCTCGCTCACGAGCCGGATCGCGGCCGCGCCGCTGGTCGCCTTCAGCACGCGCGCGTCGGCCTGGAGCACCTTGGCGAGCAGCGTGAGCATGTTCGCCTTGTCGTCCACGACCAGCACGGTCGGCAGCGCGGAGTCTTCGGTCACGCGGCGGCGAGCTCGCGCAGGCGTGGAAGCGACACGACGAACGCGGCGCCGCCCCCGTCGCGCTCACGCACGTGGATCGATCCGCCGTGAGCGCGGACCACGCCGAGGCAGACCGCGAGGCCGAGCCCCGATCCATCGGCGCGCTTGCCGTAGAACGGCTCGAAGATCCGCTCGCGATCGGCCTCGGCCACACCCGGCCCACGGTCGAGCACCTCGATCCGATACGCGTCCGCTTCGTCCACGCCGATGACTTCGATCGTCGCGTCGGGCGCAGAGGCCGCGGCGTTCCGTAACAAGTTGGCGATGACCTGACGAACGCGACCAGCGTCGAGCCCGAGGACGCATGACGCGACGTCGACGCGAACACGGGCACCCTGGAGCTCCCCCGATCCTTCGAGGCGCTTGGCGATGTCCGACACGACGTCGGCGACGTCGATCGACTCGGGCCGAAGCTCGCTCGCGCGGGCGAACGCCACGAGATCCTCGGCGATGCGCTGGCAGGCGTGCGCCTCCTCGTCGAGGATGCGCAGCTCGTCTTTCAGCTGGGGCTCGCGTGCTTCGGGGATCATCGTGCGCAGGTAGCCTCGAATGATCCCGATCGGATTGTTCACCTCGTGCGCGACGCCTGCCGCGAGCTGACCGACCGCGGCCATCCGCTCCGAGGTGACGAGACGTGCTTCGCGCTCGCGCAAGTCGGTCGCCAGTTGATTCAGCGCGGCGCCGAGCGCGCTCACCTCGGCGTCACCCTCGAGCGAGGCACTGGGCACTTCGCCGGCTGCGATCCGTCGCGTGGACTCGACGAGGTCGCCGAGTGGGCGCAACACACGCGCGCGAACGCGGGCGCCGTGGTACGCGGCGAGCAGCAGCGCGAGCAGGCCGCCGAGCGCGGCGATGCCCACCGCCGCTTGCGCAGTCGCCTCGGCGCGAACGTGCTCCTCGTGCATACGCTGCTCGAGCGCCGCAGCGACGGCGTCCGCATCCCCCGCGGCGCGTGTCACGAGAGCATCGATGCGGTGGTGCTCGGTTCGCACGCGCGGGAGGTCGCCCGCCGCCATCGCGGGAACGACCGACGTGCGAAAGGCTTCGTCGATCTCCGTGCTCGTGTCGGCGATGCGCTGCACGCGCCAGCGCTCGCTCTCGGGCACGCGCGCATGCAAGAGCGCCGCGCTTCGTGCGACCTCTTCGACCCAGGTGTGGTGATGGTCGAGGTGCGTTTGGGTCCGCTCGATGAGCGTGTGCGCCTCGTGGATGTACTGCTCGCGCACGGCCACGCCGAGCATCAAGCCTTCGTGCATCGCTTGCTCGTCGCGCTGCATGGCCGCGACCACGGCGGCGACCTCCGAAATGAGCCCGAGCAAGACGACCGACACGAGCACCGCGACGGCGGCGAGCGAGCCCATCGCGATCGTGATGCGCCTCCGCGCAGAGGGTCCGCGAGGCTCGGGCGACGACGTGAGTCCGGGCATGGGGGAAGCATCGCGCACCTCGGGCGATGCGACAGCGTGCCGGCACGATCGGTGTGACTTCGGCGGTCACATCCTCGCCGGTCGCGCGCCTCAGGCATGTCACCGGCGGCGTCCTTGACCTTCCGGTATATTCGCTTATTCAATAACACAGTTGAATGTCGATGCGCCCCGCAACCAAGCTCGGATCGAACGAAGCGCGCCACGCGAAGAAGCGGCGCATCTACGACCAGTTCGCGCGCGTCGGCAAGGCGCTGGCTTCGCCGACGCGGCTCGAGCTGCTCGACCTGCTCTGCCAGGGCGAGCGCTCGGTCGATGCGCTCGCCAAGCAGGCTTCGCTCGAGATCGCGAGCACCTCGCAGCACCTGCGCGCGCTCGCCGCGGCGCGGCTCGTCGAGACCCGGCGTGACGGGCAGCGCGTCGTCTATCGCGTCGCCGATCCGAGCGTCGTCGCGCTCTATCAGTCGCTGCGCAACGCAGCCGAGACCCAGCTCGCCGAGGTCGACTCCGTCGCGCGTGCCTACCTGGACGGCAAGGACGAGCTCGAAGCGATCGATCGCGCCGAGCTATCCCGTCGGCTGAAGGACGGCTCGGTCGTGCTGATCGACGTGCGGCCCAGCGAGGAGTTCGCGCAGGGGCACATCCGTGGCGCGCTCAGCGTTCCGCCCGAGCAGGTTGCGGCATGGGCCGCGATCGCGCCGCGCAAGAAGGAAATCGTCGCGTACTGCCGAGGTCCCTACTGCGTGTACGCGGTCGACGCGGCGCGCCAGCTCGAGAAGCGCGGTCTGCGCGTGCGGCACTTCGCGGATGGCGTGCCGGAGTGGCGGGCGGCCGGTCTGCCGGTGTCTCTCGGAACGCAGTGAGGCCGCGATGATCTTCAAGCCCTACTACTACTTCGAGACCGGTTGCGCGGCGTACCTCTTCGGGTGCGGCGGGCAGGGCAAGTGCTCGGTCGTCGACGCGCACGAAGAGGACGTGGACGCGTACATCGCGCTCGCGCGCAGCAAGGGCATGACGATCACGCACGTGATCGACACGCACGTCCACGCCGACCATCGCTCGGGTGGTCCTGCGCTCGCTGCCAAGGTCGGCGCGCCCTATTGCCTTCACGCGTCGGCCGACGTGGACATCGCGTTCGAGCCGCTGCGCGAGGGTCAGGAGATCTTGCTGGGCAACGTGCGCATCAGCGTGCTGCACACGCCAGGGCACACGCCCGAGAGCGTCTCGCTCGCCGTGACCGACCTGCGAGGCGGGACCGATCCGTGGTTCGTGCTCACCGGCGACACGCTCTTCGTCGGCGCCGTCGGGCGTCCCGATCTTCCGGGGCATGCCGAGGCGAACGCGAGCCAGCTCTACGACTCGCTCCACGACAAGCTCTTGAAGCTCGCGGGCGACGTCGAGGTGTACCCGGCGCACTTCGCGGGCTCGGCCTGCGGCGCCGGCATGAGCGGCAAGCCCTCGAGCACCATCGCGTTCGAGCGCCGATGGAACCCGATGTTGACCAAGACGCGCGCGGAGCTCGTCGCAGCGCTCGTCGACGTCCCCCCCAAGCCAGCGGAGATGGAGCAGATCCTCCGCGCGAACCGAGGCCGCGCGTGAGCGAGCGCCCCGTCGTTCTGGGCCTTCGCGAGAACCTCGGGCAGTTCACGTTGCTCGTCGTCGTCAACGCGTTCGTCGGCGCGATGATCGGCATGGAGCGGAGCATTCTCCCCGCCATCGCGGAGGCCGACTTCCAGCTCGCGGCGCGAACGGCGATCCTCTCGTTCATCGTCGTCTTCGGCGTGTCGAAGGCGCTCACGAACTACCTCGCCGGGCGGCTCTCCGATCGCTACGGCCGCAAGACGGTCCTCGTCGGCGGCTGGCTCGTCGCGATCCCGGTTCCGTTCCTCTTGATGTGGGCGCCCTCGTGGAGCTGGGTGCTCTTCGCGAACGTGCTGCTCGGCGTGAGCCAGGGCCTCACGTGGTCGACGACGGTCATCATGAAGATCGATCTCGCGGGGCCGACGCAGCGCGGGCTCGCGATGGGGCTGAACGAGTTCGCGGGCTATCTCGCCGTCGCGGGATCCGCGCTCGCCACGGGTTGGATCGCGAGCGAGTACCATCTGCGACCGGAGCCCTTCTATCTCGGTGTCGCGTTCGTGCTGGTCGGGCTGACGCTGTCGGCAGTCTTCGTTCGCGAGACCAGGCACCACGCGACCCAGGAGTCGCGCAGCGCGATTCCGAGCGAGGCGATCACGCAGCGAGCGCTGTTCTGGAAGACGACACTGAGCGACCGAAATCTGTCGAGCGCCACGCAGGTCGGTCTCGTGAACAACCTCAACGACGGCATGGCCTGGGGCCTGTTCCCGCTCTTGTTCGCGGCCGCACACATGAGCATCGCGGAGGTCGGCGTGCTCTCGGCGATCTACCCCGCGACTTGGGGCCTCGCACAGCTGGTCACCGGCGCGCTGTCCGATCGAATCGGGCGCAAGTGGCTCATCGTCTCGGGCATGTGGGTGCAGGCCATCGGCATCGCGGTCGTCATCCTCGCGAGTGCGTTCGCGGGCTTCGCGTCCGGCGCGGTGCTCCTCGGGGTCGGCACCGCGATGGTCTATCCGACGCTGCTCGCGGTGATCGGCGACGTCGCGCATCCGAGCTGGCGCGCGTCGTCCGTCGGCGTGTACCGACTCTGGCGCGACCTCGGCTACGCGATCGGTGCGCTCCTGGCTGGCGCGCTCGCCGATACGCTGGGCCTGCCATCCGCGATGTGGATCGTGGCCGCACTCACGTTTCTCTCGGGGCTCGGCGCTGCGGTGCGCATGCAAGAGACCCTGAGCGACCCCCGTACGAAACCGAGCGCAGCGACAACGCGCGACGCCGACAAGGTGATCGTGTTCTGACGGAGCCCAGCGTGAGCCAGACGATCCTCCATCACATCGGCAAGACACCGCTCGTCGAGCTCACGCGAATCGGCGCGGGCCTGCCGAACCCGATCCTCGTGAAGTGCGAGCACATGAGCCCGGGCGGGAGCGTGAAGGACCGCATCGCACTGGCGATCATCGACGACGCCGAAAAGCGCGGCGTGCTCCGGCCGGGGATGACGATGATCGAAGCCACGGCGGGCAACACGGGCGTTGGGCTCGCGCTCGTGGCGGCGCGTCGCGGCTATGGCCTCGTGTGCGTGATGCCGGAGAAGATGGCGCACGAGAAGCGGTTCGCGCTCGCGGCGCTCCGAGCGAAGGTGGTCATCACACCGAACGCGCCTCCGTCGAGCCCCGACAACTTCCGGCGGGTCGCCGAGCGCCTGGCCGTGGAGAACGGCTGGTTCCTCACCGATCAGTTTCGCGCTCAGGCGAACGTGCGCGCGCACGAGGAGACGACGGCGCAGGAGATCCTCGAGCAGACCGGTGGGCGCATCGGAGCGTTCGTCGCAGGCGCCGGTACGGGCGGGACGATCACGGGCGTCGGTCGCGTGTTGGCGCGCGTGGTGCCGCGTGCGCGCGTGGTGCTCGCCGATCCCGTCGGCTCGGGCCTCGCCGCATGGATCGAGACGGGGGTCGTCGGTCCCGATGGCTCTTACGCAGTGGAGGGCATCGGCGGGAGCGAGCCACCCGAGCTGCTCGACCGTTCGGTCATCCACGCCGCGGAGTCGGTGAGCGACGCCGAGAGCTTCGAGATGGCGCGTCGGCTCGCGCACGAAGAGGGCCTGTTCGTCGGTGGCTCCGCCGGCACGAACGTCGCAGCAGCCGTTCGTGTGGCGCAGCGTCCCGATGTCGATGGTCCCGTGGTCACGGTGCTTCCTGACGGATGGGACCGCTACCGCGGCACGCCCTGGATGAAGGCCTGGATCGCGTGACGCGCACAGAGTCACCGTGACTTGACGCGGCACCCGACCGTTGCGCACGCGCTCGGCGTGCCTAGTCGAGGAGCGGGATTGCGGGTCAGAGATCGGCCTCGCGAGGGAGTCTCATGGCATTCGCACCGCGCACGATCATCGAGCCGTTTCGCATGAAGATGGTCGAACCGCTGCCCTTTTGTACGCGCGAAGAGCGCGCCGCGCGGCTCGTCGAGGCTCGCCACAACCTGTTCGGGCTTCACTCCGAGGACGTGACCATCGACGTCATGACGGACTCGGGCACGAGCGCCATGAGCCAGGACCAATGGGCCGCGATGATCCAGGCTGACGAGTCTTATGCAGGGTCTCGCTCGTTCTACGAGCTTCAGAGCGCGGTGCGATCGATCACCGGCCTGGAGCACGTCATCCCCACGCATCAGGGCCGCGCGGCGGAGCACATCCTGTTCTCCACCATCGCACAGATGCGAAGGGGTGCGCCCTCGGCCACGATCGTCTCCAACGCGCACTTCGACACCACACGCGCCAACGTCGAGGCGTGTGGGATGTGCGCGCTCGATCTGTCGATTGCGGAGGCCAAAGCGCCGACGAGCGAGCACCCCTTCAAGGGGAACATCGACCTCGCCGCGCTCGAGGCGCACCTCCGCGCTCACGCGAGCGACACCCCCATGGTGCTGCTGACGATCACCAGCAACTCCGTGGGCGGGCAGCCGGTCTCCCTCGCCAACGCGCACGCCGCGCGTGCTCTCTGCGATCGCTACAACGTGCCGCTCTTCCTCGATTGCGCGCGCTTCGCCGAGAATGCGTGGCTGATCCGGCAGCGCGAGCCGAGACACGGCGAGCGAGCTCCTATCGACATCGCGCGTGAGTTCTTCTCCCTCGCCGACGGCGCGCTGATGAGCGCCAAGAAGGACGCGTTTGGAAACATCGGCGGCTTTCTCGCGCTGCGTGATCCGACGCTCGCCGAGCAGTGTCGTCAAGCGCTCGTGCTCACCGAAGGATTTCCGACCTACGGGGGCTTGGCCGGGCGGGATCTCGCGGCGCTCGCCGTGGGCCTGCGTGAGGTGCTCGACGTGCGCTACCTCGAATATCGGATCGCCTCGATTGCGTATCTCTTCGACCGACTCGATCGTGCCGGGGTGCCCCTCTTACGCCCGGCGGGTGGGCACGCCGTCTATCTCGATGCGCGCGCGTTCCTGCCGCACGTGCCACCCGGTGAGCTGCCCGGTCAGTCGGTCTCGATCGCGCTCTATCTCGAAGCGGGAATCCGATCGATCGAGATCGGGACCGCCATGTTCGGCCACACGCGCGAGGATGGGACGCAAGAGCCGGCACCACTCGACCTCGTCCGCCTGGCGATCCCGCGACGCGTGTACACGCAGAGTCACATCGACTACGTGGCCGAGGCCGTGGCCTACGTGCACTCACTGCGGCGCACGCTCTCGGGCTATCGCATCATCGACGAGCCGCGCGCGCTGCGGCACTTCACCTGCGGGTTCTCGCCGGTGGTGCCCTCGAGAGCAGCCGACGTCTCGTCTGCCGCGTGAGCCACTCGAGGCACGGACTCGGATCGCGGACCGCATGCGCTCGATCATGAGCTCGGGTCGGCTCGCGCGTAGTAGGGACGCGTGATCACGGACCTGACCAAGAGGGTGGCGCCTGGGCAGAGCGCGCCTTCGGCGGCGGCGACGCTGGCGCTCGGCTTCCGCCCATTCTTTCTCGCGGCGGGTCTGTTCGCTGCGAGCGCGATGCCGCTCTGGCTCGTCGTGTTCCTCGGTGGCCGCTCGCTTCCGACGAACCTCGCCCCGAGCGCGTGGCATGGGCACGAGATGATCTACGGGTTCGTCGTCCCGGTGATCGCTGGGTTTCTCCTCACGGCAGCTCGCAACTGGACCGGACAGGCGATGCCGAACGGTGCGTCGTTGGCGATCCTCGTTCTCGTATGGCTCGGCGGCCGCGTCGGCGTCGCCTTCTCGGGCGCGCTTCCGACGTCGCTTGGTGCCGTCGTGGATCTCGTCTTCATTCCGATGCTGGCTTGGGCGGTCGGTCGTCCGCTGGTTCGGACCAAGAACTGGAGGAACATCGGGCTGCTCGTGCCCTTGGCGCTGCTCTTCGGAGCCAACGCGTTCTTCCACTTCGGCGCGCCGGGCTCCGCGTCGCGCGCGATGAGACTCGCGATCGATTCCGTGATCCTGCTCGTCGTCGTGATCGGGGGACGGGTCATTCCGTCCTTCACCGAGAACGCGGTGCGTGTGACGACCGTGCGTCGCGTCTGGCTCGACTGGCTCTCTCTCGTCTCGGTCGCAGTCACTGCTGTCCTGGATGTCCTACCGAGCGCAGCGACGTGGGCTGGCGTCGCCGCGATCGCCGCCGGTCTCTCGAACGCTGCGCGCCTGGCAGGATGGCGGACGAGGGCGACGCGCGGTCAGCCCATCCTGTGGGTGCTTCATCTCGGCTATGCCTGGCTCGCCTTCGGGTTGTTCGTGTCCGGTGTCGCGACGTTCATGACGTGGCCCGCCACGGCGCCGCTGCACGCGCTCACCGTCGGCGCGATCGGGCTCATGGTGCTCGGCATGATGTCGCGCGTCAGTCTCGGTCACACGGGGCGCATGCTGAACGTCGGCAGGCCGATCGTCGTCGCCTACGTGCTCTTGGCGACGGCCGCGGCGGTGCGAGCGCTCGGACCGCTCTTGGTGCCGAGCGCCTATCGCTGGGAGATTCTCATCTCGGGCGTGCTCTGGACCCTCGCGTTCGCGCTCTTCGCGATCACGTGCGTGCCGATCCTGACGACACCCCGCCTCGACGGAAGGCCGGGCTGAGGAAGTGCGGAGCAAGTCAGGGGTGGCGCCGACGCGCGGCCGGCACGCTCCGCCGCCAGCTCGGACAGCCGCGCCTCCATCGCTCCGTGCACCTGCCGATGGCAGCGCTCCACGTACTCCGGATCGCGCGCTGCAGCGTCCCCCGCACGGTCGAACGCGATCGGAGCCATCACCTCGAGAAAGATGCGTGTCGGAAGTGGGAAGTACGGCGGCGTGATCCCGACCACGAGACCCCACGGGATGCTGAGCGTCACGGGGCAGACCTCCATTCGGAACCGCCGCGGAAGGCCGAGCAGCTTCGCGAGGCGGCGCCCGTCCGTCAGCACGATCGAGGTTGCGTGGGCCCCCGCCGCGACGACGGGAACGATCGGGACGCCCGCGCGTAGTGCGAGTCGGATGTAACCGCGGCGCGGGCCGAACACGATGCGGTCCCGCAGCGCGAAAGGCCGCATCGAGTCGATGTCGCCACCAGGATAGACGAGCACCTTGTGGCCGCGATCGAAGATGGCGTGCGCATTGGCGGCGCTCGCGCGCACCGCACCGAGCGGCACGAGGAGCTGATGGATGCCCGGAGTCTGGAGGATGACGTCGTGAGCGAGCGCGTAGGGCACCGCCTTCAACCCGCGGGCTCGATAGATCGACGCGCCGAAGATGAACGTGTCGGCGCTGACGAGCCCGCCGTTGTGGTTCGCCACGTAGAGCGCCGGACCCTCCGGGACATGCTGGAGGCCTCGCACGACCGGACGAAACCACCTCTCGAGGAACGGCTCGATCAGCGTGATGAGCCGCTCGATCCTCGCGGGGTCACGGTGGTCGAGGCAGTCGATGTCGTAGCGCGTGAGCATGGCCACGCTCGCATGGTGCGATGGCGTCCCGCGCTAGCGATTGATCGGCGACAAGGGGGCGCCTGCGCGCTCACCGCGGGGTCGTGTGATCAGCCCTTGAAGGCAGCGAGCTGATCGTGGCGCTCGATCTGCAGGCCCTCGGGAAGCCTCCGCACGATCCCCGCGCGCTCCAGCTTGCCGAGCGTTCGGCAGAACGACTCGGGTCGGACGCCCGCGAGGCGCGCCAGGTCGCGTTGCTGAAGACCCAGCGGTAGCTTGTCGCGCCGCTCCGGCGGGGTGAGGCGGTCGGCGAGGACCGCGAGCACACGCGCGACGCGAGAGTCCGCGCTCCGTTGTCCTCGCGCCTCGGCGAGCAGCTCGACACGCTCGAGGGCACCTGCGAGTGCGAGGATCAGATCGAGTGCCGTGCGTGGCTCGCGCGCCAGGGTCTCGTCCAGACCGACGCGCGGATAGAGACACACGAGCACCTCCGTCGCCGCGTAGCCGATCTCGATCGCGTTTGGCGCGAGCGGGAGCGCAGCCCCGGGGCCGACGCAGTCGATCGCCACCGACGGCCCATCTTGCGGAGCCCGCGTCCGCACCACGACACCCCGACGGACCAAAACCAAAGCGTAGTCGCTCGCCCACGCCGTGGGGACGGGGTCGCGTGCGCCAAGAGCTCGCTTCACGAACCGGCATGCTGGCTTGCCCGCGCCGACGGCGTCCTCGAAGCAACCGATCCGCGCCGCGGGACACTCGACACAAGCGACCGGGAACCGAGCCCGAATGTCTGCGGCCGAGCGAGCCACGCCGACCGGATCGTGGGTGGTGCCGGTCGCCTTGCTCGTGGTGACGCTCATTCTGGCTGCCTACGCCCGAGCAGCGGGGGACGTCATGACCGGGATCAGTGGGCCACCGCACATCGGTCCGCGCACAGGACCCATGAGCTCGCGAGCGCGTGAGGAAGGCGCCTGCGCCGGGTGATCTCGATCATGGTGCCGCTCCGCGGCGTGCGCATGGAGAGGCCTAGATGAGCGACATCGATGCATCGGGGCGCCAGCGACCCTGGGCCGAGCCCTATCGGATCAAGATGGTCGAGCTGCTCAAGCAGACGACGCCCGCCGATCGCGCTCGCGCGCTGACGACCGCGGGATGGAACACGTTCTTGCTTCGATCGGACGACGTGACGATCGA
This sequence comes from Deltaproteobacteria bacterium, assembly GCA_043750095.1. Classification (GTDB taxonomy): domain Bacteria; phylum Myxococcota_A; class Polyangia; order Polyangiales; family Sandaracinaceae; genus JBBSAT01. Next base: position 28,491 of record JAYVCF010000170.1, read on the forward strand.
TCTGCTGACCGACAGCGGTACGAACGCGATGAGTGACCGCCAGTGGTCCGCGATGATGCTCGGCGACGAGGCCTATGCCGGTAGCGCGAGCTACTACAAGATGGAAGCCGCCGTTCGACATGCCTACGGCTACGCCCAGGTCATACCGACGCATCAAGGGCGAGGAGCCGAGCACTTGCTCTCACGCTTGCTCGTGCGACCCGGAAACGTCGTCCCGGGGAACATGTACTTCACCACGACCCGCGCACATCAAGAGCTCGCAGGGGGGACGTTCGAGGACGTCGTCGTGGATCAGGCACACGACGCGACCTCGGAGCACCCGTTCAAGGGAAACATCGATCTCGACAAGCTCGAGCGGCTCATCGCGCGCGTCGGTGCGAAGAACATCCCGTACGTCTGCGTCGCGGCGACCGTGAACATGGCGGGGGGTCAGCCCATCTCGCTCGAGAACCTCCGCGCGGTCCGCCGGCTCACGCAAGCCCACGACGTGCCCGTGTTCCTCGACGCCACGCGCGCGATCGAGAACGCGTACTTCATCAAGGAGCGCGAGCCAGGGCAGAGCGATCGGTCCCTCGCGTCGATCCTCTTGGAGACGTGCGCGATGACCGACGGGTGCACCATGAGCGCGAAGAAGGATCTGCTGGTGAACATCGGCGGGTTCCTCGCGGTCAACGACGCCGAGCTCGCCGAAGAGGCTCGCAACATCGGCGTGCTCTTCGAGGGCTTGCACACGTACGGCGGGCTGGCGGGCCGCGATCTCGAGGCGATCGCGGTCGGGATCGGCGAGGCGCTCGACGAGGAGCACATGCACGCGCGCATCGGACAGGTACGCTACGTGGGCGAGAAGATCGCCGCCGCGGGCATTCCGATCGTGCGACCGATCGGTGGCCACGCGGTGTTCTTGGACGCGCGCGCGATCCTTCCCCACGTTCCACAAGACGCATTCCCCGCCCAGGCGCTCGCCGGCGAGCTGTATCTGGAGGCTGGGGTTCGCGCGATGGAGCGCGGGATCGTCTCGGCGGGGCGCGATCCGGTCAGCGGAGAGCACCGAAGGCCACGGCTCGAGCTCGTCCGTCTGACGTTTCCCCGACGCGTGTACACGCAGGCGCACTGCGACGTCGTCGTCGATGCGGTGCGGCGCGTCGTCGACCGGCGTGAACGCATCCGCGGTCTGCGTCTCGTACACGAGCCGCGCCATCTGCGATTCTTCCAAGCTCGATTCGCACCGGTCGACGCGTGAAGTGAGTCAGGTGACCGGCTCGATCTCCTCGCAGGCTCCATCGAGGATCGCTCGCAGCTCGTCGAGTGACGCGAGCACGAAGCCGTCGGGTGTGGTCGCGAGCAGCCCGGACTTCTGCCAGGCCGAGCAGCAACGGATCACCGTCTCGACGCGCGCGCCGACGTACGTAGCGACCTGATGACGCGAGAGCGAGACGGGCACGTGATATCGCCCGTCCGCGTACTCGTCACCGAAACGCTCGACGAGGTCGAGGAAGAAGCCCGCGAGGCGACTCCGCACCGGGCCCGCCACCATCACGTCGATCTTCGAGTGGAGCAGCCGACAGTGGTCGAGCAGCGCGCGATTCATCGCCAGCGCGAGCGCGACGTTCGAGGGAAGGGCAGCGAGCACGGGAGTGGCGCGCACGCGGATCACCTCCAGCTCGCCGGTCGCTGCGAACGCGTCGGCGATGAACTGGCCCTGTTCGAGGGCGACGGGGATGGCCGGGCTCTCGCCCGGACCGAAGAGCGCGATCAGCGTGGTGTCGTCACATCCCGGTCGGCGCCTCTGTAGCTCCAACACACCTCGAACGACGACGTAGAAGTGCTCGGCGAGATCGCCGCGCTTCCAGAGTTGCTCTCCACCGCGCAGCCGAACGTGGGTCGAGTGCGCAGCGAAGGTTGCGAGCAGGTCCGGCGGCGCGGACCGGAACAGGCGCGTGCAGCCGAGGAGCCGAGCGCGCTCCCCACGCGTCGTGTGTCCGATCGTAGTGAGCACGGAGCGGCTCTTTGCCGTGGTTTCCGGAACGGACGTGTGTTGCATCTCGCTCCGCTTCGAGCAGCGAGCGTGCCAAGGCCCCGACGCGACGAGATGCGATCGCGCGGTGGTGCGATGCAGATGCTGCGCTCTTTTGGCGCAGGATCTGCGCGGCCGACGTCTCACGTGTCCAGCGCTGCGCCCAGCTCGAGCGAGAGCAGCTCCGAGTGCTGGTCGCCGAACGACGAGACCACCGGCACGCGCACCAGTAGGTAGGGCGTGATGTCGCCGCCGCCGAGCATCGCGCCAAGCGTCGCGAAGACCGCGGCGCCGCCGCTTTCCCCGCTCGGATCCATCCGTGCGCGCGTCTCGGGCCCGATCACGAGCGAGAGGGCGGGAACTACCTGCACGATCGCGAGCGACGCAGCGCGCAGCTCGACTGCGCCGCCGGCCCCATCTCCGCCACGCGTCGGAACCGAGAAGAGCGCGTAGGACTGCAGCGAAAACGGAGCTGCATAGATCGACCAGGCGAGCCCGACGGTCGGCGTCACCGTCGCACTGGCGGTCTGCGCGCCATCGTCGAGCGCGACGCCGCGGGCGTCGGACACCGCGGGCGAGAGAGGAAAGCGCGCGCCGATCTGCAGCGTCACGAGATGGGTGGGCCGAAACACGCGATCGCGCAGAACGACGAAGCGTGCCCGCAGATCGAGATCGCCCGGCCCGACCGCGCTCTGCCGCTCCGCACCGGTGCCCGTCACGTCGCGCAGCACGAGCGGCACGGAAGCGGTGAGCATGAGCCACGCCCATGGCGCCCACGCGACACCAGCGGTCACGCGGTGATCGCTCGTCCGCTCGTCGGACGACGCGGTTCCAGCCGACGTCGTCGAGAGCGACACGCGAAGACGACCTGCGAACGGCTGCTCGGTGCCCGCGAGCGTGAGCGTCGGGTCGCCCGCGCCACAGCTCGCGCACGCACGGGCGTTGCCCGGCGTCGTGAGGACTGAGAGAACGAGAGCCAGCGCGAGCCAGAACTTCATCGCGCACGCTGTCTATGCGCGACGGCGCGAGTCGCGATGACGCACGTCAGCTCACAAACACGTGGGGCAGATGATCCAGCGCATATCGCCGACTTTGGAGGGGCCTAGTACCTGCGCGAACAGCCCATCGGCCAGGAGGCGAGAGAGATGTCTGACAAAGAAACCAAGCTTCGCGCGAGTCGCCGCAACTTCCTCCAGAGCAGCGGCGTGCTGGCGGCCGCTGCGGCGGTCGGCTGCGGAACGACGGGAGAGCCGCCTGCGAGCGGTGCGACTGCGCCACCGACTTCGGGTGCCACCACTCCCGAGGGGGCGGCATTTCCGGACGTGCGCCCCGGCCAGCTCGACGACTACTACGGCTTCTGGAGCGGTGGTCAGTCGGGCGAGATCCGCATCGTGGGCGTCCCCTCGATGCGCGAGCTCAAGCGCATCCCGGTGTTCAATCGCGAGAGCGCGACCGGACACGGCGCCACGGACTGGACGAAAGAAGCGATGGGCGGCCGCATGTCGGGCGACACGCACCACGTGCACCTCTCCTACAACGGTGGGACCTATGACGGCCGCTACGTCTACGTGAACGACAAGGCCAACGCGCGGCTCGCGCGCGTCCGCATCGACGTGATGGAGACGGACGCGATCGTCGAGATCCCGAACTCCCAAGGCACGCACGGCATCTTCCCGCAGCGTCACCGCACGGGCCTCGTGCTCTGCAACGCCGAGTTCCAGACGCCGATGCCGAACGATGGCAGCGTGCTCGACGATCCGATGCAGTACTTCGCGCTCCACACCGCCGTCGACGGCGAGACGATGGAGGTTCGCTGGCAGGTGAAGGTGGAGGGCAACCTCGATCTCTGCGCGACGGACTACGAAGGCAACTACTCGTTCGCCACTTGCTACAACAGCGAGCGCGGCGTTCATCTCGAGGAGATGATGAGCGCGGAGCAGGACTGGCTCTACGTCTTCAACCTCGCGGAGATCGAGCGCGCCGTCACGGAGGGTCGGACGACCCGCATCGGGACCTCGGCGGTGCCGGTGGTCGATGGAACGGGAGACACCAACCCGTGCGTCCTCAAGATCCCGGTCGCCAAGAGCCCCCACGGCGTGAACGTCGACCCGACGGGCCACTACGCCGTGGTGGCCGGCAAGCTCTCCCCCACGATCTCGCTCGTCGACATCACCAAGCTCGCGGATGCATTCGCGCGGCGGATCCAGCCGGGTGAGTGCGTGGTCGCTCAGCCGGAGCTCGGGCTCGGTCCCCTTCACACGGCGTTCGACGGACGCGGCAACGCGTACACGTCGATCTTCATCGACTCGAACATCACCAAGTGGAACATCGACGCGGCGATCCGCGCGCACGGCGGCGAGGACGTGGATCCCGTCGTCGACCGCTGCGACGTGCAGTACCAGGTCGGGCACACCAATGCGTCGATGAGCGAGACGCGCGAGGCCGACGGGCGCTGGCTCGTGGCGCTCTGCAAGTTCTCCAAGGACCGCTTCCTGAACGTCGGACCGCTCAAGCCCGAGAACGATCAGCTGATCAACATCTCCGGCGACCACATGCAGCTCGTACACGACGGGCCGACGTTCTCGGAGCCGCACGATGCCGTGATCGTCCGCGCAGACCTCATTCACCCGACGAGCATCCAGAACCGTCAGCATCCGCGCTTCGCGGTCTTCGATCGCTGGGCGGCCGAGGACGGCATCACGATGCTCACCGACAGCCGCGTGATCCGAAAGAGCCCCACCCAGGTTCGTGTCTGGATCACGAGCCGCGCTCCGAGCTTCGCGCTCACCGAGATGACGGTGAAGACCGGCGATCAGGTGCAGATCATCGCTACGAACCAGGACGACGTCGAGGATCTGAGCCACGGCTTCTGCCTCTCGCGTCACGACGTGTGCATGGTGGTGAACCCGCAAGACACCAACAGCATCACGTTCACGGCCGGGCCGCCCGGCGTGTATTGGTACTACTGCCCGTGGTTCTGCCACGCGCTCCATCTCGAGATGCGCGGACGCTTGTTCGTGGAGCCTCGCTGACGCGAACGCGTCGGAACACCATGTCGACCTCACGCTCGGGCCCGGCGGGGCTGCTCTTCGGGCTTGCGATCGCAGGCGTGTCCATCTCAGCCCGAGCGCAGTACGGAGAGGCGGCGCCCACCGTTCTCGATTGCGCCACGATGCCGTGCACCGAGGTGCTGCCCGGCGCGGAGCGTTTCGAGCGCGAAGCGGGCCACTCGTTCGACACGGGCTACGACGCGAGCGGTGAGCGCGTCGGCTGGGTCGGGCTCTCGAACGAGCTCGTGGACGTGGTGGCGTATTCGGGTCATCCGGTGATCATCCTGGTGGGCCTCGATCCCACGGGTACGATCACCGGGACCCACCTACAGCATCACAGCGAGCCGATCCTGCTCGCGGGCATTCCCGTGTCCGAGCTGGTCTCGTTCATCGCGTTCTACCGCGGGCACCGCGCGGACGAGCACATCACGGTCGGCGGCGCCGCGCGTGAGGACGACACGCTCCGCTTCGCCGCGGTCGACGTCATCAGCGGCGCGACGGTCACCGCACTCGCCGCCAACCGCACGATCCTCGATGCGGCGCGCGCGATGGGAACCGGCGTGGGTGTGATCGACGCGACCACCATCCATACCGGCCACTTCGTCGCCGAGGGCGCGCCTTGGACCTGGGCGCGCATGACCGACGAGCACGTGTTCGGGCGCCTCACGGTGACCGAACGCGAGATGGACTTGCCCACCGAGGGGGTCTTCATGGACCTCTGGTTCACGATCGCCGATGCGCCCGCGATCGCCGGCGCGCTCATTCCGCGGGGTGACTACGCGTATCTGCTGCAACAGATGCATCCGGGGGAGCACCTCGTCGTCATCCTCGGCAACGGGAGCAGCTCGTTCAAGGGCTCGGGCTTCGTGCGTGGCGGGATCTTCGATCGCGTGCGCCTGCAGCAGGGCCTCGCCGAGATCCAGTTCCGCGACACGGACTACATGAACCTGCCGCGCCTCGCGTCGGCGGACGCGCCACACTTTCAGGAAGGCGCCGTTTTCATCACACGAGACGGGCACCTCGATCCGGGCGCGCCGTTTTCGCTCGTGTTCCTCGGGAGCCATCACGGGCACGGGCTCGACCGCTCGTTCCACTCGTTCGAGGCCGAGCACACGCTGCCGGCGAGCGTGTACGCGCTCGACGACGTGCCCGAAGAGCTGAGCATCTGGCGGCAGGCGTGGCGCAACCGCGCCGTCGACGTGACGGTGCTCTCGATCTGGCTTCTGATGATCACCGCGATCTTCGCCGCACGACGCTGGACGTTCACACGGCTCGTCGTGCTGAAGCGGCTCCACCTCGCGAGCATGATCGTCTCGTTCCTGCTCGTCGGTGTGCACCTGCGTGCGCAACCCTCCGTCACGCAGATGCTCACGCTCGTCGACAGCCTGGTGCACGGCGTGCGCGGGGAGCTCTTTCTCTCGGAGCCGATGCTGTTCGTGCTCTGGATCTTCATCGCCGTGACGTCGTTGATCTTCGGTCGTGGCGTGTTCTGCGGCTGGGTCTGTCCCTACGGCGTGATGAGCGAGCTGGCGCACAAGCTCGGCAAGCTCGTCGGGCTCGCGGAGCGCGAGCTGCCGGAGAAGGTCCATCGGCGCGCGCGCTACGTGCGCTACGGCGTGCTCGCTCTTCTCATTCCCATCTTTCTTTGGTCGCCGATCGCGGGCGAGCGCGCAGCAGAGATCGAGCCGTTCAAGTCCACATTCCTCGTTCCATTCTGGAATCGCGAGTGGTTCTACGCGGCGTGGTGGCTCTTGCTCTTCGGTCTCTCGTTCGTGACCTGGCGACCGTTCTGCCGCTACCTGTGTCCGCTCGGCGGAGGGCTCGCACTCTTCAACAGCTTCCGTCTCGCGGGACCGAAGCGGCGCCGCTACTGCTCGCACTGCAAGATCTGCGAGCGCGGCTGCGAGCCCAAGGCCATCGAGCACGACGGCACGATCGACGCGCGCGAGTGCCTGAACTGCATGGAGTGCGAGGCGACCTATCACGAGGCCGCGATCTGCCCACCGCTCGTCGGCATCGATCGACTGCTGCAGAAGAAGGATCGCACCGAGAAGGACCGCGACAAGCTCGCCCAGCTCGAGAAAGAAAGGGAGGCGATCGGATGGCACGCCAAGCGAAGCTGAGCGTCACGCTCGCGCTCGTCCTGCTCGCGGCCGCACCCGCGCGCGCAGACACGCTGCGGCTCGGCGGCGACCTCACGTTGGCCGTCGCGCTGACACGCGCGGTCGATGGCGACGAGATCGTGGTGCCCGCCGGATCGTGGGCCGGCGGAGTCCGTATCGAGCACGCGGTGACGCTACGTGGCGAGCCGGGCGCGGTCATCGATGGGGGTGGCCGCGGAACGGTGCTCACCGTTCTCGGGCCCGACGTCACCATCCGGGACCTCGAGATCCGCGGCTCGGGCAACGCGATGACGAACCCCGAGACCAACGTCGATGCCTGCATCTGGATGGCGCCGACTGCGGTGCGCGCGCAGGTGCTCGACAACCATCTTCCGGATTGTCTGTTCGGCATCTACGTGCAGCGCTCGAACTACGCGCGCGTCGAGGGCAACGTCGTGCGCGGACGCCCCGACCTGCGCGAAGCCGATCGCGGCAATGGCATCGAGGTCTTCGATGCTTCGTTCGTGACCGTGAGCGGAAACGACATCGAGGGAACGCGCGACGGGATCTACATCTCGAGCAGCGACGACAGCACCTTCGATCACAACACCATCCGGCACGCGCGGTACGCGATCCACTACATGTGGTCGCACCGGAACGTCCTCTGCGACAACGACACGCGCGACTCGCTCGTGGGCTTCGCGCTCATGCAGAGCCACGACCTGCACGTGGAGGACAACCACATCACGCACAATCGACGCGCCGGACTCTTGATCCGCGACGGCGAGGGCAGCACCTATCGCCACAACGACGTCGTGGCCAACGGGACGGGATTCTTCATCTACAACTCGGTGCGCGAGCACATCGAAGAGAACCTCGTGGCCCACAACGACGTCGGCCTCCGCATCTGGGGAGCGATGCTCGTCGACGTCACGTTCAGCCGCAACGCCATCGTCGGCAACAGCGAGCAGATCTTCTACTTTGGCAATCGCGATCTGAGCTGGGGTCGCGGCGTCGTCGGCAATCACTTCAGCGATTACCTGGGCTGGGATCAGGACGACGACGGGATCGGCGATCGACCGTACCGAGTCGACAACCTCACCGCGAGCCTGCTGCACCGATTTCCGGCCACGGTGCTCTTGCTCCGTAGCCCAGCCCTCGAGCTGCTCTCTCACATGGAGGAGCGCCTGCCCGTCTTCCGCATCCACACGATCACGGACTACGCCCCCGAGATCGCAGCGACGCGCTCGATGGGCCCACCGTCGATATGACGCAGATCAGCACGTGGAGCTCGTCCGCGCATACGTAGTGGCCGATCCTGGCCATGAAGACCCTCGAGCTTCGCGACATCGCAGTCCACTTCGGTCGGCTCCAAGCGCTCGACGGCTTGGATCTCGCCCTCGAGGGCAGTCGCGTCACGTTGCTCGCAGGGCCCAACGGCTCGGGCAAGTCGACGCTCCTCCGCGTGCTCCTCGGCTTGGTGCGGCCGAACCGAGGGCGCATCGTCGTCGACGGCAGTGAGGTCCGCGTCGACGGCGCGCTGAAGCAGCGCCTGGGCTATCTCCCGGAGTCGGTCGCGTTCAGCGAGGCATTGAGCGGTCGCGAGGTGCTCTCGTTCTTCGCACGAGCACGCGGCGTCGCGCGTGTGCGAGTCGCGGCGACGCTCGAGCGCGTCGGTCTCTCCACGGCGGCCGATCGTCCGGTGCGCGACTACTCCCGCGGCATGCGCCAGCGGCTCGGGCTCGGCGTCGCGATCCTCTCCACACCGGAGCTCCTCGTGCTCGACGAGCCGAGCGGCGGTCTCGACCAAGACGGCTTGGCGGTGCTTTGGTCGATCCTGGACGAGTGGCGCGCGGCAGGACGCATCGTTCTGATGGCCAGCCACGAGATCGCGCTGCTCGAGACGCGTGTGGACTCGGTGTGTCTGTTGGCCTCCGGACGACGCGTCGCCGACGGCACGCCGGCCGAGCTGCGGCGCTGGGCGGGGTTGCCTCTCCGCATCCACATGCGCCTCGATCAGAACGGGCACGCCGCAGACGCGAAGGCATTGCTCTTCTCGATGAGGCTCGCGCGGCCCGACGCGGAGATCGTCGAGCACGACGCCGAGGTGGAGATCGAGATCGCACAGAGCGAGCTCTTGCCTCTTCTCGACATCGGAGCGCGACACCCCGGCGCGTTGCGTGATCTGCGCGTGCAGGAGCCGCCCTTCGACGAGGTCTATCGGCGTCTGATCGAGACCGCGAAGGAGACGCGATGATGCGCGTAGCGCGAGCGCTCTGCCTGCACGAACTCCGCGAGCGCACGCGGGATCGCTGGGTGCTGGTCATCAGCGCGCTCTTCGCGCTCCTCGCCAGCGCCGTCGGTCTCTACGGTCGCAGCGCCGAAGGAAACGTGGCCGCGCTCACCGGGCCCAGCCTCGTCACGCTCGCGAGCCTCTTCGTGCCGCTCGTCGCACTCGCGCTCGGGTACGACGCGATCGTCGGCGAGCGCGAGCGGAACACGCTGGGACTCCTGCTCTCGCTGCCGGTGTCCCGCGGCGAGGTCGTGCTCGCGAAGTTCGCCGGGCGTGGGATCGCGTTGACGATCGCCGTGTTGCTCGGGCTCGGCGCCGCGATGCTGGCCGCGGCCGAGGGCGAGGCGCGCACCCTGGCGATGCTGATCGGACCGACGCTGCTCCTCGGTCTCTCGTTCGTCGCGATCGGCATCTTGGTCTCGACCCTCGCATCGCGACAGTCGGTCGCCGCGAGCCTCGTGGTCGTGATCTGGTTCTTGTTCGTCTTCTTCTACGACCTCGGACTGCTCGGCCTCTTGGTCGCCACCGATGGCGACGTGCCCCAGTGGCTCATCGCGGCGCTGGTGGTGGCCAATCCGGCCGGGCTCTACCGAATCCAGCTCGTGGCGGCCTTGTCGGGGACCGAGACGCTCTCGGACGTCGGTCTCGCATCGGTGCTTCCGGGCCCCGGCGTGACCGCGGCGATCTGGACCGCTTGGATCCTCGGACCCATCGCGCTGTCGGCCGCAGCGCTCTCGATGAAGAGGGCCTTTCGATGAAGCGACGCGTCTTCATCGGTGCCTGCCTGCTCGCACTGCAGCTCGTCGCGGGATGTGGATTGCGAGAGGGCGACTCGCTCGGGGCCACGGCGCTGGCGCAGGCCTTCGCCGATCACGAGTGCGGCACATGCGGGATGATCGTGCGCGAGCAGCCTTCACCGCGCGCGCAGGTCGTGCACCGCGACGGCACACACGCGTGGTTCTGCTCGATGGCGGACGTGGTCGCGTATCTCGACGCGCCGTCCACGCACGGACGGATCGAGCAGGTGTGGGTCGAGACGCTCCCCGCCGATACCGATCCCGCGAGAGCCGAGGTCGAAGAGCACCCTTGGGTGCACGCCGGTGACGCGTCCTTCGTGACGGGAATCGATCGCGTCGGTGTGATGGGCACACCGGTGCTCGCGTTCGCGACCGAGGCAGAAGCCGATGGAGCGGCGAGCCGGCTGGGTGGACACACCGCGCGCTGGAGCGAGGTCGTCCCGATGCTGGGCGGCACTCCGTGATGTGAGAGAGACGAAAGGACGGATGGAATCATGGTTCAACGAAAGGTCTTCTGGAGTGTCGGTCTCGGTGTGGTGCTCGCGCTCGCGATGGTGAGTTGCGGTGGAGAGAGTGCTCCGCCCGCGACGACCACGGCGCCGCCTCCGACGACGACGCATCGATCGCGCATCCACGACGACGGACCCTTCATCGGGCCCGACTACGACGGCGATCACACGCTGCCCGGCGATCCGATCGCCGGCGCGACGGTCTATCGAGCTCACTGCATCGCGTGTCATGGCGCCGACGGGCACGGCAACGGGGGCCTCACGGGCGCCGACTTCGTGCGCGATCACCGTCGCTTGGCGAAGAACAACGACGCGCTCCTGCGATCGATCCGCGACGGGATTCCGAACACCCCGGCCATGCCCTCCCACGCGACGATCTTGACGGAGACGGAGCGAAGCGACGCGCTCTCGTACATCCGCGCGACGTTCGGCACGGCGCCCGGGCCCGCGACGGCGACGGCCAGCGCGCACTGAGCGAGGCGTTCTGATTCCCGAGAGCGCGATCGTCGTCGGCGCCGGCGTGGCGGGCCTCGCGGCAGCGTGGTCGCTCGCCGAGCGCGGCGTACAGGTCACGGTCGTGGAGGCCAGTGCGCGGATCGGAGGGCTCGTCGAGACGGAGCGCGTCTCTGCCGAGATCCTGCTCGAGCACGGCGCGGACGGGCTGCTCGCGCGCAAGCCGGGAGGGATGGCGGTCCTCGCGCGCCTCGGTCTCGATCGAGATCTCGTGACTACCGGACGCGCGCCTCGCCGAGCATTCGTTCGTGAGGGTGACCGGCTCCGCACGATGCCGGGCGGCCTCTTCGCGTTCGAGCGTCGCGCGCTCGTCACGATGCTCACGACGTCGCTGCTGTCGATCGGGGCAAAGGCGCGCCTCGCGCTGGAGCCAACGGTCGCTCGTTCGAAGGCCGATGACGAGTCGGTCGCCTCGTTCTTCGAGCGCCGCATGGGCCCCGAGGTCGTCGACAGACTCGTCGCACCGATGGTTCGTGGCATCTACGGCGCACGCGCGAGTGACCTGGGAGTCCGCGCGGTGTTTCCTGCGCTGGCGGGATACGAAGACCGCCATGGCAGCGTCGGGCTCGCGCTCCTTCTCGCGTCCCGCAGCGCGGCCGGTCCGGGATTGGTGACGCCGCGCGCAGGAATGCACGAGATCGCGCGGCGCATGGCCGCGGCGAGCAAGGCGACGATCTCGCTCGAGTCGAGGGTTCGCAAGATCGATCTCTCGGGACCGAGGCCGCGCGTGGTGCTCGACCGGCGAGGGACGCTGGAGGCCGACGCGCTCGTGATCGCGACCGATGTCAGCGGCGCCGCGCAGCTCCTCGCCGACGTGGACACGCACCTCGCCGATCGACTCGGCGGGATTGCGTCGACGGGCGTCGATGTCGTGAGCCTCGTGGTCGCGCGCCACGCGATCGATCATCCACTCGACGGGACGGGCTTCGTGACGGGCGGCGAGCAAGGCTCGACCCTCGCATGCACGTTCGCGAGCGAGAAGTGGGACGGCCGAGCGCCCGAGGGAACGGTCGTGCTGCGCTCGGTGCTCGTGAGCACGCCCGACGCATCGTCGGACGACCTCGTCTCGACGGCGCTGCGCGAGCTCCGCGTGCTCGGCATTCGCGGCGATCCGCTCTTGGTGCGGGTTCGTCGTCGTCCCCGCGCGCTCCCCGTCTACGGCGTGGGGCACTCGTCGCGCATCGAGCAGATGTTGCTCCGCCTCGCCGAAGATCCGCGCGTCGCGCTCGCCGGGAACTACCTCAGCGGCGTCGGCGTGCCCGACGCGATCACGTCCGGTCTTCGCGCGGGTGGCGCGCTCTCTCGATGATCAGGTGACGATCAGCACCAAGGTCACGAACGCCGCGGCCGTGAGACCGAGCCCGAGCCGCGTCATCTGCTTGGGCGTCGGTGGACGAAGCGCGATCACGATCGTCACGAGCGTGCTCGGCAGAGGACCGAGCGCGCGGCCGAGGGACGTGAGTCCGAGCGCTGCGACGGCGATCGAGAGTGCGGCGACGCCAACCGCCGTCGCCAACGCGAGCTTCATCCCGCGACCCTGATCTTTGGCGCGATAGAGGACCCCGCGCGCGGTGAGGGTGCCCACGCCGAAGAATGCGACCCAGCTCGCCGTCGCCCCGACGACGATGGGGAGTGGCGCACCGCTCGCGAGCGCGACCGGAATCGTCACCGACGTCAACGCCGCCACGACGAGAGCCTCCGCGAGCAGGCTGCGCTCGCGGCCGGCGAGCGCGAGCGCGACCGTCGGTGCGCCCAACGCGATCGGGATCGCCAGCGCGAGCCTCGCGGAGGTCGAGAGCGAGGGCAGGGCCGACGCGAGCAACGCGAGGGCACCCACGACGAGAACGACCATCGCGCTCCGAGCAGCCACGTACTGCGACGCGCGACGCTGCGCGCCGCGACGACCGATCAAGACCATGAACGACTCGTGTGCGACGAAGACGAGCACCACCGCCGTCCCGAGCGCGATCGCGCCGTAGGTCGGGCGCGCCAGGCAGAAGGCGGTGAGCAGCGCGAAGAGCAGCTCCATGCTCGCTCCGTGCTCACGCGGAAGGAGCGCAGGCCAGCGTGGGGGCGCGACAGTGGCCATCGCTACGAGGGCGAGAGCGCGCGCGGGACATACGCGCACGCGGGATCCTCGGCGAGCACGTTCCGGGTCGTCGCGTAGGCGCGGGCGCGGGAGCCACCGCAGACCTTTCGGAACTCGCACACACCGCACTTGCCACCGAGCGTGTCGGGATCTCGCAGCGCACGAAACACCGGGTGCTGTCGGTAGATCTGCGCGAGGCCTTCGTCGCGCACGTTCCCGCAAGGCACAGGGAGAAAGCCGCTCGGCGACACCTCACCGATGTGAGAGACGAATGCCACGCCTTGGCCGTCGTTCACGCCGCGCGCTGCGCGTCCGATGCCATCGCGCAGACCGACGATGTTCTCGCGCTGGAACTTCCGCTGGAGCAACACGCGGCGGAACTGAGGCGCGGCGGTGGTCTTCACGTCGAACGCGCAGCGCTCCGCGACGGTCGCGAGCCACACCAGAACTTCCTCGACCTCGCTCGCCGGCAGACACACCTCCGTCGCGCCGCGTCCCGTGGGAACGACGAAGAACACGCCCCAGAGCTCGATCCCGAGGTCGACCAGATGGTCCGCGATCGCCGGTAGCTCGTGCCGGTTGAAGCGCGTGATCGACGTGTTCACTTGGGTGGTGATCCCGAGCTCGCGGGCGCAGCGGAGGATCTCGAAGGTGCGCGCGTGCGAGCCCTCCACGCCACGAAAGCCGTCGTGGAGCCCCCGCGATGCGCCGTCGAGGCTGACTGCGAGACGCGCGAGGCCGGCATCCCGCAGCTCGATCAGGAGCTCGCGTGTCACCAGCGGAGTCGCGCTGGGCGTGAGCGCCACCCGAAGTCCGAGCCCGCTTCCGTGGCGGACGAGCTCGACGAGATCGGGACGCTTCGCCGGGTCGCCCCCGGTGAGCACCATCAGTGGCGCCCCCATCGCGGCGACCGAGCCGAGCAATGCCTTTCCCTCGTCGGTCGTGAGCTCGCGGGGGTCTCGGTCGGGGACGGCGCAAGCGCGACAGTGACGGCACGCGAGATCGCACGCTCGCGTCAGCTCCCAGAAGACGATGAACGGATTTTCGCCGTAGGGCGTGGCTCGTGTCGTTCCGCTGCTCACCAGCGTTCATCTACGCACTGCCCGCGGCAACGCCCATGACGTGGATCAGCGGTGCTGCGAGCGCACGCGCCGCTCCGACAGGTTGATCAGGATCAATCGCCGCCTCGTGGGCGTTGCGTACAACTTGCCATGCCTGCCAGCAGAACCACGCACCGAGCGGATCGAGAGCTCCTCGCCACCCTCGGCCGTCGACGCTTCCTCGAGGCCGGTGGCGCGGCGGCGCTCGGCCTCTGGCTCGGCGCGTGCGGCGGCACCTCGGCCACGACGATCGAAGAGTCCGGCGCGCTGATCATCGGGTCGGGCTTCGGCGGCTCCGTCGCTGCGCTGCGACTTGCGCAAGCCGGCGTCCCTTCGCTCGTGCTTGAGCGTGGCCGTCGATGGGACATCACGTCCCAACGCGACACCTTCTGCTCGCTTCGGCGCCCCGATCGCCGCGCGGCATGGATGAGCGATCGCACTCATGTCGGCATCGTGCGCGCGGGCCTCACTCCCTACGCTGGGCTGATCGAGCAGATCGACGCCAACGGCCTCGCCGTGATGGCCCCCGCCGGCGTCGGCGGCGGATCACTCGTCTACGGCGGCATCCTGCTGCCCGTCCCGCGCTCGATCTTCCATCGCTCACTGCCGGACTCGCTCTCCTACGACGACATGGAGTCGCTCTGGTATCCGCGCGTCCGCGCGATGATGCCGGCACGGCCGATCCCGGACGACGTGCTCGCGACCGACACCTACCTCGCGATGCGCGTGTTCCTCGATCACGCCGCGCGTGCGGGGCTCGAGCCTTTTCGCGTCGACAACGCCGTCGACTGGGATCTGGTGCGCGCCGAGATCCGCGGCGACATCCCCGCCGAGGCCTCCTTGGGCGACTACATCTACGGACTCAACAGCGGCGCGAAGATCTCCCTCGATCGCACCTACCTCGAGCGTGCTGCGGCCACCGGGCTCTGTCAGGTTCGGCCGCTTCACCAGGTGCGGCGCGTCGGTCGCGACCGCGATGGTCGATACTTCGCGGAAGTCGATCGAATCGACGAGACGGGCTTGGTCCTCGAGCGCCTGCGGATTCGCGCGCCCGCGCTGGTCCTCGCTGCGGGCTCGACCGGCACCACGCGGCTCCTCTTGCGCGCGCGTGCCGAAGCCACGCTGCCCAACCTCTCCGACGAAGTCGGTCGCGGTTGGGGGAACAACGGACAGAGCCTCACGGTTCGAGGCTCGCTGACCGAGAACGTGGGCGCCTGGCAGGGAGGTCCCGCGTGCATCTTCGTCCACGATCTCGACAACCCGATCGGCCCCGTGACCATCGAGCAGGCGCCCGCGCCGTTCGGCTTCGAGTCGCACTCGCTGATTCATCCGAGCTCGGGCGTCTGTGACCAGCTCGCGACCTCGAGCTGGGATCCGATGTCCGATCGCCTCGTGATCGATTGGCACGACGAGTACAGCCGCACGGCGCACGACGCAGCGGCGAACACGATCGCGCGCCTGAACACCGCAGCTGGCGGCCGAGTCCAGTCCGCGATCGGGGTCGATCCCGGGAGCACCTTCCACCCGCTCGGCGGCTGCGTGCTGGGGCGCGCGACCGATCTCTTCGGGCGAGCGAACGGGTATCGGGGGCTCTACGTGCTCGACGGATCGCTGGTTCCGGGGTCCACGCCCGGCGCAAACCCGGCACTCACGATCGCGGCGATCGCCGAGCGATGCGTCGATACCATCCTGCGCGAGGACTTCGGCGTCGAGAACACGGCGTGACGCGAGCGATTGCGATCGTGCTCGCGTCGTGCCTTGTCGCCTGCGCTGGGACGACGCCACCGGACGCATGCCAGAACGTCTCGTGGATCGATCCGAGCGATCCACCCGCGATTCGCCTTCGTGCGACCGGCGCGCTGACCTGGGACGCGAGTGATCCATCCGCCGCACCCGTCACGATCGACGGCACGCTGATCGACGCGCGAGAGGATCCGGCGACCTTGCTGGAGATCGACACGAGCGTGGGAAGGCTCGACCTCGAGATCGGCCTCGCGCTCGCGCGTCTGGGGGCGCTGCCGATCGGAGAACACGTTCAGATCACGCTCGACCACGGGATCGTGGTCGCGAACGACGCCGGCCATCTCGTGATGGGCGTCCTCTCGCGACGCGGAAGCAACGAAGCGACGCTCGGGAGCCTCACCTTCCGCCAGAGCTATGCCGAGTGCGTTCACTCCGTCATGAGCGCGGGATGCTGGCGCGTCGTCGCGGCGCCGCTCGTCGACGTGGTCAGCGGCGCCTCGGTGATCCGGCTCGCACCGAACGGGCTCTGGCGGATTCCAAACGAGGAGCACCCGACCGCGGAGATCGAGATCGTCCGCAGCGTTCGCGCCCACGA
>JAYVCF010000171.1:0-31162 GCA_043750095.1 Deltaproteobacteria bacterium
CCTCGATCCCCATCTTGGGGTTCGGCGTGGACACCTTGATCGTCGGCGGGAGCACCTTGTGGTGCAGCGCGAGGACGGTCTTGATGAAGCTCGCGGCGCCGGCGGCGCTCTTGGTGTGGCCGATCTGCGACTTCACCGAGCCGAGCGCGCACCAGTTGCGATCCTTCCTGCCGCTCTCGTCGAACACCGTCTTGATGCCCTCGAACTCTGCGGCGTCGCCCGCCTTGGTGCCGGTGCCGTGCGCTTCGACGAGCTCGACCGTGTCCGGCCCGTAGCCCGCGACCGCGTACGCGCGGCGCACCGCCTTGGCCTGGCCCTTGGAGAGCGGCGCGTAGACGCTGAGCGCCTTGCCGTCCGAGCTCGAGCCGATGCCACGCAGCACCGCATAGATGCGATCGCCGGCGCGCTCGGCGTCGGACAGCCGCTTCATCGCGACCATGCCCAGGCCCTCGCCCAGCATCGTGCCGTCGGCGTCGGCGCTGAAGGGCCGGCAGTCGCCCGTGGGGCTGAGCGCCGGCGTCTTCGAGAAGCACATGTACATGAAGATGTCGTTCATCGTGTCGCAGCCACCTGCGATCACGAGATCCGACTGGCCGACGATGAGCTCGTTGATGGCCATGTTCATCGCGGCGAACGTCGACGCGCACGCAGCGTCGGTGACGCAGTTGGTGCCGCCGATGTCGAGACGGTTCGCGATGCGCCCCGCCACCACGTTGCCGAGCAGGCCGGGGAAGTTCGCCTCTTCCCACTTCGTGTAGCTCGCCGACATGCGATCGCAGATCGGGCCGACCTCGCTCTCGGGGATGCCCGCCTCGCGAAGTGCCTTCACCCAGATCGGACGCTGGAGGCGCGAGACCATCGAGCCCATCAGCTCCTGGCCGCTCGTCACGCCGAGGATGCAGCTCACGCGGCTGCGATCCATCGTCGCGAACTGTCCGCGCGTCGCATCGTCGAGCACCTGCTTGGCGACGATGAGCGCGAGCAGCTGCGTCGTGTCCGTCTGCGGCACGATGCTCGGCGGGATGCCCCACTCCATCGGATCGAAGGGAACGTCGCTGAGGAACGCGCCGCGCTTGGCGTACGTCTTGTCGGGCTTGGTGTGATCCGGATCGTAGTAGTCCGAGATCAGCCAGTGCGACTCGGGGATCTCCTTGAGGAGATCACGCCCGGCGAGGATGTCTTGCCAGAAGCCGGTCTTGTCGATCGATCCGGGGAAGAGCGCCGACACTCCCACGACTGCGATCGGCTCGAATCGATTCTTGGCGTCCGGAGGCGATGACATGCGCCCAGGTCCTTTCACTCGGTTCATCTCGGCCAGGCACGTCCACGGACACGCCTCGGCCAAGGGGCCGGTTTCTGGCATAGCCCGCGAGGACCGCAACGTATGTCATCGTTCGGTCACTCCTGTGCCGCGATTTCACGACGCAGCGCGTCGGAATAAGCTCGCGAGAAGCGGACGGAATGGCTCGCTTCTCCGGCCGGCTCTGCATGCGCGCGACCGCGATCGAGAAGGCTACGCGGGTCAACCGGGGTTGATGCAGACGCACGCAAAAGGCGAGGTGTCGCCGACCGGGCGTGCGCACTGGAAACCGGGCCCACACGCCGGGCCGTCGCCGCAGGTGCAGTAGACCGCGAATGGCCCCGCGTCGGCGCCGCTCGCATCGACCCTGATTGTCTCGTCGCAGGCGTCTCCCCGCGTACATCCGAAGCCGGCGCCTAGGCAGAGCACGGCCACGTCCCATCCGGGAAGGCTCCGCTGGGCCCACTCGGCACATCCCGCGAGACTTGCGCTGTCGCACGTGGCCGGGTGGGCCGTTGGGTCCGGACCGGTGTAGCTGCACGCTGGCGGACTGTGAGTGTTGCTGCATGCGTAGCTCGCCAGGATGAGAGCCAAGATGGAGGTTCGGGCTCGCATGGCATCACTCCGGTGGGGAACGCGGTGAGGAAAGGATGGTCACCACACGGGAAGAGGTGATGGGATTCAAGACATGGATGCTATGGCCGTGCAGAGGGGCGGCCGCCATGAAGTCGACATCGCCGTACGCACGGCTGTTGGGCGCGCTGACATCGTACGGAATGGGAACCAGCGTGCTTGGCCAGCCCAGGGTTTCCGCCGTAGCGACGACGCGGTCGCCGGCGCCGGGGGCATAGCGGGTCAGTCGCATGTGATAGTCATAGCGTGTGTCGTCGTGCCGGAAGGCAGAGCCCGGCACCAGCGGCGACACGCCGAAGTCCATCCAGTAGACGCTCGTTTGGCCATAGCTGTAGAACGCGGGCACCGGGAGTGCCTGATCTTGCTGCTGGCCCGCCGTATCCCCATTTGCAAAGAACGACGAATCGACACGGAACGGGGGGGCGCGGCAGGTCCCGGGCTGCGCGCCGCACCATCGCCCTGTCGTCGCGTTCCTGCGCAACATGAGCACGTTGATGCGACAGTCCGGATCGACGGTGGCGGCGTCGCATGGTCCACCCGCGAGGTCGACGGCCTCCGTGAGCGTGAACAGGATATCGCCGCTATCGGGGGCGCCCGCGAGAGAGTTCGGCCAGCGAGCGTCCCCGCCGGGAAAGACCACGCCCGGGAGTCGCGGCCCATCGTCGGTCGCGCTACGCTGGAGTGCTGAACATGGAGAGTGCGGGCGACATCACGATCGAGATCCTGAAGGAGATCCGCGACGGGATCCGGCAGACCAACGTCCGGCTCGATGAGACGCGGTCGGAGCTCTCGGAGAGGATCGACCTGACGCGTACGGAGCTCTCCGGGCGGATGGATCAGCTCCAGCGCCGGCAGACGGAGACCGAGGTCCGCCTCGCGACCGAGCTCGTCGCGGTGGTCGGTGCGGTCCACTCGCTGAAGGATGCGCTGCTCGACGATCGACGCGTGCGGCACGCGGTCGACGATCACGAAGCCCGCATCCGCGCTCTCGAGCGGCGCGCCGGCTGAAGAGCCGAGGCCGGATGCTCAGCCGCCGCTCATCGCTCGGAGACTGTGGCTACCAGATCGTCCTGATGTGGCGGTACGCACGGATCTCCGCGTCGCTCGTCACGACGGCGCACGCGAGGCGTTCAGCGTTTCGCGTGCTCTCACGCCGGTCAGTGCCGGCGTTAGCTCGTGAAGGACGCCACTGAGCGCTGTGGTCGCTCGACGATCTGCTGGTAGGATCACCCTCGTGGACACGGCACCGCGAGCGAGCGCAGCCAACACGATTCCGCGCTCGGTGCGGGAGCTTCAGCGGCGCCTCTCGATCCGCCTCGCGGATAGGCTCGTGAGGGTCAGGCTGTTCGGCTCGCGCGCCCGGGGCGATGCGCACGAAGATTCGGATGTGGATGTGCTCATCCTCGTGCGGAGTCTGAGCCACGCCGAGAAGGTCGATGCGATCGGCATCGGTGCCGAGGTGTCGCTCGAGACGGGCGACACGCTCTCGCTCTTGCCGATGACGCCCGAGGCGTACGAGGAGCTTCGGCGCCTCGAGGTGCGGCTCGCGCGGGACATCGATCGCGAGGGCATCGACGCGTGACGGACGAGAATGCGCGCACGAACGTCGCGGCCGAGGTCGCGCGAGGCCAGGAAGCACTTCGCGCGGCCGAGGCGCTACTCGCGCTCGCACTCTTTCATGACGCACTGAGCCGCGCGTATTACGCGGCGTCGCACTATGCGCGTGCCTTGCTTCTGACGGAAGGGATCGATCCGAAGTCGCGCACTGGCGTGGGCCGGATGCTCGGGATGCACTTCGTCGTTCCGGGTCGAATCGCCGCGGAGCGCGCGAAGGATCTCGCTCGGCTCGAGCAGTTTCGTAACGAGGCCGACTACAACAGATTCTTCGTCCTCACGCACGAGGGCGCCGCGGAGGAGCTCGCCGTAGCCGTCCGGTTCTGCGACGAGCTTCGTCGATGGCTCACCACACACGGCTGGATCTGACGCGCGCATCTTCGGTCGTGCGACGCTCGCCCTCAGCGCGGATCGCTCGTGTCGATGATCACCGCGACGCGGGAGAGTACGTCATCCGGCGACGCTCTTCCCGCGCGCACGACGACGTCACTCGAGGTCGAGAGCGAACCGGAGCGCGTCATCGACCGCGTCGATCTTCACGCGCGAGAGCGAGCCTACGCGCTCGTGCAGCCATTCCTTGGGAATCGTGAACAGGTTCTCGGTCGTCACCACAGAACGACGCTCGAGCCCCTCGCGAGCGCCGACGACGACCTCGGTCGGGAGCGCGCGAACGGTCGTGGTGATCTCCGCGACGACGACCTTGCGCCGCAGCCCAATCGCCTCGTCCCGCGAGATCAGGAGGACCGGCCGCCTCCCAGCGGGCTCGGGAAGCTGGGCCCACCAGATCTCGTTGCGCTTCATCGTCTGCGCCGTCCGCGAACGACAGCCGCGACGACCGCCGCCGCCTCTCGAAGCTCCTCGTCCGTCTCCGGATGCTCCTGGTATCCCTTGACGTACCGGCGAATGCGCTCTTGCTTCCGATCCGCATCGACCCAGGCGCGCAGGCCGATCTGGATCACCGCGCTCCGGCTGATGCCCCGGCGCTTGCGTAGGACTTCGACCTCGCGCAGCAGATCGGTAGGAATGCTCACGGCAAGCTTGGCAGCAGGCATACCGGACGACATACCACGCTGAGGCCCTCACCCCAACCCTCTCTCACCGAGTGGGAGAGGGAGCTTGGCGGCTGCGGCGGTCGCGCTGACCTCGCTCGTGCCGACGACCTGACGGAGCATCCAGGCCTGGACGTGCACGCGCTTCTGGAGCGAGGCGATCTGCTCCAGGAAGTACGTGACGATGAGCGTGGAGGCGAGCATCGCGGCCGTCATCGTGGCGAGCATGAAGGGGAGCGCGCCCGGGAACGCGACGGCACGCGCGAAGATGATCAAGCGATCCGGGTGCACCTCGAACGTGGTGGGGACGAGGCCCGAGGCGTCGGCGATCACAGGGAGCGTCACCGCCAGGATCGCCATCACCAGGCGCAGCGCGCGCTCGCCTCGCGTCGCGTAGAACGTCATCGCGACGGTGTTCACCAGCATGATCAGGGGCACGACGATGAAGGGGCTCATCCAGCGCGTGATGAGCGCGTTGGCGACGCACAAGAGAGCAAAGCCGACGGTGATCCAGCGACCCGAGCCACCGCGCACGAGCGCGCCGTAGGCGATGATCGCGGTCGCGCCGAAGCCCGTCGCGAGCATCGAGAGCACCAACGGCCAGCTCAGCACACCGGATGCGAAGAGCGCGAGCGCGAAGAACGTGCAGACGCCGCCGAGCATCGTCGCGTACCAGCGCATGAGCGCGATGCCTCCCGTGCGCTGCGCCGCGGCGGCGTTCTCGATCGCCTCGCGCGGCTCCGTCGACGGGACGCCAGTGACGACGTCGACCAGGAGGCGTCGCGCGATCGCGTGATCGGGATCGAGCGCGAGCGCACGCACGGCGGCGCGTCCTGCGTCGGCGCGGGCACGATGACCTTCGCTGGCGCCCAGCGCAGCGAGCGCACCCTTGGTGAGCACCTCGGCCTGCTCGCGACGCAGCGCCTGATCACGATCGCCCTCGAGGTGCCGCTCGACCGCATCGGCGAGCGCGCGCGCGCTGGCGTAGCGGGCCTCGCGTCGCGTGGAGGTGGCGCAGCGCGTGATCGCGTCGAGCTCGAGCGCGATATCGAGCTCGGGCGCGCGCTCGCGTGCGCTGGCGGGCGGATGCTCGAGCGTGGAGACGACGATCTCCGCGAGGTTGCCGCGATGCAGCGGCCGCGACGTGAGGATCTCGAAGAGGATCGCGCCCAGCGCGTACACGTCCGCGCGTCGATCGAGGGTGGCGTGCTGTCCGCGCATCTGCTCGGGCGCCATGTACCCGAAGGTTCCGAGCGCCGTGCCCTCCTGCGTCGCTCGCTTGATGTCCTCGCCCGAGATCTCGCCCGTGACGATCTTGCCGCTCATGAGCGCCGGGAGATCCTCGCTCTCGCCCGTCACCTTCGCGATGCCCCAGTCGAGCACGTAGATCTCGCCGAAGTCGCCGAGCATCACGTTCGCCGGCTTGAGATCGCGATGCACCACGCCGCGCGCGTGCGCGAAGTCCACGGCGAGGCAGAGCTGGACGAACGAGGCGAGCAAGCGGCGCTGCGTGAACGCGCCGCGATCCCCGAGGATGATGTCGGCGAGCGTGCGGCCCTTGATGCGACGCATGGTGAAGAAGTGCTCGCCCTTGTCGTCGATGCCCACGTCGTACACGGGCACGAACGAGGGATGCTCGAGGCGCGCTTGGAGCAACGCCTCACGCACGAAGCGAGCGCGGCTGCTCGCGCCCGTGCCGGTGGAGATCTTGAAGGCCACGTCGCGACCGATGCGCTCGTCGCTGCGCAGCTCGACCTGTCCCATGCCGCCGACGCCGAGCACGCCGCGAAACGCGTAGCGCTTCGGGTCGCCGAGCGGACCCTCGCTGGCGGGCATCGCGAGCGAGCTCGAGCCGTCGTCGGCGAGGACGGTGCCCGGCAGGCTGGGTGCGTCGAGGGTCAGAGACGGAGCGTCCGACATGGCGCGATCGTCGCGCGAGGCCGGGCCCGCGGACAAGGCTCGCGGCCAAACCTTTTGGCGCGGCCGTGCGTCCAAACCTGCGGAGGCCGAGACAACGATGCGAGTCGCGACGCCCTGCTCCGAGAACTTGGATGCGATGCCCCGAGACGCCGAGGGCGCCTACCTCTGCGGCAAGTGTGATCGCGCGGTCGTCGATCTCCGGCGCGCCCCTCGCAAGCGCGCGCTCGCGGTGATCGCAGGGCTCCGCAAGGTGGGCGATGGGAGCGTCTGTGTGCGTGTGCGTGCGACACGCGACGGGACGCCGGTGTTCTCGCCGGATCCGTCTCCGCTCGCCCGCTTCCTCGGTCCGATCGCGCTCGTGGGATCGCTCGCCGCCTGCACGCCGCAAGGTCGCGGGGCCGATCACGGGACCACGCCCGCCACGCTCGTGGAGACGACCGCCACGCACGGGAACGGCAACGGTACGCCGGGAACGACGAGGCCCGTCGTGAGCGCCGTCCCGGCCGACCCGGGCCGCGCGACGAACGTCTCGTTTCCGCAGCCCGACGTGACCGACGTCGCGGGCGGGCTCGCCTTCTCGGGTCCGTAGCGTTCGGCGGAACTCCAGGGCCGGCGCGTTGTCTGGACCCCATGGCCACGCTCGCTCCACACGAGCTCCTCGATCTCGAGCCCGACGCGTCGATCCTCGAGATCAAGAGCGCGTACAAGCGCCTGGCGCTGCAGGTCCACCCCGACACGAACCCGGGCGATCCCTTCGCAGCGGCGCGCTTTCGCGAGGTCCGCGCGGCCTACGAGACGCTGATGCGTGATCGCGACAGCGGGCCCGTGACTCCGATCGCTCTCGTGCGCGTCGCCTGCGTGCTCGTCGGCCCACACCTCGTCGGCACGCTGCCGGTTCGCGCGAGCGGCGCGCGACGACACCGCTGGATCCCGCTCACGCTCTGGGCGATGCGCACCTGCGCGACGTGCGAGGGCGACGGAACCAAGGTGACGGGCACTCGCTTTCCGTTCGGAGAGCGCCGCAGCGACTGCACACCCTGCGACGGGACGGGCGTGGTGAGCGTCGAGCGGCGACTGCGCATCCGGCTCTCGACGCTGCGCGTGGGCACCGCGATCCGCCTGCGAGACAAAGGTCTCGGGCCGGGCGGGCACGCGTACGTGCACCTCCGCTGACGAAGGCGCTGACGAAGGCGCTGACTACGGCGCTGACTACGTCGCTCGTGCGACCAGCTCCGCGCGCAGGCGTGCCGCTTCTTCTCGTGCGCGGTCGCGCTCCGCGGCGAGCGACTGGATCTCCTGACCCATGCGGTTCACTTGGTCTTGCGATCCAGCGAGCTCGCGTGCGTAGCGAAGTCGGAGCTCACCCTCGGGTCCGCCCTCCTTGAGCACGCCGAGCTGCGCGGTCAGCTGCTTCTGTCCCTCGTAGGCCGCTGCGCGCGAGCGCTCGACCAACGCGATGCGCTGATCGATCTCGGCCGCGCGCGCCCAGAGCGCCACGATCGGCGCGAGCGCCGCGCAGCTCGCCGGATCGAGCAGTCGATCGCGCAGCCAGCCATCGAGGTTGCCCTGCTGGACGCTCTCGTACTCGATGCGTCGATGCTCGGGCCAGACCTCGCGCAGCTCGAGGAGCGCTCGCGATCGCGGATCGACCGACACCCGGAAGCGATGATGAGCGCTCGTGGACTCGAAGGGCTGCGGCGTGCCCGGCTCGAACGCGCGCCCATGGATTTTCGGGACCTCGAACACCACGGAGATGGGCTCGGCATGATCGCTCTCGGCGGAGAGCTCGATGCGCTCTTCCCATCGCACCTCCTCGAGCAGGCCGTGCTTGCCGAGCGAGATGCGCGAGACGATGCGGCTCTGCGTGCTCTCGCGCTTGCAGCGCGCCGCGAGATCCTTGGCGAACGCGAGCAGCACCGCGGCGCCGCGCACGCGGTAAGGCACCATCGCCTCGCCCGCGTACACGTCGTCGTCGTAGATGACCGCCGGTCCTTCCTCGAGCACGGCGTCCGTCGTGTTGTCGAACGTGAGAACGAGATCAGGCGCCGGAGGGCTGCCTTGGCGCCAGATGCGCTCCTTCTTGGCCGTGAGCGGCGCCGCGAGCAGCGGCACCATCGCCGAGCCGCCGCGCTTGATCGAGACGCGCGACGCGACGCGATACTCGAAGAGCTCGCCACGCTCGACGCCGACGGCCGGAGGCGCCTCGCCGCCGAACGCTTGCAGCATGTCGGCCGCCATCGCGCTCCCCGGAGCCCGCGGACGCTGGAGCGGAGGCGCCGCCGGAGCTGGAGCGCCACCCGAGGGACCGAAGGACGAGGCCGACATCGCAGCCACAGGCATCGAGGGCACCGCCGCACCGTAGGCCGTGGGCGCGGCCGACATCGCGCGACTCGACTCTTCGACCTGGACGCGGCGCACGTTCTTCGGGTGATAGAGATCGATCACGAACGACACGGGCTGGCCGGTGGTGAGCGTGAGCTCGATGTCCTCGAGGTCCTCGTCCGCCGGATTGTGGATGATGCCCCAGGCGATCAAGAG
This sequence comes from Deltaproteobacteria bacterium, assembly GCA_043750095.1. Taxonomy (GTDB): domain Bacteria; phylum Myxococcota_A; class Polyangia; order Polyangiales; family Sandaracinaceae; genus JBBSAT01. Next base: position 9,055 of record JAYVCF010000171.1, read on the forward strand.
CGTGGTCTCGACGCCGCTCGCGTCCTTGCCGCGCGCGACGCGGTACGTGACGCGCCAGACGGGAGCGGGGACGACGTAGGCGACGCGCAGGTCTTCGGCCCTCCCTTCGAGCCCGATCTGCACGATGCGGCTGTCGCCTGCGGTCGCGGCGCGCGTGCGATCGACGAGCAGCTCGAGATCGGCGCGCGAGTGCGCCTCGAGCAGAGACACGCCACGCACTTCGCGGAGCGGATAGAGGCCGACGCGATCTCCGGCGACGCGCAAGAGCACGCGGCGATCCCAAGCCCCCTCGCTCGCGGGGACGTCTTCGAAGCCGATCACTTCGCCCTCGACGGCGTCCACGGCGAGCTCGACACGCACGCGCCGGCCGCGAAAGGCCGCGAACAATCCCAGCAGCGCATGCGTCGGCTCGAGCACGAGCTTTCGTCGCGCGAGCACCTTCTCGGGGTCTTCGGGCTTCTCGAACGCGATCGAGGTGACGCGCGCATCTCCTTTCTCCACCCACGCCGCGAGCGACTTGAGCACGTCGTTCATCTCGTCCTTGTCGAACGAGAGCTCGAAGGGCCCGTCCGCGGGCCCGCTGCGCTCGAGGTACGCGACGCCGTGCTTGAACATCACCATCCGGTGCACGCGGGGTCGTCGCTCAGATGCGTTCGCCATGTCGACTCAGTCCTCGGTCAGAAGGAGACCACCAGCGAGATCACCATCGAGAGCGAGAAGCAGAGGAGCGTGAGGGCGAGAAAGAGCGAGATCGCCTTGAGCACGATCACCGTCCGCAGATCCGAGAACGCGCCCACGAGCAGCCGTCCGTCGTGGACCTCCTTGCGTCCCAGGCGCGCGAAGCGGAAGCCCGCGCGAAGGTGCACGAGCGCGATGCCGCCTGCGAGCACGGCCAGCGCCAGCTCCGGCGGGGTGGCCATGCCCTCGGTCCAGCGCACGATCGAGATCGTCGCGAGCGAGGCGAGCAAGAGCGTGTGGACCAAGAGCGTGACCGCGACGCGTCGGCGCGCGCGTCGTGCGCTCTTGCCGAGCTGCCGCGGCGGTTCGGGCGCATCCACGATGGGGTTGTCGGGGACCGACTTGTCGCGCTCGAGGAGGAAAGGCGCGGTTCGCTCGCCCGTCGTCTCGCTCTCGGGTCGCGGGGGCGGCACGCTCTTGCCGCGCTCGAGTGGGAACGGGCTCGTCTCCTCCTCGCGCTTCTTCGGCGCCGTCTCGGAAGTCTCCGAGTCGCTCATCGGATCGCGCCCCCGGCCGCGGCGAGGCCGATCACGATCGCGATCAGCAGGATCTCGGTGATGTAGTAGCCCGCGAGGTGCCGCAGCCCGGCCTCGAACGAGCGCCCGGAGGTGTGGCGCTCGATGTCCTCGGCGGCGTCGGTGAGCATCACGCCACCGCGAAGGAACAAGAGCCCGAACGCGAGCACGATGGCGCCGGCGATCGCCGCGTTCTGCGTGGACACCTCGCCCAAGCGCACGAGCGGCGGTGTGGTGCTGGACTCGACCTCGACCGGGCTCGCGTTGTTCACCGCCCAGACGATCCCGCCCACGCCCACGATCAGCGAGAGCACTCCGCCCGCGAGCACCTGGAAGCGACCGAGCATGCCCATCCAGCGCGCAGCGCGATCGATCGCGCGCTCCTCTTCGGGCGTGAGCGTGATCTCGGACAGACCCCGCCCACCTTCGTCGCTCGAGCCCTCGGCCACCGACGCATCCTACCGCGTGCGGCCGCGGTTTCTACGATCGGCGAGAGGCGCCGAAGGCGCGACGTCCTACGAAGCTGCCGCGGATTCCGGCTCGGTGTCTTCGTCCGTCGGCGATGCGACGTCTTGGGTTCGCGTGGTGAGCAGCGCGTCGCGTCGCCCATCGAAGAGCGTGTCGCTCATGCGCTCGAGCAGCGTGTGCAGGCTCGATCGATCGACGGCCGAGAACGACACGGCATCGCGCTCCCACGCGAGGCGCGCGGCGTCGTTCGGGTTCATTCGGTCGCATTTGTTGAGCACGAGGAGCGTGGGCTTGTGCATCAGGCCGAGCTCGCCCAGCAGCTGCTCGGTGGTCTTGATGCGATCGACCATCGAAGGACTCGAGGCATCGACGACGTGCAGCAGGAGATCGGCGTCGTCTGCCTCTTCGAACGTGGCGCGGAAGGCCGCGAAGAGATCCTTGGGGAGATCGCGGATGAACCCGACCGTGTCGGTGATCACGACCTCGCGCTCGTGCGGAAAGCGGATTCGTCGTGAGCGCGTGTCGAGCGTCGCGAAGAGCACGTCCTTCACCAGCGTGTCCGAGTTGGTCAGCGCGTTGAGCAGCGTGCTCTTGCCCGCGTTCGTGTACCCGACGATCGACACGATGGGGATGTCCTGCCGGCGGCGACGCTGACGGCGCTGCTTGCGCTGCACGGCCAGGTGACGCAGCTCGCTCTCGAGCCGCGAGATCTTCTCGCGCGCGCGGCGCTTGCCGATCTCGAGCACGGTCTCGCCAGGCCCGCGACCACCGATGCCGCCCGTGAGGCGCGAGAGCGAGTCGTCCTTCTGGCCGATGCGCGGCAGGAGGTACTTCATCTGCGCGAGCTCGACCTGGAGCTTTCCGTCTCGGCTCTCGGCGCGCTGCGCGAAGATGTCGAGGATGAGCTGCGAGCGATCGATCACCTTCAGATCGGTGATCGCCGCGACGGCCGCCGCTTGGGACGGCGAGAGGTTGCGATCGAAGATCAAGACGCTCGCGTCGAGCGCCATCGAGCGCAGCACGACCTCGTCGAGCTTGCCGCGACCCATCACGTACTTCGGATCGATCGCGTCGCGCACCTGCAGGATCCGATCGACGACGGCGACGCCCGCGGTGCGCGCCAGCTCCTCGAGCTCGCGCAGCGAGTCCTCCGCGTGTGCGGTCTTGCTGCGATCGGTCACGTGCAAGAGGATCGCGCGGCCGTCCTTGCCGCTGACCGCCTGCGTGCGCGCCGAGCGTGCGAACGCGTCCTCGAGCTCGCTCAGGATCTCGGCCGGGCTCGCGTCCTCTTGTCCATACGGGATCGGCCCGACCGATCGGTACGGTGGAGAGCGCGGATCGATCGAGGGGACGTTGTGCCCGTAGTGCACCGTGGTCGGCAGCCCGCCGGGGGCGAGACAGATCGCGACCACGAGATCGAGCCGAAGGCGCGTGAGGTCGACGAGATCGTCGCGCGTGAGCCCCTCTTGCGTGAGGTGCGTGTGCACCAGCCTTAAGCCGCGGAAGCGCCCCTGCGCGGCGCGCATGCGTCCGAGGTCGGGCAGCATGAGCTTGGTCGCGTCGCCGACGACGACGTGCTCGATCTCGCCATTGCGCGCGACGAGCACGCCGACCTGACGCCCCGTCGCCGCGCTGATCTCGCCCATGGAGCGTGCGAGCTCGGGCGTGAGCAGTCGGTCGAAGGGAACGCGGCGTCGGGAGAGGCGCTCGAGCGCGTGAACGTCGGAAGGAGCGAGGCCTGTGGTGTTCCCGGTGATCGTCTGTGTCACTACGGATCCACAGTGTACTCGATCCGCGCGAGCTCAGCGCCGGAATCTCAGCAGTGACAGGCGGTCGCGCCGTCGGCGGTGACGAGGATCTGGCACGGCGCTGCGCATGTGGTCGCGAGACGGTAGTGCAGCACGAGATCGGCGCTGCAATCGGCGCTCGGTGCAGCAGGCATGATCGCGCGCATGGCCGCACCGCAGGTGGACATGCCCGACCACGACTCGTGGTACGCGACGTCGATGCCCGACGCGCTCGTCGAGATCACGCTGTAGCCGCGCGCGAGCGTGGCGCCCGTGCAGGGCGCGAGCGTGTCGGTGCGCTCGTCGGCGTAGCCGGTAGCGCTGTTCAGCGCGAGGAGCATGGGCGTGTTCGACACGAGGTCGGGCACGGCGAGCGTCAAGAGCGCACCGTGGGAGACGACACCGGCGGTGCCCATGGGTCCCGTGAGCCGCGTCGGGCTGCACGCATCGCGCTCCCCCGCCACCGTGAGGTCGTAGACGCCGCTGGTCGCGCTGAGCGTCTCGTGGGTGCTGGAGCAGCCCACCGCTCCGAGAGTGAGAACGAGAGCTGCGAGAACTTTGTTGCCGGCGTGGTGCACGATGAGCCTCCACCTCGCGTATGACCGGTCGCACGATCGGAGGTCAAAGAAGTGACATTTCTCCCGATCGGGACTGACGCTTCGCGCGCGCGCGCGCATAGACTGCGTACCGATGAAACTGGCCAGCCTGAAGAGCGGTCGCGACGGTCGCTTGATCGTCGTGTCTCCCGATGGAGCGCGCTTCGCCGCGGCCGAGGGGATCGCAACCACGATGCAGGCGGCGCTCGACGACTGGGATCGCGTGGAGCCGAAGCTGCGTGCGCTCTCGGACTCGCTCGCGAAGGACCCCTCGCTCGGCGAGAAGCTCGACGTGCACGCGCTCGCTGCGCCGCTGCCGCGCGCGTACGAGTGGGTCGATGGCTCGGCGTACATCAACCACATCGTGCTGGTGCGAAAGGCGCGCGGCGCCGAGCCACCGAAGACGCTGCGCACCGAGCCGCTCGTCTACCAGGGTGGCTCGTCCGACATGCTGGGCGCGCGCGATCCGATCGCGCTCCACGATGCGAGCTGGGGCTGCGACTTCGAGTCCGAGGTCGCGGTGATCCTCGGCGACACGCCGCAAGGCACCACGAAGGACGACGCGTCGAGGTTCGTTCGGCTCCTCACGCTGGTGAACGACGTGACGCTGCGCAATCTGGTCCCCGGCGAGCTCGAGAAAGGCTTCGGCTTCTTCCAGAGCAAGCCGGCCACGGCGTTCGCACCGTTCGCCGTCACGCCCGACGAGCTCGGCTCGGCGTGGAAGGACGGCCGCCTTCACCTCTCTCTCTGCACGTGGCTCGCCCGCGCAGGCGGGGCCGAAGCGCTGGTCGGCGACCCCGCTGCCGGTCCCGAGATGCACTTCTCCTTCTTCGAGCTGATCGCGCACATCGCCAAGACGCGGCGCTTCGGCGCGGGCACCATCGTCGGCAGTGGCACCGTGTCGAACGAAGATCCGGCGCGCGGGGTGTCTTGCCTGGCCGAGCGGCGCACGCGCGAGACGCTCGAGTCGGGTAAGCCGATCACGCCCTTCCTCGCCAAGGGCGATCGCGTACGCATCGACATGAGAGACGCAGCCGGTCGCAGCCTCTTCGGCGCGATCGAACAGGAGGTCACGTGATCCGGCTCTACAACTACTGGCGGAGCTCGGCGAGCTACCGCGTGCGCATCGCGCTCGGCCTGAAGAACCTCGCCTACGAGTACGTGCCCGTTCACCTCCCGAAGAAGGAGCACCAGGCGAGCCCGCACCGCGCGCGCAACCCGATGGAGCAGATCCCGGCCATCGAGCTCGCCATCGACGGCAAGGTGCGGCTCGTCGCGCAGTCGATCGCGATCCTCGAGATGCTCGAGGAGCTGCATCCCGCGCCGCCGCTGCTTCCGAAGGACACCTACCTGCGCGCGCGCACGCGAGAGCTCGCCGAGATCGTGAACGCGGGCATCCAGCCGCATCAGAACATGACCCCGATGGCGCGCATCGATGCCCTCGGCAAAGGCGCGGGTCGCGCGAGCGCCATCCACTTCAACGAGGTCGGTCTCGCGGCGTACGAAGAGCGCGTGTCGGAGACCGCCGGCAAGTACTCGATCGGCGACTCGCCTACCTTCGCCGACGTGTGCCTCGTGCCGCAGCTCTATTCAGCGCGGCGCTTCGAGATCGACGTGAACGCGAGGTTCCCCACGCTCGCGAAGATCGACGCGGCGCTCGCCGAGCTGCCCGGCGTCGCGGCGGCCCATCCCGATCGACAGCCCGACGCGAACTCCTGAGGAGACAGAGCCATGCCCATCGAGTCCCTTCGCATCACGCGTCTCGAAGCGCTCCACTACTACGTGCACGATCTCGAGCGCTCGCGGAGCTTCTACACGCGCAAGCTCGACCTCGCGGAGGTCGGTGGCAGCGACGAGGCCACGACGAAGGCCGGTCGGCAGAAGTCCGCCGTGTTCGAGGCGAACGGCGTGCGCATCCTCGTCTCCTCGCCCGACGGTGCGAGCGGCGACTCGCGTGCAGCGCGATGGCTCGCCAAGCACCCCGACGGCGTCGGCTCGCTGATCTTCGAGGTCGAGGACATCGAGCACACCTTCCGCGTGCTCGAGGGGCGCGGCGGCACGCCGATCACCGACATCGTCACGACGACCGACGACCTCGGCACGTTCCGGACGTTCCCCATCACCACGCCCTTCGGCGGCGCGACGTTTCGCTTCGTCGAGCGCGATAAGTACACGGGCCTCTACCCCGGCGTCCCGCGCGCTGCGCTGCCGAGCGGCGGCAAGAACGCGTTCGGCTTCGGACACATCGATCACGTCACGACGAACTTCGAGACGATGGCGCCCGCGCTGCTCTGGATGGAGCACGTGATGGGCTTCGAGCGCTTCTGGGGCATCGAGTTTCACACGAACGACGTGACGAAGAAGGCAGCGTCCGCCGCGGAGCACGGAGCGAAGGGCTCGGGCCTGCGCTCGGCGGTGATGTGGGACCCGCGCTCGAACGCCAAGTTCGCCAACAACGAGCCGCTGCGTCCGCACTTCAAGAGCTCGCAGATCAACGTCTTCTACGAGGAGCAGAAGGGCGACGGCATCCAGCACGCAGCGCTGGCGATCGGCGACATCCTCAGCGCCGTCGAGGGCCTGCGTGCGCGCGGCGTGGAGTTCATGCCCACGCCCGCGAGCTACTACGAGATGCTCCCCGCGCGCCTCGAGCAGATCGGCGTGAAGAAGATCGACGAGCCCATCGAGCTCCTCCAGAAGCTCCAGATCCTCGTCGACGGAGAGAAGGAGCATCAGTACATGCTCCAGATCTTCCTGCGCGACTCGGCGGGGCTCTATCACGAGCGCGATGCTGGGCCGTTCTTCTACGAGATCATCCAGCGCAAGGGCGACAAGGGCTTCGGCGGCGGCAACTTCCGCGCGCTCTTCGAGAGCATCGAGCGCGAGCAAGTGACCGAAGGCCGCATCTCGTGATCGAGCGGCTCGCATTCGGCGAGATCCCGAAGAAGCATCACATCCAGCTGCGCGGAAGCGATGGCGCGCTCCGCTGGGAAGAATGCTTCACGCGCGATGGGTTCGATGCGGCCTACACCATCGCGTACCACCTCCATCGGCCCCACGAACAGAAGTTCGCCGAGCTCGAACACGGCTGGCGCGCGCCGCACGCCGAGCCCGCAGCGGCGCACGCACGGCTCGCGAAGCGTCACTTCAAGTCGGGCACCACGGAGAAGAAAGGCGGCGCGCCCATCGATGCGCGCGTGCCGCTCCTGTTCAACCCCGACATCGTGCTCGGCGTCTCGCACCCGGATCGCAGCGACCCGGTCTACTTCGCCGATGCGGACGCCGACACGCTGCTCTTCATCCACGAGGGCGCTGGCACGCTGCGCACGATGCTCGGCGACGTGCCCTTCCAGAAGGACGACTACGTCTTCATCCCGCGCGCGCTGATTCACCGCTTCGAGCTCGAGGCGGGCAAGGCGCAGCACTGGCTCACGATCGAGTGTCGCGGCGGCCTGCATCTCCCGAAGCAGTTCCGCAACGAGACGGGCCAGCTCCGCATGGACGCGCCCTACTCGCACCGCGACTTCGTGCGGCCGGTGTTTCGCGGGCCGATCGAGGAGAACATCCGCCACGTGGTGGTGAAGCGTCGCGATCGCTTCCACGACTTCACCGTGCCGCACAGTCCGCTCGACGTGGTGGGCTGGGACGGAAGCGTCTGGCCCTGGGCGTTCCCGATCCTCGCGTTCCAGCCGCGCGTGAGCTCGGTGCACTTGCCGCCGACCTGGCACGGCACGTTCGCCGCGAAGGGCGCGCTCATCTGCTCGTTCGTCCCGCGCCTCACCGACTTTCATCCCGACGCGATCCCCTGCCCGTATCCGCACTCGAGCGTGGACGTCGACGAGATCCTCTTCTACGTGCGCGGCAACTTCACCTCACGCCGCGGCGTGGGCCCGGGATCCATCTCGCTGCATCCGGCCGGCATCCCGCACGGACCGCATCCAGGCAGCTACGAGAAGAGCATCGGCAGCACGCGCACCGACGAGCTCGCCGTGATGCTCGACTGCTACCAGCCCTTCGACGCGACGGCGGCGGCGGCGGGGATCGAGGATCCGGGCTACCAAGAGTCATTCATCGAGTGACGCGCGCCCCGATCGTGCGAAGCGGCGCGCGGGTGCCCCGCTTGATGCACACTATCGACTCGAGGTTCGCCATGACCCGCGCCCGCGCCCTTCTCGTCTCGCTCACCCTCTCGTCACTCAGCGCCTGCGGAACCCCCGCGAGCAGCGGGCCCACGCCGCTTCCCGCCGACGTGCAGGCGATCATCGGTCAGCGATGCGCGAGCTGCCACGGGACGACGCCGCAGTTCGGCGCGCCGATGAGCCTCGTGACCTGGGAGGCGATGCACGCCGCCGCGCACACCGCGCCCGGCACGCCCGTGTTCGAGCTGGTGGGGATGCGCATCCACGATGCCGAGCATCCGATGCCGGCCTCCGGCCTGCTGCCCGCGGGTGAGCTCGCGACGCTCGACGCGTGGATCGCGGCAGGCGCGCCGCCCGGAACCGGGTCCACGATGATGCAGCCGCCGCCGCCCGAGGTCGGCCCCGAGTATCTGCCCTGCACGCCGAGCGCGACCTTCACGGCGCATGCGACGGGTGCACCGTCCACGCCCTTCGCGCTGGCGGCCGGCGCCGGCGTCGCGGGGAACACGACCATGTGCTTCGCGTTCGCGGCTCCCTTCGGTGCCACCACGCAGGGCACGGCGTTCGCGCCGATCATCGACGATCCGCGCGTGCTCCATCACTGGATCATCTTCGCCTCCGATGCGCTGCCGAGCGGCGTGCACGTCGGCGACGCCTGGGAGTGCTCGGCGACGGGCGGGCTCGCGAGCGGCGTTCAGTTCCTCACGGGATGGGCGCCCGGCGGGGAGAACCAGGTGCTCCCGCCCGACATGGGACGCGAGCTGCCGCACGCCGGCGGCTTCATCATCCTGCAGGTCCACTACTGGAACGTCGCGGGCTACACCGACGTGCGCGACCAGAGCGGCGTCGCCGTCTGCACCACCGACACGCCGCGCGCCCACGAGATCGGGACCTCCACGCTCGGCTCGCTCGACATCGCCATCGCCCCGCGCGCGATCGGCCATCAGGTCGTCGGTACGTGCACGCCCGACATCACCGCGCCGATCACCATCGTGGGCTCGGGCCCGCACATGCACACGCACGGCGTCACCTTCCGCTCGGAGGTGCTCCGCGGCGGCGACCCCGCGCACGTCGAGATGCTGGTCGACATCGGCCGCTGGAACTTCAACCAGCAGACCGGCTACGCGCCGCCCGGCGGCACGATGGTCATCCAGCCGGGCGACGTGATCCGGACGACGTGCACGTACGACAACGGCGGCGACAGCGCGATCTACTTCGGTGAGCGGACCGAGAACGAGATGTGCTTCAACTTCGTGAGCGCCTATCCCACGGGTGCGCTCGCGACCGCCGTCGGACGCGCGCGGCGCCTCTGCATCGACTGAGGCGGCGCGAACGAACGTTCACCGGCAGAGCAGCAGCGCGTCGTCGAGCACGTAGAGCGGCTGACGCGCATCGCCTTGCGAGAGGTACGTGGTCCGCGCGATTCGCTCCACCGCGAGGCCCGCGGGCACGAGAAGGTTCTCGATCAGCGAGACCAGCGCCTCGTCGAACGTCCCGTCGGCCTCGATCCACTCGTCGGGATCACTCGTCGCGCCGCCGCGATCGACGTGCGCACGAATCGGCAGCGGGCACGCGATCAAGAGTCGGCCTCCTGCATCGAGTCGATCCCGCGCCGCCGCGAGCAGAGAGCGCGGGCGCGCGGCGCGATCGAGCACGTGCAGGAGGGAGACCAACGAGAAGCGCTCCGCGCCCGGCAGCGGCTCGGACGCGAGATCGATCGCATGGGTCTCGTAGAGGCGTGCGAGCCGGCGCGCAGCCCCCGTGGACGTCTCGGTGACGACCACACGGGAGAAGAGAGGTGCGAGCTCGGCGGTCACCGCGCCGGTCCCGGCCCCGATGTCCAGCAACGACCCACGCGGAACCCCCTCGAGGAAGGCGTCGAACGAGGCGCGTCCCGCGAGGCACACGCGATAGGTCCCGAGCCACGCGTTCGCATCGAAGTCGGAAACGAACCGTCGAAGGATCGCGTGAGCGCCCATGGCCAGGCGCCCGTGCGGCGTGCACGTCTCGATGAACCGGGCGCGCACGGGATCGTCCGGGAGCGTCACGATCTCGACAGCGGTGCCCGGCTCGCCGGGCGGAGGCGGCGGCGTCAACCCGGGATCAGCCGCCGAACGCCTGCGACGCGATCCGGATGATCCAGACGGCCAGCGAGAGCAACGAGAGACCGATGGCGATCTTCTCGGCGTGCAGCCGATCCAGCGTCGCGACCACACCCCAGCCGCGAACGAACCCGACGGCCGCGAGCGGAATCGTCAGCGCGGTCACGATGAAGAGCACGATGCCGAACGGGTTCGAGTGCCAGGCTCCACCGATCTGGAAGCGAACCATGTGCGCGAACGCGGTGGTGAGCCCGCAGCCGGGGCACGGGTAACCGGTGAACACGAGGAAGCCGCAGGGCGGAAGACCGAGCTGCGTGTGCGTCCCGTGGCCCGAGGCCGAGGGAGTGAGCAGCGCGGCCGTGATCACCACCGCGAGTGGGACGGCAAAGAGCACGAACCACGTGATCCGCGAGCTCCAGTCGCCGCGCTCGGTGACGAAGCCACCGCCGAAGTGTCCCCTGTCTGCGGAGGAGGCCCCGGAGGCAACGCTGGACGGGGCCGCGGTCTGTGCGGGGGCGATCTCGGGCAGCGCGTCTTGCACGTCCGGAGCCTGTTCCCCGAGGTGGGGCGACGTCAAGGCGCGCCCGGCCGAGATCTCGCGGGGCCTCGCGTGCTCTGCCCGCGAGGCGCGTGTAGTATCCAGTGCGCCCTGGGACGCCGGTATTCGCATGACTTACACCACTTGGTCCGCGCGGCTCCTGCCGCTTCTCTCCGCTCTCGTAGGCGGCATGCTCGCCATGGGCTGCGACACGACGGTCGTCCCTCCCCACCCGATGGACGCCGGCCAGGACGCGCTGTTCACGCTGCCCGACGGCTCGGTCCCGTGCACGACGGCGGCCGACTGCGACGACCACATCGCCTGCAGCAACGACACGTGCCTGCCCGGCGTGATGATCTGCGGTCACATCGCCGATCACGCGCGCTGTGACGACGGCATCTTCTGCAACGGAGCCGAGCGCTGCGACCTGCGAATGGACTGCGTCCACCGCGTCGCGCACGAGACCTGCGACGACGGGAACGTGTGCTCGGTCGACCGCTGCGTCGAAGCCACCAAGATGTGCGAGCACTTGCCGCGCGACCTCGACCTCGACGGCGATCCCGACTTCTTCTGCCCGGGCGGCATGGACTGCGACGATCGCGACCCGACGCGCAGCGGCCTCGCGCCCGAGATCTGCGACGACATGATCGACAACGATTGTGACGGGATGGTCGACGAGGGCGGCAACGTCGACGGCGGCGGCGCAGACGTCGGCATCGCGCGCGACGACGCGGGCCACCCGCTCTGCGGACGACCGATGCACGACACGTGCATGGATCCCATCGCCATCACGATGTCGGGCGTGACCGACCTCAGCCTGGGCGGCGCTAGCGCCGACTACACGCTCTCTTGCGTCGGCTTCGCACGCCCCGACCTGGTCGCCACGCTCACGCTCACCGAGGCTCACGACGTGACCATCACCGCGGAGGGCGATCTCGCCACGGCGACGGTCGCGCTGCGCTCGAGCTGCTCCGATGTCGCGACGGAGACCGACTGCAACAACGGCTACCCCGGCGTGATCCGACACCGCGGGCTCGCCGCGGGCACCTACTTCTTGATCGTCCAGGGCTCGGGCAACGTGATCCTCGACGTGCAGCTCACCGATCCCACGCCGCCACCGGCCAACGAGAGCTGCACGGCGCCGACGGTGATTCCGCCCACCGGCGGGCACTTCACGGGGAACTTCGTGGACCTGCACGACGACCTGATGCTCTCGTGCAACGCGAGCGCCGCGACGGATCTGGTCTATCAGATCACGCTGGCCGCCGAGAGCAACCTGACCATCACGCTGGCCTCGCCCGACGGCCGGTACATGAACTGGTCGCTGAGGCCGACCTGCGGCTCGAGCGTCGGCGAAGTGCGCTGCGAGTCGGGAGCTCCCGCCGACAGCACGCTGCACCAGCTCCCGGCCGGGACGTACTTCATCGTCATCGAGGGCCCGAGCTACGTGGAGGTCGACTACACGCTCGCCGTGGAGGTCGGCCCCTCGACACCGCGCGTGATGGGAGACCTCTGCAGCAACCCGATCCCGCTGACGCTCGGCACTCCGTACATGGGGACCATGTCGGGCGCCGAAGACGACCTCGTCACCTCGTGTGGCTACAACTACCGGGACCTCGTCCACTCGTTCACGCTCACGGCGCCGAGCGACGTCGCCATCACGGTCGACGGTGGCTCCGCGTACCTGAACGCGTCGCTGCGAACGGCGTGCGCCAACGCGAGCAGCCAGCTGCGTTGTGTCACCGGTGCGCCCATCAACTCGCACCTGCGCGCGGTGCCCGCCGGTGACTACTTCGTGATCGTCGAAGGCGCGCGCGTCGGCAGCTACACGCTCACCGTCACCGCGACGACGCCTCCCACGGTTCCGACGCCGGCGAGCGGCAACGACGTGTGCGGCGGCGCGGTCGCGATCCCCGCTACGGGTGGCTTCTGGACGGGCACGACGATCGGCATGATCAACAACTACAGCCCGGTGCGCTGCGGAACGGGCGAGCCCGCGAACGACGTCGCGTTCCGCCTGGATCTGTCGACCCGCTCGCGCGTGACCGCGAACACCGAGGGATCGGCGTTCGACACCTTGCTCTACCGGATGCTCAACACGTGCGTCTCCGGGATGGAGGTGGTCTGCGACGACGACGGCGGCGGCGGCGGCGGCGCGAGCCAGCTCTCCGAGATGCTCGAGCCGGGCACGTACTTCTACATCATCGATGGCTTCAGTACGGCCGCCGCCGGCGTGTACCAGTTCCAGGTCTTCGTCACGCCCGCACCGTGAGCGCTCTGCGCGCGACGATCAGTCGGGTCGCGGCCCTCGCCTCTGCAGCGCTCGTCGCCTCTTGCACGAGCAGCATCGCCGCCACCCACCCGGACGCCGCGTTCTTGACCACGGACTCGGGGCTCGACGCGAACGACATCGTGATCGACGGTGGATTCCCTCCGCCGGTGCTGGACACTTGCCAGAGGCCCGGCGGCACGATCGGGAACCACTGCGTCGGCGTCGGCGACTGCCAGGACGGCTGTTTCTGCAACGGCGCCGAGGCGTGTACCGGCGGCGTCTGTGCCGCGGGCGTCGCGCCTTGCCCCGACATGGTCGCGTGCACGACGGATGCGTGCTTGGAGGAAGCGGACCGCTGCGTGCACGTGCCCGACCACACGATGTGCACGGACCATCTCGCCTGCAACGGCTACGAGCTCTGCGACGCCGCCCACGGCTGCACGAGCGTCCCGCCGCTCGTCTGCAACGACGAGAGCGCGTGCACGCTCGACTCGTGCGACGACGCCCACGGCTGCGTGTTCACCGCGAGGGATCTCGATCACGATGGCTTCGTCGCGGGATCGTGCGGCGGCCTCGACTGCGACGACTACTCTGCCGACGTGTACCCCGGCGCGATCGAGATCTGCGACAACCACCGCGACGACAACTGCGACGGGCTGCGTGACTACGCCGACCCGACGTGCGTGCCGACCAACGACACGTGCGCGGAGGCCACGATCCTTCACCTCGGCGCGACCGGCGGCGTCTATTCGGGATCGACCGTGGGCCTCAGCGCGAACTACGGCCTGAGCTGCGGCAGCGCGGGGCCCGACGCGGTGTTCCGTTTCGCGCTCACCGAGGCCCACGACGTGCGCGTGACCGCGAGCGGTGCCAGCGGGATCGCGCTCGCGCTGCGGCCCTTCCCGCTCTGTGCGGCCGGTCCCGACACGCGCTGCACGACCGGCTCGCCCTCGGTGTTCACCCAGCGCAGCCTCGCGGCCGGGCAGTGGGCGATCCTGGTTCGGATGGATCACGGTGCGACGTTCGATCTCCGAGTCGAGCTCTTCGACCCGACGACAGCACCGCCGATCGATCGCTGTGATGGCGCGACCACCGACGTGTCGGCCGGCGGGACCTTCACGGGACGCTTCGAGGACACGCGCGACGACTACACGCTGGCGTGCCACACCACGGCCACCCCCGACGCGGCCTACCAGTTCACGATCCCCGCCGGCGATCGTCGCGACGTGTCGATCACCGCGACCACCATGAGCGGGACGACGACCGGGCGCGCGTTCCTCGCGCTCACCAGCGACTGCAGCACGGCTGCGAACGCGATCGCGTGCGTGCCGGCGAGCGCCGCGTCGCTCGCGCAGCGAACCCTCGGCCCGGGCCACTACTTCATCCTGCTCGAGCCCGCCGACCCGGCGGCTTCCGCCTGGTCGATGAGCGTCACGTTCACCGACCCGCCCGCACCCCGCAACGCAGGAGATGCTTGCTCGACCGCGTTCGACATCACGCCGACCGGCGCGGCCACGACGGGGATGGCGAGCGTCTTGCTCTCGTCGCTCGAGTACGACACCGGCACGGTCTGCGGCCCGGTGAGCGGCACGCGCGATGGGTACTTCCACTTCGCGCTCAGCGCGCCGCACGACGTGACGATCGCGACCACGACCGGTGCCTCGCACACCGCGTCGCTGTCGACGGCCTGCGGTGATCACACGGCCGAGCTTCGCTGCCGCTCGGGCGCGTCGCCGCTGATGCAGACGTTCCACAGCCTGCCGGTCGGCGACTACTGGATCACCGCGCAGACGAGCTCGTCGAGCGGCACGCTCACCGCGAGCGTCGCGCTCGCGCCGCCGACCACGCCACCGGCCAACGACACCTGCAGCGGCGCGATCGCGCTCTCCGTGCCGATCGACTCGCGCGCGCGCGACACACTCGTGGGCTTCGCCGACGATTTGCGCGGCGGTGCATGCACCGCGACCGGGCTCGTCGATGCGTTCTATTCCTTCACGCTGCCGAGTCCGATGAACGTCAGCATCGATGCGTTCACGGTCCCCACGGGGACGCGCGACCTCTGGCTCACGCTGCGCAGCGTGTGCGGCGCGGGCGCGGATCTCGGCTGTGCGACGGGACACGGCACCGCGCACGTCGGCACGAGCACCGCTCTGCCCGCAGGCACGTACACCCTCTTCGTCGAGATGCGCGACACCGAGGCGGGCGACTTCCGGCTCCAGCTCGCTGCGTTCCCGTGACGGGCGCCCTGTCGCGCTCTCTGGTGCTCGTGCTGGCGCTGCTCGTCCCGTGCGCCGCGGGGGCTCAGCGCAACGGCGGCCGCATCGGCGGCGGTCGACTCGGATTTCGTGACGCGGGGATGGGCGCGGTCCGCGGGGTCACCGTCGGCCCCATCGAGAGCTCCGAGTGGCCCGGGCGCGGCTACGGCACCCCCTACAGCGCCGCGCTCCTCGACGAGCTCGTGCGCATGGGCGTCACGTGGATCTCCATCACGCCCTTCGGACGCATCTGGTCGCTGACGAGCACCGACATCACGATGGACTTCGAGGCGCCCTACGAAGAGAACCGCGTCGCGATCGCGCGCTTCGTCGAGCAGGCGCACGAGCGCGGCATCCGCGTCCTCTTGATCCCGCACCTCTGGGTGTGGAGCGAGGTGGGCTGGCGCGGCGAGATCGATCCCGGCACGCCCGCAGGCTGGCGCGCGTACCAGGAGAGCTATCGCGCGTTCGTGCTCGCCTGGGCGCGCGACGCGGCGGCGTCCGAGGTCGATGCCTTCTCGATCGGCGTCGAGTGCAAGTCGTGGTCGGGACGCTTCGGTGGCTTCTGGGCGTCGTTCATCGACGAGGTGCGCGCCGCGTATCCAGGCCTGCTCACCTACAGCGCGAACTGGGACGAGGCCGAGGCGGTGCTGTTCTGGGATCGCCTCGACCTCATCGGCATCAACGCGTTCTATCCGCTCGCCCACCACGACGGCGCCACGTTCGCGGAGTACCAAGCGGGCGCGAGAGAGGCGCGCGATGGCGTCGCCGTGATCAGCGAGGCGCTCGACATGCCCGTGCTCTTCGTCGAGGTCGGCTACACCACGCGCCGCGACGCGGCGGTCGAACCCTGGCTCTGGCCCGACGGCATGACCGACGTCGCCTACAGCGAGGAAGAACAATCGCGCGCGCTCGAAGCGAGCCTCGACGCGTTCATCCCCGAGGAGTGGTTCGCGGGCTTCTTCGTCTGGCGCTACTACGCGAGCCTCGACGACGTGTCGCAAGAAGCCATCTGGGGCTTCTCACCGCACGGCAAGCGAAGCGAGGCGATGCTCGCGGGGATCTTTCGATCGCCGTTCGGCGTCGATGCGGACCCGCTCGCGATCTCGACGCTCGTCGATGGCGTGTCGCGCTGGGACGAGCTGATCGCGCGATCGCGCGTGGCCGCGCTGCTCGCGGACACCACGATCGATCCTTGATCAGCCGGAGGCGGCTGCCCACCCGACACAACACACTCGGTTCGAACTATCCGGAATTTCCGGATGGTTGCGGCGGCGTCGATCGCGCGTGGCGGCGCTGCTCGCGGACACGACGATCGATCCTTGATCAAATGCCACCAGCCGCGCACGGGCGCCCCGCACGCAACTCCGTTGGCGTCTGGCGCGCGGCCGCGCCTGCAGGGATGATGCGGCATGCGTCGTGCTGCGCACCCCCGTGCGATGCGCCTCGCCCCCTTCGCTACCCTTCTCGCACTCGTCGTCGCTGGCTGCATCGCGCACGAGCGCCTCGACCGCACGCCGCTCGACCTATGCGACGTGCCCCAGATCGTCAGGGTGTCGAGCTTCGAGCCACTCGCGACGATCGGCGTGGACGTGCTCGTCCTCGTCGACAGCTCCTCGTCGATGGTCGGGCTCGACGACGCGGTCCGAAATCAGATTCGCGACGGCATCGCTGTGATGAGCGATGGCGACGTGAACAACGACGGGATCCGCGAAGTCGTGCCGGAGCGTTCGATGCGCGTGGCCATCGTCGACATGGACCTCGGCGTGCTCGGTGCGGCCAGCGACCCGAGCTGCGCAGCCGGCGATGGCGACGCCGCGCGCACGCACACGAGCTCCGCGACATGCACCCAACCGCTCAGGAGCGCGCGGCCCGACGGAGTGCTCGAGTACGTGCAGGGCGGCCCCGTCGACGGCGACACCTTCGCGGACGAGGTCCGCTGCGCGATGGAGGTCGGTACGAGCGGATGCCGCTACGCCCGCGGCATGGACGCGCTCATCGCCGCGCTGGATCCGGCGCGCGGGCTCGTGCGCACGGACGCGCAGGTGTTCCTGATGATCGTGACGGGACAGGACGATTGTTCCACGTCCGACCCGAGCGTGTTCTCGTCGAGCGCGGCGCCCGCGCTCCGCTGCCATGAAGGCGCGGCGCGGCTGAGACCGGTCGCGGAGGTCGCGGACGCGATCGTCGCGCGATTCCCTCGGCCCGAGTTCGTGACCCTGGCGGTCTACGGAGGGATGCCAGTTCCTGCCGGCAATCCGACACCCGAGAACATCCTCGCCGACCCGAGCATGATCGAGCGGATCGACCCCGCCGCGCCAGGCACGCTCGTCGCGGCGTGTAGCCGCCTCGCCGGAAGCGCGACGCCCGCGCGTCGCTGGGTCGAGCTCGCGCATGTCCTCGAGAGCCGCGGTATCCAGTCCACGCTTCGCTCGATCTGCCTCACGCCCGGCGACGTCTTCGAGCATTGGTTCGGCAGCGCCGAGAACACGCTTCGAGGCGTATGCGTCGGGAACGATCCTGCGCCGGCCCTCGACGCATCCAGCCGCGCGCGATGCGAGGTGCTCGTCACCCTTCCGCCGATCGGTCACGGGGCCCTCGCGGAGCACTGCAGCGAGCTCGCGTTCGCGAACGCCAACACGCTCGACCACATCGCGACGACGACGGCGGCGGACGGAACGACGGAGCGGGCGGAGGTCTGCCGAATCCACGACGCCTCGCGTGAGCCAGGCCTCGGCTGGGCGCTTGATTCCAGTATAACGAGTGCCCACTGCCCTTCCCTTCTGTCGTTCGAGCGCCAAGGCCTGCGCGCCGCCCGAGTCGACGTCGTGTGTGACACCTACGCCCTCGCGACGGCGCACCACCGCGTCCACCGCGACATGCCGTGCACCGCGGACACGGCTGGAATCGATTCGTCCGTCCGCTGCGCCGACGGCCACGCCATCGACGACGACGACACGAGCGCCGCCCTCGCATGCGACGCATTCACGGGAAGCTGTCAGGTGCCCTGCGTGAGCGACGCAGACTGTCAGATCCTCGGCGAGCATCTCCGCTGCGATCTCCGCTCGCCGAACGACTTCTTCCTGACGCGTGTGCCCGCGAGCCTGCCAGCGCGTCGCGGGTTCTGCTTCGACCCGATGTGCGATCCCAACGGGTTCTGACCCACAGCGCGGAGATCGTCAGCCGCGCGCCGACTTCGGGCGGCGCTCACGGAGCGCGGTCGCGACGCTCGTGGTCATCGACGCGTCCGCCAGCATCGCGACGTTGCCGTTGGTCTCCTCGAACCGAGCATCCATCCGCGTGCTCATATGGTCGAGCCGCGCGTTGGTCCCATCGATGCGGATCAGGCCGGGAGGTCGGGGGGCGCGAGCGGTCCTACGATGGCGTCGAACCCCGGACCGCAGCTGGGCGGGCAAGGGGTCCACGCACCACCGTCCAAATAGTAGCAAGCCCCATCCCCGTAGCTCCCGATCGGCTGCGTGAGCGGCGGCACGAAACAGTCGTTCGCCACGCCCGCGTCCGTCGCGATGGTGGCGTCTGGGACCGAGGCGATCGGAGCGCAACCAGCGCTCGTCAGTCCGGCGAGCGCGAGGGCGAACCGGAGATAGTGCGGTCGTGTCGAGGTGTGCCTGGAGCGAGCCATGCGCTCGCCGAAGCAAAGGGCATGCGCGATCTGAGAGGACACCCGCATAGGTGATGTGACGCGAACATCGGCCCCACTTCGACAGCTCCCGGGTCGAAGGGCGTGGGACCCGGTGAGCGGTGCCGACTCGACATGCCCCGCGGGGTCGGCACGTCGGCGGGAGGTACATGCTGCCGAACCTCGCATCATGCGCCTCCTCCCAACAGGATCGATTCCGATCGATGCTCGGCGGCGACCGCTCCCTCTCAACGGCTCGGCTGCGGCATCAGGCGCGCGGCGGGCGTCGCTGGCGGAGCGGCAGGGCGCGATCGAGTGTCTAGCACCCGCCGCGCGCGCACGTGATGCATGCGCACACCGTAGAGCGGAGATGACACCCCGAACGCCTCGCGCGGGGATCGTCAGCCACGCGCGGACTTCGGACGGCGCTCGAGGAGCGCGATGCGACGCTCGTGGTCATCGACGCGTCCGCGATCATCGAGGCGCTCGCGAAGGAGGTCCTTCACGCCGTTCACCGCGTCGGCCACGGCGACGATCTCGGTGGCGAGGCGCACCTCCATCTCCGTCTGCCGACGCAACAGCATCGCGACGTTGCCGTTGGTCTCCTCGAACCGAGCATCGATCCGCGTGCTCATGTGCTCGAGCCGCACGTTGGTCTCGTCGATGCGCGTGTTCGTCGCCGTCGCGGCGTCGCGAATCTGCTTCAGGATCTCGATCGTCAGATCGGCGTTCTTCGCCATCGTCGCCTCTAGGATAGCGCGGCCCGACGCGGGTCGCGACGTCCGGACGACGAAGGCCGGCGTGGACTGACGCTGCGACACCGTGCGCCGGCGTCGAGGCGGCCCCGATCGACACGCATGGGCAACCAAGCGCTGCGCTTCTCGTCCAGACGCTGAGCCGTGCTCCACGCTCCGCGCCGGGACTACGACGGCGAGTGCGACCTCCGCGAGCAAGCGGACTGCGCGCCGGGCATCGTCAGGATCACCTCCCCGATCGCATCACGCAGCGTGCGCGAGAACAGCACGCCGAACCTCAACCACGTCGCTCGCTAACAAAGGCGGCCGACATGCGCGACCGACTCTTTCCGGATGGCGGCGCTCCCAAACTGGCGGTCGATGCCGAGACCGCGTACGTCGAGGCGCGCGAGCGGCTCGATCGCATCGAGCAGCAAGGGCTCGGCGCGCAGCTCGTCGCGCTGGTCGGTCGCGAGCACGTGGACGCGATCCACAAGACGACCGACGCGCTGGGCGAGTCGCTCGGCGTCGGCAAGACCGCACGCGCGACGCCCAGCACGACGGCGATGCAGCACGCGCTCCGTGACGCATCGCGAGCGGTCGCACGCTACGCGCGTCGCCTCCTCGGCGCCGTCGACGAGGAAGACGAGACGTCCATCGAGCGCTTCACGAGCGCGCTCGCGCCGCTCGCCGACCACCGCGACGCGACGAGCCGGAGCCCGACGCCGCAAGACGCGCCGACACCGCCCGCGCCGACCGACGCAGCGCCGAACGGCGCGTCGACGACGCACACCTGAGACCCACCACGAAAACCAGAAGAAGCCCGCGGCCCGATCACGAGGACGCGGGCTTCTTCGTTCTGGTCGAGCCGGGGTTTGGGGCGAAGCCCCAACTCACGCGCGAATCGCGGAGCGATTCTCGCAAAAGGAGGCGTCGCAGACGCGTCACCTCCCCCACCATGCAGTTCGCGCTTCGCTGAGCGCCGGAGGTGTGACGCTTCGAACGCGATGAGGGCGAGCCGTCGTTTGCTCGTTCCCGACCGCGGGCGAAGGGGCACACCTCCGGCGCGACCCGGTGGACGTGCCCGCGGCTTTCTTGCCAGTTTCACGCGGGTTCTGTTACGCGCGTGCTCATGGTCCTCTTCGACAAAGGCGGCCGCTCGGGCGGGGGCCGCGGCAACAACGCCTCGAGCAACCGGCCCTTCGCGTTCTTCCGCGCCGGCCTCGGCCGTGACCAGAGCGCGCAGAACCGGCCGATCCTCGTGCTCGAGGACGTCTTCAAGTACCACAAGCCCGATCAGCCGACGCTTCGCGGCGTGAACCTCACCATCGAGCGCGGCGAGTTCGTGTTCATCACGGGCCCGAGCGGCGCCGGCAAGAGCACGCTGCTCGATCTCGTCTACCGAAAGCAGCAGGTCGACGAAGGACGCATCCTGTTCTCGGGCCGCGACATCTCGCGCCTCACGTCCGACTCGATCCCGTATCTGCGTCGCAACCTCGGCATCGTGTTCCAGGACTTCAAGGTCATCTCGCATTGGACCGTGTTCGAGAACGTCGCCATCGCGCTCGAGATCCTCTCGATGTCGCGGCGCCTGATCCGCTCGCGCGTCTCCGAAGCGCTCGAGCGCGTCGGCCTCGCAGGCCGCGGCGACGACGTGACGGGCAACCTCTCGGGTGGCGAGCAGCAGCGCGTCGCCGTCGCGCGCGCGATCGTCACCGAGCCCGCGCTCCTCTTGGCCGACGAGCCGACCGGCAACCTCGATCCGCACCTCGCGCTCGACATCCTCACGCTCTTCGAAGAGATCCACGCGACGGGCACCACGGTGCTCTTCGCCACGCACGACCACACGCTGCTCGAAGAGCGCGCACACCGCATCGTCTACATCGACGATGGCAACGTGAAAGAAGCGCGAAAAGGCCTGACGGATTGGTCGAGCACGCGCTCCGCCGACCTCGGCACCGCTTCCTCGCCGGGCACCGCCGCCGCCGCTCGCAACAACGTCGTCTCGCTCGCGCGCTCCCGCTGACACGCGGCTCTCGGAAAGGTCAGGCACCCATGGATCTCGGACAAGCCATCACCAGAGCCGCCCGCGGCATGCGCGACGAAGCGCGCCTGCACCTCGTCGCCATCTCGAGCCTGACGATCGCGTTCTTCTGCCTCGGCGCGACGCTCGTCGCGATGACGAACCTCGACCGCGTCGCCGAGCGCTGGGGGCAGACCGCGCGCATGAGCATCTTCCTGCGCGACGGCGCGTCGGCCGAAGACATCACGCAGCTGCGCATGGCCCTCGAGGGCGTGCAGGGCGTGGCGAGCGTCCAGTACGTGAC
>JAYVCF010000172.1:0-8345 GCA_043750095.1 Deltaproteobacteria bacterium
CCCCCCCCCCCCCCCCCCCCCGCGGCCCGCTCACCACCCACCGCGTCCGACGCCCTGTTCGATACGCTACGGTCGCGACACTAGACACCAGAGCGAGATTGCGACTGGCCCGCGCGATCCACGCGCCATGCGGCCAGCGCGAACGCGACGTAGGCAGCGAACGCGCTGATCACGAGCTGCATGACCGACGCGGGCGGCGGCACGAGGCGCTCGACGATCGCGACCACCACGAGGACGGCGGTCAGAGCCAGCACCGGCCGCGCTGCTGGACCATGGCCCCGGGCCGCCAGAAGCCCACCTGCGATCACGAGGCCGACCTCGAGCGAGGTCTGCAGGATCGGATAGTTCCAGAGGCCGAGGCCGACGTACGGCGTGCCCGGGCCCGCGATGCTGAGATCGGACGCGTGCACGAGCGCGTCGAGCGCCCAGTGCGAGAACACGGCGACACCGACCACGAGCGCACCCACGCGTGCATCCGTCGCGTTGCCGGGTGCGAGCCGCCGCGTCACGAGCGCCGCCGCGATCGACCAGGCCAGCGCCGCGACCAGGCTGTGCGTCCACGGCATGTCGTAGAGCTCGTAGTCGTTCGACGCGGTGAACCCGGGCGTGATCCGGACGTGCTCGATGCCGACGAACACGAACGCGTCCCAGCCGAAGTCGAGCAGCTGGACGGCCACGAAAAGAACCCAGAGTGGCACGCGGCGTGCGATGGGCTTGAGCGCGAGGGCGGGGGCGTAGTGACCGATGAACACGCCGCGAGCGTACTCGTATTGGCCCATTCCGACGGGATGAAGCGGTCCGTCGCGCTCGCGCCCGGGGTGTGCACGGTTGTGGTAGACAAAGGCCCGAAATGACGACTCACCGCGATTCCTTCAAGTCCCGCGCGACCATCGACGTCGGCGGAAAGAAGTACGAGATCTTCCGGCTCGCCGCGCTCGCGAAGGTCGGCGACATCGAGACGCTGCCGTACTCGATCCGCGTGCTGCTCGAGAACCTGCTGCGCAACGAGGACGGCAAGAACGTCACGCCGGCCGCCATCGAGGCGCTCGCGAAGTACGATCCGAAGAACGTCGGCGAGACGGAGATCGCGTACACGCCCGCGCGCGTGCTGCTCCAGGACTTCACCGGCGTGCCCTGCGTGGTGGACCTCGCGTCGATGCGCGAGGGGCTCGCGGCGATGGGCGGCGACCCGAAAAAGATCAACCCGCTGCAGCCCGTCGATCTCGTGATCGATCACTCGGTGCAGGTGGACTCGTTCGGCAACCTGCGCGCGTTCGACGAGAACGTGAAGCTCGAGTTCGAGCGCAACATGGAGCGCTATCGCTTCCTCAAGTGGGGGCAGGGCGCGTTCTCGGGCTTGCGCGTGGTGCCGCCGGGGACCGGCATCGTTCACCAGGTGAACATCGAGTACCTCGCGTCGGTGGTGATGACGCGCGAGCTGGATGGAGTGACGCGGGCGTATCCCGACACGCTCGTGGGCACCGACTCGCACACCACGATGGCGAACGGGCTCGGCATCCTCGGCTGGGGCGTGGGCGGCATCGAGGCCGAGGCGGCGATGCTCGGTCAGCCCTCTGCGATGCTGATCCCCGAGGTCATCGGCTTCGAGCTGAAGGGCAAGCTCGAGCCGGGTGTGACGGCGACGGACCTCGTGCTCACCGTCACGCAGATGCTCCGCAAGAAGGGTGTCGTCGGGAAGTTCGTGGAATTCTTCGGCGAGGGCATGCCGAACCTGGCGCTCGCCGATCGCGCCACCATCGCCAACATGGCGCCCGAGTACGGCGCGACCATGGGCTTCTTCCCCGTCGATGCCGAGACCCTCCGCTACCTGCGCCTCACCGGCCGCAGCGAGGAGCAGATCGCGCTCGTCGAGCGATACACCAAGGAGCAGGGCCTCTTCTTCACCAAGGAGGCGAAGGTCCCGCGCTTCACGGACACGCTCGCGCTCGATCTCGGCGACGTGGTGCCCTCGCTCGCGGGCCCGAAGCGCCCGCAGGATCGCGTGTCGCTCTCGGACATGCAGCGCACGTGGCGTCGCTCGCTCGTCGGATTCCTGGGCCTCGAGCATCCGCCCAAGGATCCGAAGGCCGATCGAAAGGCCATCGATGCATGGCTGGGCGAGGGCGGAGCGCCCGCGGCTCCGCACTCCCTCACCGGTCACGAGGCACAGGCGAAGATCACGCGGCGCGAGAAGGTCGAGCTCACGCGCAACGGCAAGAAGCTCTCGTTCGATCTCGGTCACGGCGACGTCGTGATCGCCGCCATCACCAGCTGCACCAACACGTCGAACCCCTTCGTGCTCGTGGCCGCGGGCCTCGTCGCGAAGAAAGCACACGAGCTGGGCCTCACCGTGAAGCCCTGGGTGAAGACCTCGCTCGCTCCGGGATCGCAGGTCGTGACCGAGTACCTCACGCAGTCGGGCTTGCTGCCCCACCTCGAGGCGATGGGCTTCTACGTGGTCGGCTACGGCTGCACGACCTGCATCGGCAACTCGGGTCCGCTCGAGGACGAGATCCAGAAGGCCATCAAGGCGGGCGATCTGACGGCGGCGTCGGTGCTCAGCGGGAACCGCAACTTCGAAGGACGCGTGTCACCCGACGTGAAGGCGAACTATCTCGCCTCGCCGCCGCTCGTCGTCGCGTACGCCATCGCCGGTACGGTCGACATCGATCTCGACACGCAGCCGCTCGGCACCGGCTCGGACGGCAAGCCCGTGTTCATGAAGGACATCTGGCCGACGCCCGAGGAAGTCAGCTCGACCGTCGCGAAGAACGTCACGCGCGCGCAGTTCGAGTCGAAGTACGCCGATGTGTTCAAGGGCCCGAAGGAGTGGCAGGAGACGGCCGCGCCGACGGGTGCGACCTTCGCGTGGGAGGACAAGTCCACCTACATCCGGAAGGCGCCGTTCTTCGACGGACTCAAGAAGGAGACGCCCAAGGCGCCCGGCGACATCTCGGGCGCGCGCGTGCTCGCGCTGCTCGGCGACTCCATCACCACCGATCACATCTCGCCGGCCGGCAACATCAAGAAGGACAGCCCCGCGGGCGCGTACTTGATGGCCAACGGCGTCACGCCTCGCGACTTCAATCAGTTCGGCGCGCGTCGCGGCAACCACGAGACGATGGTGCGCGGCACCTTCGCCAACATCCGCCTCAAGAACCTGCTCGCGCCCGGAACCGAGGGCGGCGTCACGCGATATTTCGGCAAGAGCGACGTCGATGGACCGGTGATGTCGATCTACGAGGCGAGCGAGAAGTACATCGCGGCCGGGATCCCGCTCGTGGTCATCGCCGGCAAGGAGTACGGCACGGGCAGCTCGCGCGACTGGGCCGCGAAGGGCACGTACCTCTTGGGCGCCAAGGCCGTGATCGCGGAGAGCTTCGAGCGCATCCATCGCAGCAACCTCGTGGGCATGGGCGTCCTTCCGCTGCAGTTCATGAGCGGCGAGTCCGCGAGCTCGCTCGGGCTCACGGGCACCGAGGCCTTCTCCATCACCGGGATCGCGGGAGGCTTCACGCCGGGCAAGACGCTGAAGGTCACCGCGGGCCAGAAGAGCTTCGATGTGAAGTGTCGCGTCGATACGCCGGCCGAGGTCGAGTACATCCTTCACGGCGGCATTCTCCAGTTCGTCTTGCGCCAGCTCGCGTAGCAGGCAGCGACGAAACGACGACGCCCGAGTGTCGAACGCTGCCAGGTTGGCGGCGCGACGCTCGAGGCACACGGCGTCGGCGCCTCGATCGGCCTCGATGCCCTCGTCGGTGTCGTGCTCCGCGTCTGATCTCGATGCGAGGCGTCCAACACGCGAACATCAGGACGCGACGATGCCCGAGAGCGCGAGCGCGTGCAGCTGCGTCACGTCCATGGGCTCGACGTGGGCGCGAGGGAACGCGATCCGAGTGCCGGGGAAAGGAGCAGCCTGCTGGATGCGCGCCGCGTCACGGAGGGACAGGGCTCGTGCGCGGTCGAGCGCGCGATCGAGAAGACCGCGCTCGGATGCCGTCGTGATCCCTAGACGCGCGGCGATCTCGTCGCCTGAGGAGGTCATCGAAGGCATGCGCCGGAGCGGTGCGCGCGGGTCCTCCGTGAACGCGCGGTTGGCGAGCGTCGCCTCGATCGTCACGCCCCGCTCACGGAGGCCCGTCGCGAGGTGCTCGGCGTCGGCGACGTGCGTCGCGTCGGGCGCCATCACGAGGACGAAGCGCGCCTCTTCACGGAGCACGCGGTCGATGGCGCGGGCGCGCTTGGCGAACCCAGCCCGCATCCCGAGGAACGCGCGCAGGAACGTCGCGAGCTCGGCTCCGACCTCCTGGCCGGCGAGCAGCCCCACGAGCTTGCCTGCCGCGAACGCGCCGGCGCTCGCCGCGGCCCTTCCGGTCAATGCTCCGAGGGCGCGGTGCTCGGCGAATCGCGCGAGCGCGAGCGGCGCATCGAGCACGTCGAGCGCGCTTCGCATCGGAGGTGTGTCGAGCACGACCAGATCGGGCGGCGAGCTGCCCTCGAGCACGTCGTAGAGGTGCTCCATCGCCACGTACGCGTGGGAGCGGGCCAGCGTGCGCGAGAACGCGCGGTACACCCGGTTGTCGAGGATGCGCTCGCGCTCGTCGACGGGAGCGATGCGTCGAATCAGCGCGTCGTAGCTCGCCTGCGGCTCGAGCATCGCCGCCGTGAGCGAGCCACGCGCGTCGAGCGAGGCGAGCGGGACCTCGGCCGCATCGCCCGTCGCGCCGCCGCCGTCGATCCCGAGCGCGCTCGCGAGCCGCCGCGCAGGGTCGATCGTGAGGACGAACGCGCGCCGGCCGAGCACGGCTGCCCGCACCGCGAGCGCAGCGGCGAGCGTCGTCTTGCCGACGCCGCCCGGTCCGACGCACACGATCAGGCGTCCGGTGCGGACGAGCTCGTCGCAGGCGCTCACGCGCGCGGCTCCACTTCGAGCAAGGCGAGCCCGATCCCACGGAGCGTCGCGCGATCGAGCGGCGCGTCTTCGAGATCGGCCACGGGCAGCGCGACGATCCCGCGTCGAGCGAGCAGGTCTCGCGTCGCGTCGGCGCGGATGCGGCGGTCGTCGTCGATCCGCAAGAGCCCCAGCGCGCTGGCCACCTCGGGTGCGCTCGCCGCGGCGCGCGCTTCGAGAGCCGTGGCGGCGGCACGATCGAGCGGTGCCGCGCCGAGCCCTTCGACGCGATCGAGGAGCACGTATCCCATCGCGACGCGTTGGCTCCCGCGCAGCTCGTCCCAGAGCTCGAGCGTCTCTTCGATCGCGAGCGCCGTCGGCAAGCTCGCGAGGTGCACCGCCGCCAGCGTCGGGTCTGCGAACACGCCGGAGATCCGAGCCAGGAGCGCGGCGATCGCCCCGCCGACGCCGAGGCTCTCCAGGACCCCGTGCAGCGCGAAGAGCATGCGCGTGTGCCCGGTCGCATCGCCATCGACGAGGATCGGATCGAAGTCGCTGTCGTCCACGAAGTGGCGGAGGCGTTCGAGCGTGGCGACCTCACCGACACCGGGCGCGGCGTCGAGGAAAGTGCGGACGGGGGCGGAGCGAAGCGCGCGCGCGGTGATCCGCGAGGGCAGGGCACGTCGAAGCAGTGCCTCCGTCGCGCGAGGCAATTCGATGTTCGTCGCGTGTACGCCGGGCACGACCTCGCGCACCTCGTGATCGACGGCGTCCACATCGAGCACGCGCACGAGCGAGGCCCGATGCCCGAGCTCGACCAAGAGGGGTCTTCTGCCGCGCGCGGCGTGTGCGAGGGCGAGCGCCGCCGCCAGCGTCGTCTTGCCCGTGCCGCCCTTGCCCGTGATGAGCTGAAGGCGGCGTTCGAGCGGGGGAATCACGGCGTGGTTGTAGCGCGAAGGACTCGCTCAACGAGCCCAGATCGCGAGGTCGGCGACGTTGGTCCCGGTCGATCCCGTGACGAGCCGACCGCCGCATGCCGCGAAGAAGGTGCTCGAGTCGTTGGCATCGAGCGCGCGCCGTAGAGCGTCGCGATCGGCGCGCGCGCGCACGTCGTCGTCGATCACGGCGCCGGCTGCGTCGGTGGGGCCATCGATGCCGTCGGTGCCCGCGCAGAGCAACGTCCCGAGGATGCCCGCGTCGAGCGCCGCGAGCGCGGTCTCCTGGCTTCGCCCGCCTCGCCCGCGGCCGCGAACGGTCACGACCGTCTCCCCGCCTGCGACGAGCGCGTCCGCGGTACTCGTCCGAGCTGCGTCGGCCCACGCACGACCGCAGTCGCGCGCCTCTCCGGCGAGCGAGGGCCCGGCTTCCACGCGCCGGCCTGCTAGGCGAAGCGCCACGAGCGCTGCGTTGACGGCGCGCGCGTTGTCCGCGACGACCTCGAGCGGGATGCCCACGGATGTGCTTCGGGTCCACGCACTCAGCATCGCTCGCTCGCGGCTCCCGAGTGCGGCCGCGAGATGTGCACGCACCGCGACCTCCTCGGGGCTCGGGCCGAGCCAGGGCGACATCGGCCCGGAGGCGACCTGCGATGCGTCCCCGTCGACGATGTCGCTCACGACGATCGCGCGCACACGCCTCGCCCCAATCGCGCGCGCGAGGCCGCCGCCCTTGGATCGCGAGAGCCCCACCCGGACCGCGTTGATCTCCTCGATGCTCGCGCCGCAGGCGAGAAGGCGCTGTGTCATCGAGGCGAGATCGTCCGGAGACACGCCGGGGATGGGCGCATCGACCAACGCGGACCCACCGCCACTGACCAGCACGAGGGCCGTCGCGTGCTCCGGGATTCGCGTCGCGTAGAGCATCATCGCCTCGCCGCGTCGGGCGACATCGGCGTCGGGGATCGGATGCGAGCCACGTTGCACTTCGATCGGAGAGGGCAGCGCGATCTCTCGCCCGCCGAGCGGCGCGATGGCGAGGCCGCTCACGACGTCGCACGCGTCGAGCACGCCGGCCGTCATCGCGAGCGCAGCCTTGCCGAGCGCGATCACGTGGACCGGTCCCGCGACGCGCCGCGCGAGCAGCGCATCGTGGGTGGCGCGCCGTGCGTCGACCGCGTTCAGCGCCGCGTCGAACGCGCGAAGAACGAGATCGCGACCGACGAGCACGGGTCAGCCGTGGGCGGCGCCGTTCTTCTGTTCTTCGAGGAGCGCGAGGCCGATCTCCATCGCGCGTCGTGCTCGCGTGAGCAGCTCCGCGTCGGTGGCGATCTTGCCCTTCGCGTCGGCGAGCTCGGCCTCGAGCGCCTTGATCCGCGCCGCGCGCTCGTCGCTCGTCTGCGTGGCGATGGCGAGCTCGGCCTGTGCCTCCGCGAGCGTCTCGCCCGTCACCGTGTTCTGGTTCTCGCTCTCGGCGAGCTTTCGTCCGATCGCGGCGAGGTTCGAGCCGTGCTTTCGCTCGGCCTCCTCGTGGGCTGCCGCGTGCTCCGCGCGAAGCTTGGCGAGGGTCGCCGCGTGCGCGGCCTCGATCTCGCTCCGGAGCGCGTCGAGCTCGGTCGCCTTCTCGGCGGCGAAGCGCGCGTCGCGATCGGCGAGCGCCGCCGCGTGGCTCTGCGTGAGCGCGGCTGTCGCGCTCTCGTGGTTCTCGCGGAGCGACGCGCTCGTCTGCTCTCCCTGCGCGATCAGGTTGCTGATCGCGGTCTCCTTGGCCTCGCGCTCGGCCTCGACGGCGGCGGCGCTCTCGGCGCGAACCTTGGCGAGCTCGGCCTCGTGGACCGACTTCACGCGCTCGTTCGCCTGCTGGTACTGCGCGGCGAGGATGGAGATCTCGCTCGCGTGCTCGGACGCCTTCTCTTCGATCGCCTTCTCTTGCTCGGCGCGAAGCGCCGCCAGCGCGGTGGCGTGCTCTGCCGCGAGCGTCTCGAGCTGGCCGCCGAGCTCGTTGCGCGCCCGCTCCAGCGCGGCGCCGTGCTCGGCGCGGAGCGACTCGAGGGTGCTGCCGTGCGCCGCTTCACGCGCCGCCGCTTCGGATCTCGCGGACTCGAGCGCGGCTGCGTGGGTCTGCGTCGCGGACTCGAGCGCGGCTGCGTGGGACTGCGTCGCGGACTCGAGCGCGGCTGCGTGGGCCTGCGCCGCGCTCTCCAGCTGCGAGGCGTGCTCGGCCTTCATCGCGGCCTGCTCGGCCTTCATCGCGGCGATCGCGTTCTGCTTCTCCTCGTTGACCCGCGCCGCGTCGGCGCTACGCACGGCCTTCTCGGTCTCGACCTCGCTCTCGAGCTTCTTGACGCGCGCTTCGCTGCGCTCGGCCCGTGCCTTGAAGTCCTCGGCGCGCTTGCTCGCCGTTTCCTTGTCGGCGTTCGAGGCGGCGAGCTGGTCGCTCACGTCGGCGTGCGCGCGCTCGAGCTCGAGGTGCTTGTCTTGCCCGTCGGCGATCGAGCGCTCGAAGCCGAGGCTCTTGT
>JAYVCF010000173.1:0-4070 GCA_043750095.1 Deltaproteobacteria bacterium
GAGACGCCGCAGTCGGTGTAACCGGGCACGCAGCGCGGCATGCCGCCGGAGCACGAGTTCGCATGGCAGACGGCGCGACCGCAGCTGCCGCAGTTGTTGGGATCGCGCGCCGTGTCCACGCAGAGCGCGCCGCAGCGCATCACCGTCGCCGGCCCCGTGCACGAGCACACGCCGCCCGCGCCGCAGGTGCCCGCGGGCCCGCAGTCGTTGGCGCAGGAGCCGCAGTGGCGCGGGTCGGTCGCGAGGTTGACGCAGCTCCCGCCGCACATCGTGCTGCCCCCGGGGCAGACGCACGCTCCAGCCGTGCAGGTCTGGCCGAGCGCGCAGCGCATGCCGCAGCTCGAGCAGTTGTTCACGTCGTTCGTGAGGTTCACGCACATTCCGGGCGTCGGGCCGCACACGCTGCCGCCGGACGGGCAAGCGCCGCACACTCCGCCCGCACACGTCTGTCCGGCCGCGCAGCGCATGCCGCACGCGCTGCAGTTGTTCGGGTCGGAGGTGGTGTCGACGCAGGCGCTGCCGCACGAGGTCCCCGAGGTGCACACGCAGTTGCCACCGGTGCACATGCGCCCGGCTCCACACACGGTCCCGCACGTGCCGCAGTTGTTGATGTCGGTCGCCGGATCGATGCAGCCACCGCTGCACATCATGCTGCTGGCCGGACACGTCGCGACGCAGGCCGTGCCCGCGCACAAGGGCGTCGCGCCACCGCAGACGTTGCCGCACGTTCCGCAGTGCGCCGGGTTGTCGATCACGCGCACGCACGCGCTGCCGCAGAGCATCTCGTTGGCTGCGCAGCCGCTGTCCGAGCCGACGTCCACGGGCACGGCCGCATCGTTCGCGCTCGCGGCATCGACGTTCGCATCGGGGAGCGCGCCTGCGTCGCTGTTCGCGTCGCTGTTCGCGTCGACGCGGATCGCGCTGTCGCTGGTGCCGACGTCACGCCCGGCATCCATCATGTTCTGCGGGGTATCGCCGCCGCCGCATCCGACGACCATCGCCGCGGCAGACAAGAAGCAGAGCGCCGCGCGCGCCGTCGATGTCGAGAAACGAGAGTGCGTGCCAAGCAAAGTTGAACTCATGGAGATTCTCCCTCGCGGAGAGTCTACACCAGCGCCGGCCTGCCTCGGACCGCGTGTTGCGACGCTCCGCACGATGAGACACCATGAGACACATCGCCATGAAGACCGTCTCGATCCGCGACCTGCATGCCCGCACCGGTGCAATCGTTCGTGAGGCGGCCAAGCGACCGCTTCTGATCACCGACCGCGGGCGCGTGCTCGCCGTCATGCAGGCACCGAGCGTCGCCGCGCGAGACGGCGTCCCCTTGCCCGATCGCGAAGCTTGGATCGCGAAGCTCCCCAAGCAGAAGAGCGACTCGGTCGACCTCGTGGGCGAGGACCGCGCTCGCTGATGCTCTACTTCGATTCGAACTACATCCTCAAGTGCTACCTGCCCGAGCCTGGCGCGCAGTTCGTACGTGCGCTTGCCGCACGACCCGTGACGAAGTCGTGTTCGCGATTCGGCCGCGTCGAGGTCATGGCCGCGCTGCATCGCAAGGTGCGCGAGGGCAGCCTCACGCGCCCGCAGCTGAGGACCGTGTGGTCGAACCTCGTCGCCGACGAAGCCGCCGGTGTTTGGACCTGGCTGCCTTTCGACGCGACGGTCGAGCACGCTCTCGAGCGAGCCTTCTTGGCGCTCGGCTCGAGAGTGTTCCTCCGTACTGGCGATGCGATTCATCTGTCGACCGCGAGCTTGAACGGCTTCGCGGAGATCCATTCACACGACAAGCACGTGCTCGCGGCGGCGGCCGTATTCGGCCTCAAGGGCGTCGACGTCGTGCCGTGAAGATGGGAGATGGCGCCCGTCCGCGGTACAATGGCGAGCGTGAGCGCAGATCGTGAGGCGGAGCGTCGAGAGCGTGCTCGCGTGCGCGCAGCGCGCGGGATGGTGATGGAGCCGATCGGCTCGCTCGACGCGCCCTCACCCCCGCTTCACGACGACGAGACGCCAGAGGAGCGGCTCGCGGCGATGGCGCGCCTCTGCCGCGCTGCCTGGCTCGCGACCGGCCGGCCATGGCCGAAGTCCGAGCGGGCGAGCATGCCGGGCGAGGTGTTCCGGATCCGTCATGGCGAACCTCGACGCGCTGCCTGACGATCTGCGCGACTTCCTGGTCGCGCTTGCGGACGCGAAGGTGGAGTTCGTCCTCATCGGCGGCTGGGCGGTCGCGGTCCACGGCCGCCCGCGTGCCACCGAGGATCTCGACGTGTTCGTGCGCCCCTCGCCCGAGAACGCCAGCCGTGTCTATGGCGCGCTGGTGGCGTTCGGCGCGCCGGTCTCGACTCACGGCGTGGGGGAGCAGCTCTTCGCCGAGGCCGACTACGGGTATCGCTTCGGCATCAAGCCGAACCTCATCGAGGTGCTCACGGCGATCTCGGGCGTGGACTTCGACACGGCTGCGGCACAGGCGCTGAGCGTGGACGTCGAGGGGCGGCGCGTGCCGGTGATCGGGCACGCGGCGCTGCTCGCGAACAAGCGGGCCGCCAACCGAGACAAGGATCGTGACGACGTGCTCTGGCTCGAGGCGAACCCGCCGCGCGGTCGCTGACCGGCACCGATCCGGACGGCCGCCGATCAGAACGGCACGCCGAGGTTTCCGTATACCTGATCGATCCCGCCCTCCATCAGCCCGCGCGCGTACCCCACGCGCAGCGTCAGCTGCACGACGTAGAAGATCGTGAAGTCGATCAGCACCTCGCCGCCGACGCCGAGCCGGAAGCGCGTGAGGTCGAACACGTCGTTGAACGCGTCGCCGTAGTCGGCGAACACGCTCGCGTACATGCGGTTCACGAACACGGGCAGCGTGAGCACGCCCTGGTTGAAGCGGATGATCGGGAAGCGGTACTCGGCCTGCACGAGGTGCATCTGCGTGCCGTAGCGGCTGTTGGTCGGATAGCCGCGCAAGACGACGCCGCCCAGCGTGTTGGGACTGTAGAGGCCCGAGATGGGCGAGACGTTCGGAAAGCCGCCCACGCCGAACACGCCGCGTCGATCGAGATCGCCGCCGCTGATGCCGCCGCCGTAGCGCAGCGCGAGCACGTGGTGCTCCCAGAGCGGGACGTACTGCGTCACCGACCAGGTCATCGTCGCCACGCGGTACGAGCTGCCGAAGAGCGGATCGGCCAGCCCCACGCCGAGCGCGATGCTGCGGCCGTTCGAGGGACTGATGTCGTAGAGGTAGCGCTCGATGTCGCTGTACACCCAGCCGAAGCGCAGGATCGAATAGAAGCCGAGGTACGGCACCTGCGGCGGCGGCGTGTTGGGATCGAGCTCGTAGAGCCAGGGCTCGGCGCGCGACGTGTGGGTGGCTGCGTAGCTCAGCGAGATGGCGTCGTAGCGAAACGAGCGCGGAAACACGTACGAGAGATCGATCGTCCCGCCGTATTGGTCCTGCACCCACGTGCGATCGACGCCTCCGACGGAGAGCCCGCCTCCGTAGTTCAGATATCGAAAGCCGCCCACGCTCACGGCGAGCGGCGAGCGCTGGTACGTGTAGCTCGCGTCGACCGCGAGGTTGCCGCGCACCAAGCCGAACCCGAGCCGCAGCGAGTACGCATGCTGCCCCACCACGTCCCCGCCCTGCGTGGTGATGCCGATCTGCGAGCCGAACGAGTCCTGCCCGAGGTCGAGCATGTAGCTGCGCGGATAGAGCGTCGGGAGCGGATCGTAGGCCGAGCTCTCGAGGGTCAGGAACTCATCGGTCGCCGAGCCTGCGGGCCGCGTGTCCTGGTACACGGGCGCCTCGCGAAAGCCGTCGGCGTCGAGCGCATCGAGGCGAAAGAGATCGAAGCCCCAGCTCGTGTATCCGAGATAGACGAGCGTGTGCCCGTCGGCGGAGATCGCGGGCGTGTACGCGCCGCCGATCACGTTGGTGATCTGCCGCGTGGTGCCGGCGGCCAGGTGGTACGCGTAGATGTTGGCGATGCCCGTGCGATCCGAAGAGAAGTACACGACCTCTCCGTCGGGTGAGAACACGGGGCCCGTGTCCTGCGCGCGATCGTGCGTGAGCG
>JAYVCF010000174.1:0-4257 GCA_043750095.1 Deltaproteobacteria bacterium
GCGGCACCACACGGACCTCCGCGATGTCGATCTGCGGCTCGACGTGAACGCCGTCCACACCGTCGATGCTCGCGAGCAACGTCGCGACGTGACGCGCGATGCGGCGCAGCACCTTGAGGTCCGGACCTGCGACCCGGACGACGAGCGGCGCCGTCTCGCCAGAGAGGACCTCGTGGATACGCTCGCCGAGAAAGTCCTCGACGGAGACCCCAAGTCCGGGAACGTGCTCGATGCGCTCGGCCACCTCACCGAGCATCTCGCCGTGATCCGAGCCGTCCTCTTCGCTCGTCGAGAGCACGAGATCCGCCTCGACACGACTCACGGGTGCGGTGTCTTCGTCGAGCGGGGCGCGACCGGCACGCGCCGCGAAGTGCGCGGCCACACCGGGTCGCAGCTCGTGATCGACCGCGCCCGCGAGGCGCATGGCCTCGTCGAGCGAGATTCCCGGAGCGGCGTTCAGGTGAGCGACCAGCGTCCGCTCGCGAAACGAGGGGAGAAAACCTCCGCCGAGGAATGGCAGCACCCCGACCGCGACGATCGCGAGTGCGGCCGCGGTGCCGAGCACCATGCGCGGCTGATCGACGACACGGCGAAGCAGGCGCGCGTACCGCGAGGACACCCAACCGGCCAGCGCCGAGTGGTCCTCGTCGGCCGTCGCCACGCGCGGCAAGAGCACGGCGCAGAGAGCAGGCGTGACCGTGAGCGCGACGAAGAGCGAGGCGCCGATCGACATCATGTACGCCTGCGCGAGCGGCGAGAAGATCCGCCCCGCGACGCCGCCGAGAAGGAGCACGGGCAGCAGCACCACGATGACGATGATCGTCGCGTACACGACCGAGCCACGGACCTCGCGCGATGCGTCGCGGATCACATCCAGCGCTGGCCGTGGCTCCGGCAACCGCGCGTTCTCGCGCAGGCGCCGCCACACGTTCTCGACGTCGACGATCGCGTCGTCCACCACTTCGCCCACCGCGATGGCGAGACCGCCGAGCGTCATCCCGTCGATGCTCGCGCCCGACAGAGTCAGCACACACGCCGCCGTCAGCAGCGAGAGCGGGATCGCCGCGAGGCTGATGATCGCCAGGCGCGGCCGACGCAAGAACGCGATCAGCACGAGCGTGACGAGCAGCGCGCCCAGTCCCATCGCGCGCGCCACCGCCTCGATGGACGTCTCGATGAAGTCCGCTTGGCGGAACACAGGCGGCTCGATCTGCGCGCCTGGGGGTAGTCGCGCCTCGAGATCGTGCAGCGCCGACTCCGCGTCCCGCGTGATGCGCAGCGTGTCCTCACCCGGGAGCTTGTTGATCTGGATGTAGATCGCGGGTCGGCCGTCGTAGCTCGCTGCCCCGACGCGCGGCTCCGACGCTTCGACCACGTCCGCCACATCGCCCACGCGCAACATCGCGCCGTTGCGAACGGCGACAGCGGTCCCCGCCACCGCGTCGACGACCGTAGCCAGATCACCACTGGCCTCGATCACGAGACGCGTCGCGAGTGCCACGTCGCGGCGGGTCGTCTCGCTCTCCACGAATCCGACGCCGCCAGGGGCAGAGGATGCGGCGACGGCGGCACGCAGCTCGCCGAGCGTGACCTCGGCCGCATGTAGCCGAGGAGGGTCGGGCTGCACCTCGACGCGCGCGACGGCTCCACCGTGCACCGTCACCTGCGACACGCCGCGGATCCCAAGCACGCGTGGACGCACCACCCAGTCGCCGTACGAGCGCAACGCCCGCAAGCTCTCGTCGGACGAGCCCTCGGGCATCGTCACGCAGAGCTTGATCACCGCACCGATGGGCGCCGAGATCGGTGCGAGCTCCGGCTCGGAGACTCCTGTGGCGAGCGAGCCGCGCACGCCCGCGAGGCGCTCTTCGACTTGCTGTCGAGCGCGGTAGATGTCGACGTCGTCTTCGAAGAGGAGCGTGACGACCGAGAGACCGGGCGACGAGGTCGAGCGCACGCTCGTGACGCGCGGCGTGCCGAGGAGCGCCCGCTCGACGGGGCGCGTCGCGAGCTCTTCGACGTCGAGCGTGCCCATGCCCGGCGCGGCGATCTGCACGACGACGCGCGGCGGCATGAAGTCCGGGAGAACGTCGAGCGGGGCCCCGCTCACGATCATCGCTTCGCCCGCGGCCATCCCGACGGCGACGAAGAGGACGACGGCGCGATGCCGGATCGAAGCCGCGATGAGCGCGTCGAGCACGAGTCAGTCCGCGTCGCCGAGCAGCGCTCGCAGCGCCTGCCCCGAGAGAGCCATCGCACCCACGGTCACGACGCGCTCCGTCGCGCGAAGGCCCTCCGCGATCCGCGCGCGGCCTCCAAAACGTGCGGCGACTCGTACCGGGCGAACCTCGTAGGTCCCTGGGTCGCGCTCCACGTAGACGGCCTCGCCGTCGGCGAGCGGGACGAGCGCGGCCTCGGGCACCACCGGGCCGACGACGCTCGAATCGGCCACACGGACGCTGACCTCCGCGCCGGGCGTGAGCTCGACGGTCCAGTCGATCAGCAAGCGATCGTGTCGCACGAGCCCGAGCGCCGTGCCGCCTCGAGCGATCAGCGTGGCGGGAGCCCATCGCTCGCCGAGATCGATCTCATACGCCGCGCCGGTCGACTCGGACGTCGGAACCTCCACATCGACGAATCGCGAACCGGTCGCGATGACCCGGGCCAGGACCTCGCCGGGCTGCACCACCGCGCCGACGACAGCCTCGATCGCGACGAGCGCTCCTGCACGCGGGGCGAGCAGCGTGAGCGTGCGCCCGCCCCGCGCGCGGATCGACGTCGCGCGACGAAGCGCATCGACCTGCGCCTGCGTCGTCTCGACGGTCGTCTCCGCTTCCTGCACGGCCTGCGGGCTCACGACCGCCGTCGTGGACAGCGCTCGCGCTCGCTCCAGAGTCGCGCGCCGAAGCGTGAGCTCTTCCTCCGCGCTGCGAAGTTGCCCAGTGAGCTCGGCCGCGGCCGACGCGAGCGCGACGCCATCTGCCGCGCCGAGGACCGGGACCGCCGTCACGAGCACCGAGTCCTCCGCGACCTCCGTTCCGAGCGGCAGCGCCGTGACGGCGACGATCCGCACGGTGACCGGCGCTACGAGAACCGCCTCGTCGCCAGGTCGCGCGATCACGTGGCCGAAGCGGACATGCACGTCGGGCAGCGTCGCGTCTGCGACGTCGACGACGACCAGACCGATCGCACGCTGCGCCTCTTCGGAGAGCATGAGCGAGCCGTCCTCGCTCGCATGCTCGGACGACGACGCCTCGCTTTCGCTCTCGGAGCGCCGCGCCGCACTCGAGCAGGCCGTCGCGCAACCGATCGCCGCGATCGCCGCGATCACACGCCACGTCCAATGGCTACGCGCCGGCACTGCAGAGCAGCTACTACGCGAGTAGTAGACGGGTCAAGCGGCGAGCCGATTTCACCGCGAAAACGGCACGCATCCGTGCGCGTTGGATGACGTGGCGCCACCCTCTGCGCGCTCGAGCGTTCGCGCTTGTTCGAGGAGCTCGCGCTCGCGCCGCCGACGGCACCGACTTCCGTTCGGTCGCGAGGAGCCGGCAGCATCTCGCTCGACTCGCTCGGTGTGCCCGTTCGCACCCGCACGTGGCATGCTCGTCCACGCCGCTGATGCCATCGAGCGCGTACACCGAAGCGGTGCCCATGGCTCTCGTCGATGGGCGGTATCTCGTGAAGCGCGAGATCGCGCGCGGCGGCATGGGCATCGTGTTCGAAGCCGAGCACACATGGCTCGGTGCACGCATCGCGCTCAAGACGCTGAACGCGTCCGTCCTCGAGCGGCGTGACGTTCGCGCGCGCCTGATGCGCGAGGCGCGAGCGCTCTACATGGTGCGCCACCCTGGGGTCGTCGCCGTGCTCGATGCAGGGACCTGCGCGGATCACGGCCCCTTCGTCGCACTCGAGCTCTTCGAGGGGCGCTCTCTCGACAGTCTCATCGTCGCCCGTCAGAGGCTCGACGTCGCCAACGTCGTTCAGCTCGCGGTGCAGCTCGGCGCCACGCTCTCGTACATCCACACGCGCGGTGTCGTGCATCGCGACGTCAAGCCCGCGAACGTGCTGATTGGCCACGAGCCGGGCCGGGAGGGCGACGTCGCGAGACTTCTCGACTTCGGGATCGCGACGATCCCCGATGCCTCGGACGTCGTCGACCGCAAGCTCACGATTGCGGGCGAGGTGGTCGGGACCCTCGAGTACATGTCGCCCGAGCAGCTCAGCGGAGGGAGCGCGGTCACGCCCGCCTTCGAC
>JAYVCF010000175.1:0-20898 GCA_043750095.1 Deltaproteobacteria bacterium
CGATCCCGACATGGACATGATCGGGAACTTCCGGGACCTCGACAGCGACGGCGACGGCGCGATGGACGCCGAGGAGGCGGGCGATGGCGACGTGATGACGCCGCCCGTCCAGTGCCCGAACGAGATCGACCCGACGATGGTCGCCTCGCCGACGCCGGCCATCATGCTCGACGGCCTCGACGACTTCGTCGACGCGGACTCCGACAACGACGGCCTCGGCGACGGCGACGAGCGCCGCGTGGGGACGAACCCCTGCGCGATCGACAGCGACCACGACGGCACGGGCGACCTGGCGGAAGGCGCGTACGTCCTGACGCCTGGCATCTGTCCCGACGGAACCACGGGCAACCACTGCGACTGCGCGCGCAACGCGAGCTGCGGCATCCCGCGCGAAGACTTCTACGTGATCCTTCCCTACCGCACGGGCCCGGTCGTCCGGGACCTCGACTTCGGCACGACGATTCGCGTGGCCGACGTGTTCTTCATCTCGGACACGACGGGATCGATGGGCGGCACGCTCGACAACGTGCGGCAGACGGTGACGGAGCCCGTCACGGGCATCCTCGATCGCATCGTCACCTCGATCCCCGACGTCTGGGTCGGAGGCGGCGGCCACAAGGACGTTCCGTTCTCGGGCTACTCGAGTCCGCCCGACCAACCTTTCTATCTCTCGATTCGCATGACCCCGCCCGGCCGAGTCGCAGACGTGCGCGCGGCGTTCGAGTCGGCGTTCTGCACATCCGGCTGCGCGACCGGCGGCGGCGATGGTCCGGAGTCCGGCACGTTCGCGCTCTACGAGATCATGACCGGCACCGGCGGAACGTGGACCGACAGCGCCGAGACGTTCACGATGCACCGCTACATCGGTGACTGCCTCGACACGGGCTGGGGCGCGCCCTGCTTCCGCGACGGCGCGCTCCCGATCGTGATCCACTTCTCGGACATCTGCCAGCACAACGGTCCCGCAGACGACTGCGACGAGTACACCGGCATCACCCCGGCCCCGCCGACCTTCGGGCAGGCCATGACCGAGATGAGCACGCACGGCGCGCGCTACGTCGGCATCAACGCGTCGAGCGGGAGCGCGTGCGCGCTGGTGACGGAGCCCTCGCATTGCTCGTCGACCGGGGGCTGCAGTGGCTCTCCCTGCTGGTTCATGAGGCAGGCCGCGCGTCAGACCCGATCGATCGATCTCGACGGCAACGAGCTCGTGTACGACCTGCCGAACACCCTGATCGGCGACGCCGGCCGGGCAGCGTTCAGCGACACGATCGTGGAGGCGATCTCGACCATCGCGACGCGCGTGCCGCTCGACATCTCCACGCGCGTGCGCGGCGACTCCACCGACCCCGAGCGGATCGACGAGCGGATGTTCATCTCGAGCCGCTCGCCCGCCTGCAACGAACACGTCGTGCCGTGCTGGACCGAGCCCGCCGGCGTCAGCCACGCGGCCGCCGTCCTCACCTACGATCTGTCGACGTTCTTCGGCGTGGTGCCCGGGACGCGCGTGCTGTTCCGCATCACCTTCCGCAACGATTTCTTCCCCGGCGAGTCGCACGTGGCGCTGTTCCGCGCGCACATCGACGTCACGGCGGGCAGCAGCGCCGTCCTCGACACGCGCGACGTCTACATCGTCGTACCTGCGATCCCTGGCAGCTTTGGCTGACCCGAGTGTGAGAGATCGTCGGCGTGTGCGCGTGAGGAGTCACACCGGCCCCGCGTGAGCGCTGTTTACAGGCACGCGCGATCGCGCGCAGAGTCTCAGATCCGAACGAGGAGGCTTTTCATGCCTACGTCTACGCGCTTCGCGACGCTCCTTTCCGTGGCCGCACTGGTCGGTGGTGGACTCAGCACCGGCTGCAACCCGACGCGGGCGATGCCGGGCGGGCACACCGACAGCGGCACCCATCACATGGGGAGCGACGTCGGTGTCGTCAGCGGCTGTACGTCGATGGCGGACTCCGATCACAACGGGATCGCCGACTCGATCGAGGACCCAGCCAACCCCGACGACGATGGCGACACCATCACGGACATGGTCGAGAACATGGGCGCTGCCAACCCGTGCGCGCCGTCCGACTGCGACCACGACAGCATCCCGAACTTCCACGACACCGACTCGGACAACGACGGCGTGCCGGATGAACAGGAAGCCACGCTCGGCACCGACCAGTGCAACCCGGACTCGGACGGCGACGGCGTCACGGATCTCGTCGAGGTTGCTGCCGGCACGGACCCGCGGAGCAGCACGTCGATGCCGCCGCCGGGCACGCTGTACGTCACGATCCCGTACAACCCGCCCGGCACGATGGGGACGCACCCGCATCGGCAGTTCGACTTCTCGACGCGCATTCAAATCGCCGACGTCTTCATCCTCGTCGACAACTCCGCGAGCATGGGCCCGGTCATCGCAGCGCTCGCCGCTGCGTTCAGCGGGACGATCGTCCCGGGCATCCGGATGCAGATCCCGGACGTCCGCATCGGCGTCGGCTCGTTCGACTCCTTGCCCGCGGGCCCCGACGGCTCTCCGGGCGACTACACGCTCTGGGTTCGGCAGCGGCTCGATGCGGACGCCACGCTCTCGCAGACCGCATTCAACAACATGCACACCATCGACACCGACACGCACAACGCCGACTTCGGTGGCGACTATCCCGAGGATCACGTCGAGGCTCTCTTCGAGTCGATCGACGGTGCCGGGATGGTCGGGCACGAGACCGATGAGGCGGCGCGCGCGACGGTGCACAACGGGCTCACCGGCGACGGCTACGTCCCGACGATGGATCCCGCGCGCGACTGCGGCGTGGCACCGGACGGCCCGCGCCCCTATGGCTGGGCCTGCTTCAACGAGGGTCGCGTGCCGATCCTCGTGCTGGCGTCCGACGCGAGCTGGTACAACGGGCCCGCCCCGGGAAGCCCGAGCGACGGCGCGCAGCACAGCTACGGCTCCCTGCTCGCGACGATGCAGGCGCGCGGCGCGTTCTACATCGGCGTCGACATCGGCGATGCCGGCGACACGTTCCGCAACTCGCAGCTGCTCGCGACGGACAGCGGGACCGTCGATGGCGCAGGCGCGCCGGTCGCGTTCCACCCGGGCTCGGCCGGCATCAGCGGTTCGCTCGGCAACGACATCGTCGCCGCCGTCACGACGGTCGCGGGCGAGACGGTCCAGGACATCACGACGCGCACCGACCCAGACCGGACCGAGACGCGGCTACCGGCCTCCCACACCACTGCCGACTTCATCCGAGCCGTCACGCCCGACCACGGCGTGCCGGACATGCCGACGGGCTACACGTCGAAGGACGCTACGACGTTTTACCACGTGAATCCGGCCACGGTCGTCTGGTTCGACGTCGACTTC
The DNA here is from genome assembly GCA_043750095.1 of Deltaproteobacteria bacterium. Taxonomy (GTDB): domain Bacteria; phylum Myxococcota_A; class Polyangia; order Polyangiales; family Sandaracinaceae; genus JBBSAT01. Next base: position 3,365 of record JAYVCF010000175.1, read on the forward strand.
TACAACGACTTCCAGATGCCGACCGCGACGGCGCAGCTCTTCCGCGCCACGATCCAGGTCCTGGGCCGCGCGGGATCGATCGTCGATCACAAGGACGTCTACATGATCATCCCGCCCACGGGCGGCACGATCGGTCCGATGTAGCGGAGGCGGCGTACCCGCGTCGCCTTCGATCATTAGGCACAGCGTAGTTCGCGAGCGCGGCATGGCCGTGCCCGCGGGCGAGTGTTAGAAGTCGCCGCCGTGGCCGACGATCGCGCGCTGACCTCTCCTCCGCCTCCTCCGCTCGCGGCACGCCTCTCGGCGATCGCACCGTCCGCGACGATCGCCATCGCCGATCGGGCTGCTGCCCTTCGCGCCGCGGGGATCGACGTCCTCTCGTTCGGCCTGGGCGAGCCCGATTTCGACACGCCGAGCTTCATCCGCGACGCCGCCAAGGCCGCGCTCGACAAGGGCGCCACCCGCTACACGCGGACGCGCGGGATCGCCCCGCTCCGTGAGGCCATCGCCGCCGACTCGCTCGCGCGACGCGGTGTGGCGCACGACCCGGAAGAGATCGTCGTCTCGACCGGCGCCAAGCAGTCGCTCTTCGACCTGGCGCTCGCCCTGCTCGACCCGGGCGACGAGGCGATCATCCCGGCGCCCTATTGGGTCAGCTATCCCGAGCAGGTCTCGCTGCTGGGAGCCGTGCCGCGCATCGTGGAGACCCGAGAGGACGAGGGATTCCGGCTCCGCCCGGAGGTGCTCGACGCCGCCATCGGACCCCGCACGAAGGCGCTGATCCTCTGCACGCCCAGCAATCCGACGGGCGCCGCGTACGACGAGGCGAGCCTGGTGGCGCTCGCGGCCGTGCTGCGTCGCCGAAGCATCTGGGTGATCGTGGACGAGATCTACGCGCAGCTGGTGTACGACGGATTCGTGCAGCGCTCGCTGCTCACGGTCGCGCCCGACCTGAAGGATCGCTTGGTCATCGTCGACGGCGCCAGCAAGACGTACGCGATGACCGGCTGGCGCATCGGCTGGACGCTCGGGCCACGCAGCCTCGCCGACGCATGCGAGACGCTCCAGAGCCAAGCCACCTCGAACGCGACCACCGTGGCCCAGCACGCCGCGCTCGCCGCGCTCAAGGGACCCCGCCACGAGCTCGAAGGAATGCTGAAAGAGTTCGCGGCGCGACGGACGCTGATGGTCGATGGGTTGAACGGCGTGCCCGGCATCTCCTGCCGAATGCCCGAGGGTGCGTTCTACGCGTTCCCGTCGGTGCACGGCCTCTTGGGCAAGAAGACGCCCGACGGAAAGGTCCTCAGGACCGACGTGGATGTCACGCAGCACCTGCTCGATGCCGCGCGCGTCGCGGTCGTTCCGGGGACGGCGTTCGGCGCTCCCGGCTACGTGCGTCTCTCGTATGCCGCGTCCCAGCAGCAGATCAGCCTCGGCGTGTCGCGAATCGCCGCAGCCGTCGCCGCGCTCGTTTGATCGCGAGCGCGCCGCAGAAATTCTCGCGCGCGAGCCGCTCGCAATTCGATTCGTCGATCACCACGCGCGACATGCGATCACTCGTTTCGGCGCAAATCTGATCGCGCACTCGCGACGCGAACATTTTTTTTCGATCGACGCTCACACAAATCGATCGAGTGCGAGTGCGTTGTGCTAATGGCGATCGAGGTCTCGATCGATGGCTGTCTCGTATGGACTGCACATCGCCGTCGTGATCGGTTGTCTCTCTCTCTTCGCATGGGGCTGCGACGGGGGAGGAGCCGATCGCGCGAGCGGCTCTCGGAGGACGCCCTTGGCGCTCCCTTCGGGGTACCGCGTCGTCGATGTCGTCAACGGCGGGACGCTCTCCGGATCGGTGCTCTGGATCGGCCCCTCGCCCGAGGTCGTGAGCGTCCCGGTCGAGCATCATCGGGAGGCGTGCGGTACGACGCAGAACGTCCCAGTGCTGACGCTCGGTGCCCGTGGTGGGGTCGCCGGGACGGTCGTCTATCTAGATGGAATCACGGAGGGAAGAGCGCTCGAGACCGGCCGCTTCGAGGTCGCCTTCCGCGCCTGCTCGCTCACCCCGCGCGTGCTCGCCATGCCGCTCGGTTCGACGCTCTCCGTGCTCGATGACGAAGAGGTGCTGCACAACCTTCACGGCGCCTGGCTCCATGGCACGTCGGGCGGAAGCGCGAGCTGGCTGGATGTCGGACTTCCCTCGCGCGGCGCGCACGGGTCGGCGGTCGCCGACCACACCGGAGTCGCAACGCTGCTCGATGACGCTGGCCATCCGTGGATTGGCGGCTTCGTCCATGTCTTCGATCATCCGTACTACGGAGTCACGGGTGACGACGGTCGATTCCGAATCACGGGGATCCCGCCTGGGCAGTACACCGTGCGCGCGTGGCACGAAGGGGTGCGCAGAGCGCGTGACGGCACGGACGCGTCGGGTCGCCCGCACTTCTCGGCGCCGCTCGTGCTCGCACGACCGATCTCGGTGACGTCGGGGACCGACACCGGCGTCGACTTCCAGCTCGACCTCGCCGCCGTCGACGCAGCGGGGGATTGAGCTCGGCCAGCGGCGCCCCACGGCGCGGCGATCTCGACCGGAGTGCCCGGCTCGCCGGGCCGACCCAATTGTGTCGCGTCCGCTTCGCGGACGACTCCGGCCGAGATCACGGGTTCGGCGCAGCAGCGGCGGGCGGCGGGCCCCAGGTCATGCGTGCGCGGTTCCGCCCCTCGCGCGTCACGGCCTGAGCGGCGCGAGCGAGCAAGAGCCCGGCGAGCGCAAAGTCGAGGAGCTGTCCGGGGGCACGCGGCGCACAGCCTGCCGCCAGCCAGAGCGCGCTCGCGGCGCCGAGCTGCGCGCGCGCCGGACTCGACGAGCCGAGTCCGACCAGCGCACCGGCGAGCCCAATTCCCAGAGTAATTCCGTTCACCCACGCGATCGACTCGGGCACGAGCGTGAGTCGGAGCGCCCCGTACACGAGGGTCTCGAACCGATGCGCATGGAGCTGCGCCTCGCCGAGCAGCGAGAGGCCGGTGACGAGCAGCGCGAGCGCGACCACGACCCCGAGCAGCGCTCGGCTGGGCGGTGGCCCTTCCGACGGCGGCGCGCCCTTCTGCCCACGGAAGAGCGCGACCAGAACGAGCGTCGGGAGCGCGTGCCACGCGAGCTCGCCTCCGTGATGCGCGATGAGGCTCAGTGGTCCCGCCGCCGGCGACTGGGCGATCGACTGCACCGTCCCTGCGACGAGCGAGGTCAGCACGAACGCGGCGCTGGTCGTGGCGAGCGCAGACGCCAGCCATCGTGGGCCCGCCACGTAGCGCAGCGCGACCGTCCCCACGAGCACGATCAGGGCGTTCGTCGCCAACAGCGCGACGATCACGACGGCGATCGGCAGCCGCTCTTTCTGGACCACGAGCGCGAGAACGAACGCAGGCAGGACGAGGCCCGCCACGGACGAGACGGCGAGCCGCCGCGGCAGCCCGGAGTAGCCCGCCATGCGCAGGAACGTGTAGAGCGCGACGGCGAGCGCGATGAGCCCGGCCACCGCCGCGAGGTTGCGGGGGAAAACGCCCGCCCGCTGGAGCAGGATGCTCGCGTCTTCGTCGACCGTCGCCACCATGCGGACGACGATCCGGTTCCAGACCAGGTCCACCAGCGCCATGGCGGCGGCGAGCCGCGCGAGCGGGGGAGGACCCTCGATGGAGACCGGCTCGTGAGATTCGTCGCGAGGGGCCCCGCGTTGCACGAGCGGGACCTTATCAGCTTTGCACGTGTCCCGGCGCCTGGTACGTCAGGCGACCATGACAGCCGTAGAGAGCGCAGCGAGGCACGAATGGACCCTCGACGAGGTGTTGGCGATCCACGCGCTGCCGCTGACGGAGCTCTTGCTCCGCGCGCAGACGGTCCACCGCGCGAATCACCCGCCCGATCAGGTGCAGCTCTGCACGCTTCTCTCGGTCAAGACCGGCGGCTGCCAGGAAGACTGCGCGTACTGCCCGCAGTCCTCGAAGTACGAGACCGACGTCCACGCCGAGCGCCTGCTCAGCGTCGACGAAGTGCTCGGTGCCGCGCGCAGAGCGCGTGAGGCGGGCAGCACGCGGTTCTGCATGGGCGCGGCGTGGCGCGACGTGAAGGACGGCCCCGCGTTCGACCGCGTCCTCGACATGGTGCGCGGCGTTCGCGAGCTCGGCCTGGAGGCCTGCGCGACGCTCGGCATGCTCGACCAGCGGCAGGCGAGCGCGCTCGCGGAGGCGGGCCTCACTGCGTACAACCACAACCTCGACACGTCGCGCGAGTATTACGGCGAGATCATCACCACCCGCACCTACGACGAGCGCCTGCAGACCATCTCGCGCGTCGTGAAGGCCGGCATCAGCGTCTGCTGCGGCGGCATCCTCGGCATGGGCGAGTCGATCGAGGATCGCTGCGAGCTGATCCGCACGCTGGCGAACCTCGACCCGCAGCCCGGCAGTGTCCCGATCAACGCGCTCGTCCCGGTCGAAGGCACCCCGCTCGCGGGCCAGGCGAAGATCGACTCGCTCGATCTCGTCCGCGCGATCGCGACCGCGCGCATCGTGATGCCCATGACCCAAGTCCGGCTCAGCGCCGGCCGCACCGAGCTCACGCGCGAGGCGCAGATCCTCTGCTTCATGGCGGGCGCGAGCTCGATCTTCTACGGCGACAAGCTGCTGACCACCGGCAACCCGGACATCGTCGCCGACCGCCAGCTCCTGGCCGACGCGGGCATGACCCCGATGCAGCCCTACGCGTCTCCCGATCCGACGGTCCAAGCGACCAAGGCGCGCGGCCCCGCGACGAAGAAGGGCGCCGTCCCGCTCGCCGCGCGCGCCATCGACCCCGCCGAGTAGCCGCGAGTCGCGAGCTACTGAACGAGCATGCCCTGCGAGTCGCGGTGACGCGTCGCAGAGCGGACGACGGTGCCGGCCTCGGGCGTGGTCGCGTCCAGCCCGTCGGTGTTGAGCAGCGTGTCTTCGATCGCCGCATCTTCGAGCGACGAGGGCCCGCCCTCGACCTCGTCGAAGATCCGGAACTCACCGCTCACGACGACCTCGGCGATGAGCTGATAGCCCTCGCCCTGCCCGTGCCAGTCCTGGCGAACGGTGGTCGTGTGCAGCTCCATCGTCTCGTTGTCGATCCACTGGTAGGTCACGAGCGACTGCGCGTCGGCGCCGTTCGTTCCTTGCCCGAGCGCGAGGTTCGTGACCTCGGCATCGCCGATCGCCACGTCGTGTCCCCAGCGCGCGTGGCTGCGCACGAAGGGGAGCCGATAGCTGTTCGCACATCGCTGCGACGCGAGATCGATGCGATGCCAGCGCGTCTCGTCGTTGAACTGATAGACGATGTCCGCGAGTCGATTCTCGGGCCGCAGGTTCTGCATCAGCGTGCAGCCGCCGAGGAAGACGATGACGAGACCGCTGATCAGACGTGCGCGCATGTCCCGAAGCTATGCGTGCATGCGAAAGGCTCCAAGAAAGCGGCGGAAAGAACGGCGGAGAATTGCCGCTGAGGAAGGCATGAAGGCAGGAAAAACTCGATCGTTCCTGCCTTCCTGCCCTCCTCAGCGGCCGAATTCCGATTCCTCGTCCTTCCGTAGTTCCTGTCGCAAAATGCGAGCCCCTGAGCGCTTGACGCCGGCCCGACGCGGATCGATTCTTTCGCGTACGAAATATCGCCCCGCGAAGAAGTCAGCGGCGAATGTGTGTTCCCTCGCGGAGCGGAGCGAGGGGTGAGGCTCCATCCGGATTCACTCCGGATGGAGCGGGGCCGCGCATCGGCCCCGAGGAAAACAGATGAGCAAGGAACTCCGGTTCGACGGGAAGGTCGTCGTCATCACGGGCGCGGGCAATGGCCTCGGTCGCTCGCACGCGCTCGAATTCGGAAAGCGCGGCGCGAAGGTCGTCGTCAACGATCTCGGCGGCGCGTTCAACGGCGAGGGCAAAGGCGCGGCCGCCGCCGACAAGGTGGTCGACGAGATCAAGGCGGCCGGGGGCACTGCGACCGCGAACTACGACTCGGTCGAGGACGGCGACAAGATCATCAAGACCGCGATGGACGCCTACGGGCGCGTGGACGTGCTGATCAACAACGCCGGCATCCTGCGCGACGTCTCGTTCCAGAAGATGACCGAGGCCGACTGGGACCTCGTCTATCGCGTGCACGTCAAGGGCGCGTTCAAGTGCTCGTTCGCGGCGTGGCCGATCATGCGCGAGCAGAAGTACGGCCGGATCATCATGACGGCGTCGGCCGCGGGCATCTACGGCAACTTCGGTCAGGCGAACTACGCGATGGCCAAGCTCGGCCTCGTGGGCATGGGCAACACGCTCGCGATCGAGGGCAAGAAGAACAACGTGGTCGTCAACACGATCGCGCCCGTCGCGGGCTCGCGCATGACCGAGACGGTGTTGCCGCCGAACCTGCTCGAGGCGCTCAAGGTCGAGTATGTGACGTCGCTGGTCGTCAAGCTCGCGCACGAGAGCCAGGAAGAAGGCGGCGGGCTCTACGAAGTGGGGGGCGGCTTCTACTCGAAGCTTCGCTGGGAGCGCACGAAGGGAAAGATGTTCCGCCTCGGCCGCGCGGTGAGCGCGGAAGACGTGAACGACTCGTTCGGCGAGATCAGCGACTTCGCGAGCACCACGCACCCGGCGAACATCAACGCCTCGCTCGAGCCGATCATGGACAACGTGAACGCCGGCCCGAGCAAGGGCGGCAACCAGTTCGTCGATGTCGACGCGGCGCTCGGCTACCAGTTCCCCGACATGCAGTCGAAGTACGACGAGCGCGACCTCTCGATCTACGCGCTCGGCATCGGCGCGGCCGAAGATCCCAACGGCGCGGACCTGCGGCTGGTCTACGAGATGCACGGCGAGGGCATGGTCGCCGCGCCCACGTACGGCGTGATCCCCGCGCTCAACTGCATCCTCACGATGGGCAAGGAGGGCAAGTCGGCGCCCGGCCTGAAGTACGGGCTCGATCGCGTCCTGCACGGTGAGCAGTACACGGAGATCCTGCGGCCGCTCCCGCTCAAGCAGAAGCTCACGCACAAGGCGCGCATCTCGCAGATCTGGGACAAGGGCTCGGACGGCGGCAAGAAGGGCGGCGCGGTCATCGTCACCGCGATCGACACCTACGACGAAGACGGCAACCTGCTGATCAAGAACGAGGTCAGCACCTTCGCCAAGGGAGCGGGCGGCTGGGGCGGCGATCGCGGGCCCGACGAGAAGAACCTGAACGCCGCGCCCGATCGCGCGCCCGACAAGACCGTCGAGCAGAAGATCCACGCGAACCAGGCGCTCTTGTATCGCTTGAGCGGCGACTGGAACCCGCTGCACGCCGATCCGGGATTCGCGAAGGCCTTCGGATTCGCGCAGCCGATCCTGCACGGGCTCTGCACGTTCGGCTACGCCGCGCGTCACGTGCTCACGTCGTTCGCGAAGGATGGTGACTACCGCTTCTTCAAGAGCATCAAGGTGCGCTTCGCCGATCCGGTGCTGCCGGGCGAGACGGTGATCACCGAGATGTGGAAGGAGAGCGACACCAAGATCCTCTTCCGCGTGAAGAGCAAGGATCGCGACAAGGTCGTGATCTCGAATGCGGCCATCGAGCTCTACAAGGAGATCCCGAAGGCCAAGGAGAAGGCCAAGCCTGCGGCGGCGGCTGCGAGCGCAGGCGGTGGCGGACCGGTCGTGCCGAACAGCGCAGACGTGTTCGAGGGCATCAAGGCGTTCCTCGCCAAGAGCGGCGCCGACGCGGTGGGTCAGGCCAAGACGATCTTCGCGTTCAAGCTCAGCAATCCCGCGAGCGTCTGGACGCTCGACCTCAAGAACGGCTCCGGCTCGGTGGCGACCGGTGAGCCGATCCCCAGCGAGTGCACGTTCGAGATCAGCGACGCCGACTTCATGGACATGGTGAGCGGCAAGGCCGACGCGATGAAGCTGTTCACCACCGGCAAGCTGAAGATCAGCGGCAACGTGATGGCCTCGCAGAAGCTCGGACCCGTCTTGAAGAAGGTCGATCCGAACGACGTGATGGCCGCGGCGCAGAAGCGCGGTGGCGGTAGCGGCGGAGCGGCGGCGAGCGCGCCTGCGGCGGCTGCTGTGAGCGTGGAGCCGAACAGCGCCGACGTCTTCGAAGGCATCAAGGCCTTCGTCGCGAAGAACGGCGCCGACGCGGTCGCGCAGGCCAAGACGATCTTCGCATTCAAGCTCAGCAATCCCTCGAGCGAGTGGACGCTCGACCTCAAGAACGGCTCCGGCCTCGTCGCTTCGGGATCGCCCGTGCCGGCCGAGTGCACGTTCGAGATCAGCGACGCCGACTTCATGGACATGGTCAGCGGCAAGAGCGACCCCATGAAGCTGTTCACCACGGGCAAGCTCAAGATCGGCGGCAACGTGATGGCGTCGCAGAAGCTCGGGCCGGTCTTAAAGAAGGTCGATCCCAACGACGTGATGGCAGCGGCGAAGAAGCGCGCGGGCGTCAGCGGTGGCGCGGCGGCTCCTGCTGCGGCTGCGGCCCCTGCGGCCGACCTGAACCCGACCAGCGCCGACGTGTTCGCCGGCATCAAGGCCTATCTCGGCAAGAGCGGCGCAGACGCGGTCGCGCAGGCCAAGACGGTCTTTCAGTTCAAGCTCAAGTCACCCGATGCGATCTGGACGCTCGACCTGAAGAACGGAAACGGCGCAGTGGCGCAGGGCGAGTCCGTTCCGTCGGAGTGCACGTTCGAGATCAGCGACGCGGACTTCATGGACATGGTCGCGGGCAAGGCCGACGCGATGAAGCTGTTCACCACCGGCAAGCTCAAGATCACGGGTAACGTGATGGCGTCGCAGAAGCTCGCGCCCGTCCTCAAGAAGGTCGATCCGAACGACGTGTTGGCGGCCATCAAGGCGCGCAGCGGCGGGGGCGCAGCAGCCGCTCCGACCGCGGCGGCAGCGCCGGCATCGAGCGGGCCGGCAAAGGCACCCGCGATCGTCGAGAAGATCACCAAGCGCATCGCCGAGAACGCCAGCCTCGCCAAGGAGGTCGGCGCGATCGTCGAGCTCCGCGTGTTGGATCCGGACGGCGTCTGGACGATCGATCTCAAGAACGGATCGGGCAGCGTGAAGACGGGCAAGGCCGACAAGCCCGACATCGTGCTCACCCTCAGCGACTCGAACCTCGCAGCGCTGGCCACCTCGAACGGGCAGCTGCAGAGCTTCTATCAGCACGGCAAGCTTCGCATCGACGGAGACGCCCACCTCGCATCGCGCCTGGCGTTCCTCGCCAAGCTCGGTTGATCCCGACACAAGAGCGCAGCTGGGACACAAAGCGCAGCTGGGACACAAAAGCGCAGCTGGATGATCAGGTTCGAACAAGGAGCACGAACATGGGACGACGAGTGAACGTGATCGGCGTGGGCATGGTGAAGTTCCAGAAGCCCGGCGCGAGCGACGAGTACAACGTGATGGCGAGCAACGCGATCCGCGCCGCGATGAAGGACGGCGGCGTCGAGTTCACCGAGATCGAGCAGGCGATCGCCGGCTACGTCTACGGCGACTCGACGTGCGGCCAGCGCGCCGTCTACGAGGTCGGCCTCACCGGCATCCCCGTCTACAACGTGAACAACAACTGCTCGACGGGGTCGAGCGCGTTGATGCTCGGTAAGCAGATGATCGAGGGCGGCATCGCCGAGTGCGTGCTCGCCGTCGGCTTCGAGCAGATGAAGAAGGGCGCTCTCGAAGCGCAGTGGAACGACCGCACCAACCCGCTCGACAAGCACGCGAACACGATGAACGACGTGCAAGGCGTGAACGGCGCGCCCGGCGCGGCGCAGATGTTCGGAGGCGCGGGCCGCGAGTACCGCTGGAAGTACGGCACCAAGCGCGAGACCTTCGCGAAGGTCGCCGAGAAGGCGCGCAAGCACGCGGCGAAGAACCCGTACGCGCTCTTTCAGGAGACGTACTCCGTCGAAGAGATCCTCGCCTCGCCCGAGGTGTTCGATCCGCTCACGCGCTACCAGTGCTGCCCGCCCACGTGCGGCGCCGCGGCGGCCATCTTGTGCAGCGACGACTTCGCGAAGAAGAAGGGCGTCACGAAGCCCGTCTGGATCGCCGGCCAGGCGATGACCACCGACTACAAGTCGTCGTTCGAAGAGAAGTCGATGATCAAGATGGTCGGCTACGACATGACGAAGAAGGCCGCCGAGAAGGTCTACGAGCAGGCGGGCCTCGGCCCGAACGACGTGCAGGTGATCGAGCTGCACGACTGCTTCACCGCCAACGAAGTGCTGACCTACGAGGGCCTCGGCCTCGCGAAGGAAGGCGAAGCCGAGAAGATGATCTGGGACGGCGACAACACCTTCGGCGGCAAGTGGGTCACCAATCCCTCGGGCGGCTTGCTCAGCAAGGGCCACCCGCTCGGTGCGACCGGCCTCGCGCAGTGCACGGAGCTCGTCTGGCATCTTCGCGGCATGGCCGGCGATCGACAGGTCCCGAACGCCAAGGTCGCGCTCCAGCACAACCTCGGCCTCGGCGGCGCCTGCGTCGTGACGATGTACCGGAATTAGCGGCGCAGACCCGATCGAAGAAGCCGAGAGCTCAGCGCCGCATGCTGGAAGAGGCTGCGGTGGTCACGTAGTAGTGCGCCGGCCAGTGGCGGTACCACTCGGCGAGGATGATCGGAAAGTCGCTGGCGTCGTTGCCCGTCGAGGTCCCGTACACGCGCACGAGCGAGCCGACGCTGAGGCGCATCGTTCCTTCCGACGCGTCCTCGGGATGAACGTGGACGAGCGCGCTGAAGCGCCCGATCTCGCGCTCGGAGATCGTCACGCGACACGAGTCGCTGCTGCTCGTCGAGCAAAGGTGGCGATCCTGGTGGGCCCGCAGCGAGAGCACGAGCCGCGTCGTGTCGCCTTCGGTCGTGGGTGGCTCCACGACGACACCGAACCACCCGATGAACGTCTGGTCCTCGGGGCGCGCACGGCGCACTTCTTCGTAGCTCGTGTCCACGGCGCGGCGCAGGTACGCGTCCTCGCCGTCGATACTGCTGTACTCGTGCGCGTAGCCCCATCGGCCACCGCCGCCACAAGCGGGAACCAGAGCGATCAGAACGACGAGCGAGAGGACGAGGTGACGCATGGCGCGCGACTCTATCGCGCAGCGCGCCGAGACAAAAGCGAGTCGCGGTGACCCGCGCCGCTGCTAGAAACACGGCATGAACGAGCTGCTCGGTCTTCCGTACTCGCCCTGGTCCGAGAAGGCGAAGTGGGCGCTCGACGCGCGGCGCGTTCCCTATCGCTTCCGCTTTTACCAGCCGCTGATCGGCGAGCCGGCGCTGCGCATGAAGACCGGTCGCTGGCGAGGGAACGTCACGGTGCCGGTGATGACCGACGAGACCGGCAAGGTCTACGACGACTCGGCGAAGATCGCGCGCTTCGCGGACTCGGCAGGCGAGGGCCCTGTGTTGTTTCCGAGCGAGCACGAGGCGGCGATCGCGCACTGGATCGAGGTCGGCGAGCGCGCGCTGAGCGCGGGCCGTGTGCTCTCGCTCCATCGCACGCTCGAGGATCCCGAGGCGCTGCGCGAGCTCGTGCCGCGCGGGATGCGCAATGCGCTCGGCGGCGTGGCGACGAGCATCGGGCGAATGGGGGTCAAGCGCACGCTTCGCAAGTACGCCGGGCCCGCGCAGTCGATCGTCGAGCAGACGAAGATCGCGCGTGCCGCGCTCGACGAGCTGCGCCTGGCGCTCACGAAGTCGACCTCGACGCCGAAGACGATCCTCGGGACCTTCACGTTCGCGGACATCGCCGCCGCGCAGATGCTCTCGTTCGTCATGCCGCCCGCGTTCGGTCTCAAGCTCGGCAAGGCGAGCCGACGCGGGTTCACCGACGAGGCACTGGCGAAGGACTACGCGGACCTGATCGCCTGGCGCGACGCGCTCTACGAGGCGCACCGTCCCAAGACGTGAGCGGGACGTCGCGCCCCGAAGCGCGCGTCAGACGGAGACGGTGAACCAATCCCGACGAGCGCGCTCGGGCGAGCGAGCGATCAGCGAGCCCAACGCAGGGGGTGTTGGGGGGCGCAGCCCACCAAACTAGAGAGCGCTGACGAGCACTTCGCGGCGGCCGCCGGCCTTCGCGCTGGCGGAGCTGACGACGCCTTCTTTCTCCATCTGCTCGACGAGCTTGGCGGCCTTGTTGTAGCCGACGCCGAGCTGCCGCTGCAGGTGCGAGATGGAGCAGTAGCCTGCGGCGACGACCGCCGCGACGGCCTTGTCGTAGAGCGGATCGTCGCTCTGGGACAGGCCTCCGCCCTCGCCTTCGCCGTCTTCGTCGTCACGCGGCGCGACGATGCGCTCGTCGTAGACGGGCTTGCCCTGGAGGCGCAGGTGATCCGTGATGACCTGCACCTCGTGCTCGCTGATGAACGCCGAGTGCACGCGCTTCAGATCGCTCGCGCCAGGCGGCAGCATCAGCATGTCGCCCGCGCCGAGCAGATGCTCTGCGCCGTTCTGGTTGATGATGGTCTGCGAGTCCTGGCGCTGGCTCACCTTGAAGGCGATGCGCGCCGGGAAGTTCGCCTTGATCATGCCGGTGATCACGTCGACGCTCGGTCGCTGCGTCGCGAGGATCACGTGGATGCCCGCGGCACGCGCCTTCTGCGCGAGGCGCGCGATCGCGGACTCCACGTCCTTCGCGGCGACCATCATGAGGTCGGCGAACTCGTCCACCACCACCACGATGTAGGGCAGCTTCGTCGGCATGGGCAGCGGATCGGCAGACTCGTCGTCCGAGGGCGTCAAGAGCACGTCCTCACCGTCCACGCCGCGCGCGATCTGCTTGCCGGCCTTCTTCGGCGTCAGCTTCTCGGGAGCGAGCTCGCCCGCGATGACCTTGTCGACGCGCTCGTTGTAGGTGGTGATGTTTCGCGCGCCTGCGTCGGCGAACATCTGGTAGCGGCGCTCCATCTCGTCCACCGCCCAGCGGAGCGCGAGCGAGGCCTTCTTCATGTCGGTGACGACCGGCAAGAGCATGTGCGGGATGCCGTCGAACACCGCGAGTTCGACCACCTTCGGGTCGATCATCAGCATGCGCACCTCGTCGGGCGTGCGCTTCATCAGGAGCGAGGTGAGCATCACGTTGAGGCCGACGCTCTTGCCCGCGCCGGTCGCGCCGGCCACGAGCAGATGCGGCATCTTCGCGAGGTCGCCGTACACGGGCTTGCCCGCGATGTCTTTTCCGAACGCGACCGGCAGCGCGGCCTTGCTCTCGTTCCAGGCGGCGTTCTCGAGGATCTCGCGCAGCGACACCATCTGACGGTGCTTGTTGGGCAGCTCGAAGCCCACGCGCTCCTTCTCCGGGATCGGCGCGACGATGCGCACCTTCTGTGCGGCGAGCGCCATTGCGAGATCGTTCTGCAGCGCCTGGATGCGCGAGATCTTCGTGCCGGGCGCGGGCTCGAACTCGTACATCGTGACGACGGGGCCCGGATGGATCTCGTCCACGCGGCCGCGCACGCCGTAGCTCTCGAGCTTCTGCACGAGCTTCTCGGCGTTCTCGCGCAGGAGCTTCGCGTCGATGACCAGCTCGCCCGGCGGCGGCGGATCGAGCAACGACGTGGGCGGCAGCACGAACTCGCCACGCTTGGGGGGCGGCGGCAGCTCCATCTTCACGACCACGGGGCCGGAGCTCGCCTTCGTCGGCGCGACGATCGTCGGTGCGGGCGGCTTCGGCTCGCCAGAGTGCCCGGCGGCGGGCCGATCCTTCGGCGCTCGGGCCTTCGGTGGCTCGGAGCCGAGCTGGCCGGGCTTCGCGGGCGCGTTCGCGTCGTCGGCGATGACCAGGGCCGCGACAGGCGCTGCCTTCTCGACGACGTCCTTCTTCTTCGCCGCGCGCTTGGGCGCGTCCATCGACTCGCTCTGTAGATCGACCGGCGTGTCGCGCGTATCGACCATGCCCTCGGGCGGCGCCGCCACGATCTCACCGGCGCTCGTCACGATGCGAGGCTTCTGCCGCTCGGCCTCGGCCTCGCGCTCCTGTCGCTCGATCTCGCGCGCCTCGCGGAAGGCATCGAAGAGCGATCGCAGCCACGCGCCGATACGAAGCGCCGTGGTCTTCGTCACTTCGGCGAGGCGCTTGTACGTCCCGACGATCGAGAGCGAGGTTCTGAGGACGATCGTCAGCAGCAGCACCGTCGCGCACACGACGAACGCGCCCACGAGCCCGAGCAGCGAGCGCAGCAGCTCACCGATCACTTCGCCGATCACACCGCCCGGCAGGTGGCCTCCGAGCACCGTCTGTTCCGGCATCGCGAGGTGCAGCATCGCGCAGCCGATGAGCACGACGACGAGCACCGAGGCGAGCCGTCCGGCGCCGATGGGCCGCGCGTGCTTGCCGAACAAGCGCACGGCGAGCAGGCCGAGCTCGATCGGTACGACCCAGGCGGCGACCCCGAACGCAGTCGCGAGCACGCCCGCGATCCAGACTCCGAGGACTCCGATCCAGTCGTCGCCGCCCCGGGCGTCGTAGGACGCGATGGACAGCGTCGCGAGCACGGTCAGACAAAGCGCGACGATCCCGAGGATCTCGTGGCGCCGCGGAGGATCGCTCAGCGTCGTATCGCCCACGGAAATGCCGTCATTCTCGTCGAAGGTCGCCAAGGGCGCTGCGTTCTTACGGGCCAAAGAAGACACTCCTGCCTGGGCCCACGATCGGGCGAGCGGGCCGAGCGGTCAAAGTTTCGGCATCGGCGCGTGTCCGAGCGTGATGCCGTGCCCTCCTGGCCCCTTCGAGATACGATGCGCGCGCATGTCGGGTCGCGTTCTCCTCTTCGTCTCGCTGGCGCTGGTGGTTCCAACTTCCGTCGCCGAGGCGCAGTCGCCTCTCTCTTTTGCCGGCCCGGCCGCGACGGTGGCGCCGACGCCGCCGCCTCCCGCACCTCCTCCTGGGCGTGCGCCCGAGCAGTGCGGGCTGACGGAGAGCACCGCCGAGTACGGCGAGCTCACGGTCGGAAGCGTCGTCACGCTCCAGCGCCATCGCTTCGTGCGCGGCGACGACAACTGGGATCCGCAGATGGAGCGCTACCTCGGGCGCGCGGCCCACGTCACGCGCCTCAGCGGCGTGGACGAGCAGGGCTGCCCCGGCATCCGCGTGGACGTCGACGCGGGCCAGTACTACTGGCGCGTGCGCGACGTCGGCATCGGCACGCAGATGCAACCGCTGCCCGCCGTGCTCGAGGCGTCGACGGCATTCCCGCAGGACTGCCATCAGAGCGTGGCGAACTACGGCGCGGCGACCATCGGCGCGACGGTCGTGCTCGGCCGGCATCGCCCGGTGGACGGCGATACGAACTGGGCCGACGAGATGGGCCCCTACGTCGGACGCACCGCGCACGTCGCGTCGTACGGCGACCTCGACACCGAGGGCTGCCCGGGCGTGCGCGTCGACGTGGATCAGCAGGCGTGGTTCTGGCGCGTGCGCGACCTGCGCACCTCGAGCGACGCGAGCGTGTACGACTCCTACGGCGACGCGAGCAGCTACGCACCGAGCCTCGGCGTCACCACGGACCACGGACGCCCCGCGACGTCGGTCGGCACCGTCTTCGGTAGCGGCGGCACGCCCGGCCCGCAGGCGTGTGGCCTCACCGAGGCGCAGGTCGTCTGGGATCCGATCGCGCTCGGTGCAGAGGTCACGCTCGGTCGGCACCGCCCGGTCGGCGTGACGCAAGACGGCGTCCCCGACGACAACTGGGACACGCTCATGGATCCCTACGTCGGCCTCGCGGCGCACATCACGCAGCTCGTCGGCGTCGACGAACAAGGCTGCCCGGTCGCGCGCGTGGATGCCGATGGCGGCAGCTACTACTGGCGCGTGCGCGACATGACCGTGACCGGCGGCGGCACGGGCGCGACGCCCGGCTGGAGCGGCATCATGGCGTGGCCGACGGACTGCGGTCAGCCGGCGCAGCAGGCGAACTACGGCCCCGTCGTCGTCGGCTCCCGCATCATCCTCGGCGCGCACACGCCGTGGAGCGGGCGCGACAGCACGGGTGGCACCGTATCGATGGACAGCGACTGGAACGACGAGATGATGCCTTTCGTCGGCACGATCGCCACCGTCGTGACGCTCGACGACGTCGATCCGGCGGGATGCGCGGGTGTTCGCGTCGACGTCGACGGGCAACAATGGTTCTGGCGCCTGCGCGACGCACAGCCGGCTCCGTAGTCGAAGAATTCGTAGTTCAAGAATCCGTAGTCGAAGAATTCGCAGCATCGACGAATGACACTCGCTGACATCGTCGCGTCCCACCGCGTCATCGTGTGTGTGGGATCGGGCGGCGTAGGAAAGACGACCACCGCGGCCGCGCTCGCGCTGCATGCCGCGATGCATGGACGACGCGTGCTCTGCCTGACGATCGATCCGGCGCGCCGCCTCGCGAACAGCCTCGGGCTCACCGAGATGCGCGAGCAGGAGCAGTCGGTGCCGCAGGCGCTCTTCGAGGCGCAGCACATCGAGGTAACGGGCTCGCTCTCGGCGATGATGCTCGACACCAAGCGCACCTTCGACGAGCTCGTTCGCACGACCGCGTCGAGCCCCGAGCGCGCCGAGCGCATCCTCGACAACCGCCTCTATCAGTACATCTCGACCTCGCTCGCGGGCACGCAGGAGTACATGGCGATGGAGAAGCTCCACGCCGTCCGACGCGACCCGCGCTACGACCTCATCGTCCTCGACACGCCGCCGACGTCGAACGCGCTCGATTTCCTCGATGCGCCCGCGCGCTTGGCGGGCCTCGTCGACTCGCCCGCGATGCGCTGGCTGACGCAGACGGTCGAAGGAGAGAAGAAGAGCTTCTCGCTGAGCCTGCTGACGCGCGGCGCCAAGGTCGTGCTCGCCGGGATGAGCAAGTTCACGGGCGCCGGCTTCATCGAGCAGGTCGCGCACTTCGTCACCGACTTCAACGATCTCTTCGGCGGCTTCCGCAAGCGAGCCGAAGAGGTCGCGAGCACGCTGCGCAGCAGCGAGGTCGCGTTCGTGATCGTCACGAGCCCGGCGCCGCTCTCCATCGACGAGGCGATCTTCTTCGCGGCGCGCCTCGAAGAGAACGGAATGCCGCGCGACGCGTTCGTGGTGAACCAGGTGCACCCGCTGGTCGCGGAGCCGAGCGAGACGACCTCGGTGCTCGAGGCCGAAGCGAAGAAGGAGCTGCCGGCGGGGACGGACGCGCCGAGGCTCGTGTCGCGCATGCGACGCGCGCTCGACGACGCACGCCTGCAAGCCGTGGCGGACCGGCTGGAGTGCGATCGGCTCGAGTCCCGCGGGGGCGACGACACGCTCTACGTGGAGGTGCCCGTGCTCGATCAGGACGTTCACGATCTGTCGTCGCTGGCGGAGATCGCGAGCTATCTGGTGGGAGAGCGGAAGCACGCGGCGGTGACGCGGTAGCGGGCACGAGCACGGCACGAGCACGAGCACGAGCACGAGCACGAGCACGAGCACGAGCACGAGCACGAGCACGAGCACGAGCACGAGCACGAGCACGAGCACGAGCAC
>JAYVCF010000176.1:0-9338 GCA_043750095.1 Deltaproteobacteria bacterium
CAGAGCGCCTCGGCGTACTGTGGATCGCCGCGTCCCGCGAGCGCGATGGCCGCCGCACGCCGCATCCTCGGGTGATCGAGCATCACGACCAGCTCGGGCGCGCCGAGCTCCGAGAGCTTGCTGGGATCGAAGTCACCCAGCGCTTGTCCTCCCGTGGTGTCGCCGCGCACCGCGCGGATCGCTCGATATGCGAGATCGTGCGTCTCGCCGTCGATGGCGACCTCGTGATCCGCCGCCGCCGCGAGCAGGCGCTCCCAGTTCGCAGCGATGGTGGCGTCGTCGAGACCGCCCTTGTCGGAGGCGCTCACCGTCTTTCGGAACGCGTCGATCTGCTTGCCCACGAGCGCGCCTTGCTCCGGCGCGATGCCCGCCGAGACCGCGCGATCGGCGAGCGCCGACGGAAGCGCGAGGCCGTGGGCCACCGCGCGCTCGATCACCCGCGCCACGACGGCGTCGATGACGCTCTCGCTGACCGAGAGGTCGAGCAGCGCTTGGTCGAGCTTCTCCGGAGTCATCCATTCCGACACGTCGGCGAGCGCGCGCGCAGCCGCGGCCGGAGTGCCGTCCCCGTCCGTCTCGGCACTCGAGAACGGGTGCGCCACCGCCTCGGGGGCAGGCACGGCCAGCGCGCGCTCTTTCGCAGCATCGGGTGCTGCGGTGGCCTCGCCACGAAGCCGCGCCGCGCGATCGAGCATGCGCGCCACGTTCGTCTCGCGCTCGGCTCTCACGGCGGTGGTTCGTAAGAACGTCCCGTCGGGCCCGAAGAGGTGCACGCGCGCCTCGAAGCGACGGCGCAAGATCTCCAGCACGCGTCGATCGTCGGCGCTGCGCGCATCGAGCGCCAGCCGTCGCGCGTGCTCGGGCTTGCCGTCCGTCAACGTCAGCAAAATCACCGGTGCGCCGACGTCGGTGACGAGCCGCACCAGCATGTCCAGCTCACCGATCTCCGGTTCCACGAGCCGCGCGGAGAGCTCGATCGGCTCCTCGATCCGAACGGCGACCTGCGCGCCGCGCGCGAGCGAGTCCGGCATCGCGCGCCCGCCGCTCGCGGGGCGAGGGGCCATGTTCGCGGCGGACGCGATCTGCGTCGGGCCACCTTCTTCTTCGGTTCGGTGAACGCCGGTGATGTCCTCGCGCACGAGCGCGTCCGGATCGACCTCTTCGGCCACCTCGTCGGGATCGACGAGATCGCCCTCCTGCGTCGCGCTCGTTCCCGCCACACGACCGGGCTGTGTACCGACGGGCTCGATCTCGTCGATCTCTTCGACGACCTCGTCCTCGACGTCGTCGTCCACGTCGTCCTCGACGTCGTCTTCCACGATCGACGCGATCGGCGCCGGCGGATCGGCGATCAGAGCGAGCGTCCCCGAAGGCGGATCGATCGCGCGCGATGCACTCGCGTCCAGCCGCGGTGGCGGCACACTCTTGGCGCGCGGCGAATCCACGGCGGCCGCCTCCTTGCGTGCATTCGTCTGCGACTCCGCGTGCGCACGCTCGCGATCGGCCAGCGTGGCGAGGCGCTCCTCGAGCTCCTGCTCGCGCATCGCGAGATCGCGACTCATCGCCTCGTTCTCTTCGGCCAAGGAGCGAAGCTCGTCCTCGCGGCCGGTGACGTCCTCGGCGCGCTCTCGCATCCGCACTTCGCGTCCGGCGAGCGCTTCTTCTTTCTGACGCATCGTCGCGTCGCGCGCTGCGAGCTCCTGCTCCTTCTGGCTGATCGCGCTCTCGCGATCGCGGTAGTCGACGTCCGATCGCGCGAGATAGCTCACGAGGCCCGCCGCACCGATCACGCTGGACGCTTCGCGCGCGTACGCAGGCACGGGCACCGACTCGTCGGCTGCGATCGCGGTGAGCAGCTTTGCGCGCTCCTTGAGCTCGAGGTGCCTGAGCGCCTCCGGCACGACGACACAGAGCTTGCGTGCGACGGGATCGTGGAAGACGAACGGGAGCGCGAGCTCTTCGCCGCCCTCGAAGCGATGCAGGCCTCCCGACGTCGCGGCGCCGCCGAGCTGCGGATCGGTGGCCACGTTCACGCCGAGGTAGACCGCGACGGATCGCACACGGCCGTCGGGCAGCGGAACGTGAACGTTCTCGAGCCGGCTCGCGCCGACCTTTCCCTGATAGGGAGCCTCGCTCGCCGACTCGGGGGCCGAGCGTTTGTCTCTCGTCGCCATCCTCTACGGACCTCCGGAGCGAGTCGAGATCGGTATCATGGATCGACCTCGCGGGGCCATTCCGTCCGACGAGCTGGGCCTGCTCCGAGGCTCGGTTGCGCAAAGGCGCCGGGACCCCCAGAACCCCGCTCCATGACCGAGAAACCAGGCCCCGATTCCACCGACGGGGACGAAGCGCCGGACCTCGTCCTCGAGCTCGCCGCGAGCGCGTTTCGAATGGTGCTGCAGTCGCTCAAGATCGAGCTCGACTTCACCCCCGACACGCTCCCGCTCCTCGATCACCTCGTGCACTCCGCGCGCGAGGAGTCGAAGTCGAGCGCGGATCTGCGCGAGCTCGTGGGCACGAGCGCGGGCGGCTACTTCGGCGAGGTCGTGCGACGCAGCATCCCGGGCTCGCGCTGGCACGTCGAAGCGAACGACTTCGGAGCGTGGCGCCTCGAGCTCGGCCACGTGTTCCTCCACTTCAATCCGATCGCCATGGCCATGGAGGCGCTGGCCAGCGGCGAGGTCGCGGGCTGGAGCGGTCACCTCGAGGTGCTGCCCCAGGATCGCAGCCTGCTCGAGCAAGTTCTCTCGCACATGGGCCCGATCGACGAGGCCGACTACTACACCCTCGCCGTGCGGCTCGAGGTGATCGAGCAGGTCGTCGCAGCCCTCGAGAGCGCACAGGTCGCGCGCGGAGAGGTGCAGCGCCGCTTCGGCCAGGAGGTGTATGCGGCGGCGACGGGCGCGGCGATCCGCGATCCGGCCAGCTGACCGGGTTGAACTCTCGGACCGACGTGAGGAAGAATGCCGCGGGGAGGCCGTAGACCACGGTCTCGATCGGAGGAATCGTGAACAACGCAGTTCGTATCGGTGTGTTCGTCGGCGTTCTCGTCGTGTTCAACGTCCTCTCGTACGTGTTCCACTGGGGCTGGGTCCTTTATTGAGTCGCTGAGCCCCGCCTCACCGTCTGCGCCGGGCCGCGACTGGATCGA
Organism: Deltaproteobacteria bacterium; assembly: GCA_043750095.1. GTDB lineage: Bacteria > Myxococcota_A > Polyangia > Polyangiales > Sandaracinaceae > JBBSAT01. The sequence continues at coordinate 3,152 of JAYVCF010000176.1, forward strand.
TCGCGCGTTCGACGTCGGTCTTGCGCTCACCGTCTTCGGTGCCGCGGCGTCTGTGCTTGGTCCCGCGCGCGATCGACCGCTGGCCGTCGCCCTGGCGGTCTCGGCTGTGAACGTGGTCGTCGGCTGTCTCTTTCTCGCGCGGAGCGGGGCCTCGGAGCGTGCTTCCCTCGGCGACGTGCTGCGCTCGCTTCCCTCGATCGTGGCGAGCGGGCTTGCGTACCGGCTCTCGCCGAGCGACTGGCCCTCGGCCGCGATCGCCGTTCACGACGCGTTCGCGCTCCTCTCGATCGTGTCGCTCGTCACGCTCGGGCGATCGTTTGCGATCCTGCCAGCACGTCGCGCGATCGTCGCGCGAGGTCCGTACCGGCTCGTGCGCCATCCGATCTATCTCGCCGAGCTCGGCATGGTGGTGACGGCGTGTGCGACGCGCGGTTGGCTCGCGGGCGTCGGCGCGTTCCTCGTCATGCTCGTGCTCGTCGCGCCGCGCATCCTCGCCGAAGAGAAGCTGCTCGGCGTCGACGCTGCGTACGACGCGTATCGCGCCCGCGTGCGTCATCGACTCTTGCCGTGGCTGTTCTGAGTCGGCGAGAGTGCGCGCGATGCAACGCTCTCTGGTCTCGATGGCGCTGGTCCTCTTGGCGTCGGGATGCTCGTCGTACCTATCCGTCGCACCGCAGGGTCACACGCTGCACGACGTCCACGGCGGCATCCAAACCGAAGAATGGGTCTGGCGCGGCACGCGAGACTTCTGGCTCTTCACGCGCTCCTGGCGGCCGATCGCCGACGCACGAGCGGTGTTGATCGTCGTGCACGGGCTTCGCGATCACAGCGCGCGCTACGACGCCTTCGCCGAGGGGCTCGCGCAGCGCGGATACGCCGTCTACGCGTTCGACCAGCGCGGGCACGGTCGCTCCGATGGTCAGGGCCAGATGGTCGATGCCTTCGACGACTACGTGATCGACCTCGCGTCGTTCGTCGCCGAGGTTCGGCAGCGCGAGCCGGGCCGACCGATCTTCCTCTTCGGTCACAGCATGGGCGGTGCGATCGCCACGCTCTACACCGAGACGCGCGATCCCCAGCTCGCGGGGCTCGTGCTCAGTGCGCCTGCGCTTCGTCATCACGTCGACGACGTTCAGCACGCGTTCCTCGATCTCTCGTCGGTGCTGTTTCCCTACGTCGGCCTGCTCTCGCTCGAGGAGCACGACTTCACGCGCGACCCCGATGTGCTCGGCGCGATGGAGCACGATCCGCTGATCCACCACGAGTCGGGCCCGGCGCGCACGGCGGCGGAGCTGCTCTCGGCGATCGGACGCATTCGCGGCTGGTTCGATGGGCTCCGCGTGCCGGTGCTCGTCATCCACGGTGACGCCGATCGCGTCACGATGCCCGAAGGCAGTGTGGATCTGATCGCGGGCGCGACAGGTACTCCCGATCGCACGATCTGGCGCTGCGAAGGCTTGTTCCACGATCTCCTGCACGAGCCCGAGCACGGCGCGCTCAGCGACGCCATCGTCGGTTGGCTCGAGTCGCGCATCGCGGGACCGCGACCCTGGCTTCATGCCGCGCCGCCCGATCCGTGTCGCGACGCGACGCCCGCGGAGCTCATTCCGCCCGCGCCCGCGCCGCCGAGTTCGGCGACGCCGTAGCAATTACGGTTTCCTCTTCGGCTCGCCCGCGCGCGCGTTTCGGATGGACTCCGGCAAGAAGACTCCGACCGCGACGACTCCGGCGAAGCCCGCTGCGAGCGGCGAGAACGCCGGAACGATCGCCGACACGATCGCTGCGACGAGGCTCGCCGCCGCCGACCAGCCGAGCCGCACGTCCAGCGCGATCGCGCCCCCGCCGAGCACGGCCGCCAGCATCGTCATGATGCTCATCGTCGCTTCGTCGGCATCGCCCCCGCGTCGCACCTCGATCGCGCTCGCCGCGCAGATCGACGCCAGCACCACCACGAGCAGCGCCGACATCTGTCGTCCCCAGCGGTTCGCGAGCGCGCGATCGCGAAACGCGAGCAGCGTGACGACGGCCACACAGAGCACACCGAGCGACCAGCCGAGGATGCCCGTCGCAGGAGGATGCCCGCCGTTCTCCACGCGCGACCACGTGCCCGCGATCCCGAGCGCGAGGACCGCGAGGATCAACCCGCTCTGGATGTAGACGCCGAGCCGGGCGCCTACCTTTCGATCCGTCTCGTGCTCCTCGCGCCGTGCGGCGTCTTCGAAGCGGCGGCTCTCGGCGACCTCGCCTCGCACGCGATCGATTCGCTCGGTGATCTCGGCATCGGGCGGATCGAGCTGCCTCGCGAGTTCGAAGGCGGCTTCCGGGCTCTTTCGACGAAGCTCGGCCTCGATCATCAGCCGGAGGCTGTCGCGCAAGCCCGCCTTCGCGACGGGGTTCATCGGCCAGTCGCGCAGCGCCTGTGTGAAGGCGAAACGACACTCGACCAGCGCCGCGGCGGTGTCCGGATCTTGCGTCATCCGTGCGGCGTCCTCGGAGCGTGCCGTGCCGCGGAGATCGTTCAGCCTCTCGAGCGCCTCGGCGGCCAAGCGCTGCGAGCCGCGATGCCGGACGAACTGCGCGAGCGCCTCGCGAAACGCGGCCGCGCTCCCAGGTCGTTTCGCGGGGTCGGGATCGGTGGCGCGGTTGCAGAGCGCCGCGAGCTCGGCAGGCACGGACGCGTCGTAGGTCGCGGGCTCCGAGATCGCCGCTGAGACGAGCACCTGACGGAGGTTCGTCCCGGTGTGCCGCGGTTGCCCGGTGAGCGCGGCGTGCAGCGTTGCGCCGAGCAGGTAGACGTCGGTCTGCGGCGTGATGTGCTCGACGCGGCCCATCACCATCTCGGGGGCCATGAATCCGGGCGTGCCCACGATGCTGATCGACGCGCGCTCGTCGGCGGTGATCGCGTCGAGGCGCAGCGCGAGCCCCCAGTCGAGGAGGTAGACCTCGCCGAAGCTCCCGACCATCACGTTCTCGGGCTTCACGTCGCGGTGGACGTACCCCCGTGCATGCGCGAAGTGCAGCGCGTCGGCCACACGCGCGAGCAGATCGATCTGCGCGGCCAGCCGATCCCCGTGCCTCGCCTCGAGATCCTTCCACGCACGATGCGCACGATCCGAGAGGAGGTCCGCGAGCGTGGCGCCCTCGACACGCTTCATCACGAGCAGTGGCAGCCCGCGGTCATCGATGCCGAGCGCGTGGACGGGCACGATGTTCGGATGCTCGAGCGCGCCCGTCGCGCGTGCCTCGACCAAGAGCGCACGGCCGGCGCCGGGTGAGCTCGTCTCGGATCGAAGCTCCTTGATCGCCACGTCGCGATCGAGCGAGGTCTGGCGCGCGAGCCAGACCAGCCCCATCCCGCCTTCACCGAGCCGCGACGTCAGGACGAAGTCGCGGCCGTCGAGCGAATCGCCCTTCGCCATCTCACGCGCGACCTCGAGCCGCGGAAGCGTCGCCTGGGTCGCTGGGGACTCGCCCTGGGGCGTGGGCACGCTCTGTCGTGGTGCCGCGATCGTGCCGCGACCGATCGTCTGCCCCGGTGCGAGGCTCAGCTCGTCGAGATGCAGCGTGCGCGCGAGCGCATCGAAGGCTCCGGCGTCCACGGAGAGAACGATACGTCAGTCTGCGTGCTCGCGATCGAACAACCTTGGATCGACGCGAGCTTCCCTCGCGATCTAAGGGCCGACCACGCGCCCGAGCCCGGAGATCCGGACGCCGGCGGTCGCGTCCACCGCGGTGCCGAGCGCGACCTGCCGGTCTTGCTGCAGATACAGGCGCACGCCGAGCGTGATCGAGAGCGGCCCTGCGAGATCGATCTGCGCATCGAGTTGGCCGCGCAGCTGCCAGAGGTTCCGCGTCAACGGATCCGACCAGAAGAAGTCGGCTGTGCCCGAGAGCGTCGTATGGCGCTCACCGTCGCGAAGCAGGTCCCAGGGTCGCAGCGTCACCACCGCGCCGAGACCGCCGTCGACCGTTCCTTCGGGCCGCATCATCGCGTCGAGCAATCCTCCCGCGAGTGCTTGCGTCTGGAAGCCCACGTCGAGCTTGATGTCGAGCTCCGGCATGAGCGTGAAGCGCAAGCCCACGAGCGGACGCACCAGGAACCAGTGGAAGTTGCGCGAGCCGGGCTGGGTGAGCTCCGACTCGACGAAGGCCTCGATGTAGGGATCGGGCACGTACCACTCGTGCGAGTCGGTCGCGGTGTGGAACCCGCGCCAGCTTGCCGTCGAACGAAACTGGATCTGATCGATCGCTTCGTTGAAGGCGCCGCTCGTGGTCCGCGTGCTGCTCGGTGACCACTGCGTGCGGTAGCGCGTGACGAACGCGTTCTCCCACGTCCAGTCGGGCGCGGACGCGTTCGCGCCGAGGTTCACCTCGAGCCCCAACGAGACCGTGCTCGAGCGATTCAGCGCGGCGACGTCGTAGCCCGGGTTGGCGATCGAGGAGCCGGCGAAGGTTCCGTCGAGCGAGCCCGAGAACAGCCACTCGGGTGCGTCGCCTGGATGGGCGCGCACATCGCGAGGATCGCGCACGTCTCGCTCGCTCAGCGCACTCTGCACGACCGATCGCAACGTCGCGTCGTCGAGCGGCCGCCAGTCCGGCGCTTCGTGGGGGTCGAGCCCGTCGAGCACGCCGTCTCCGCCGTTGGCGAGGAAGCGCAGCGTGACCACACGATAGTGCGCGCGCGTCGTGAGGACGCGGTCGCCCACGCGCGTGCCCGACGTGGTGTCGAGCCCTGGCGTGACGAGGTGGTTTCTTGCGGCATGCGCGGCCAGTGCCTCGACCCAGGCGCGGCTCACGTCGGCGACCACCAGCGGCTCGTCGTATTGAAGCGCCACGAAGACGTCGCTCTCGGTGAGCGCGCCCTCGCGCGCCGGTCGCCACGTGGCATCGACCGCATCGAGGTTCAGCACCGCGATGTCGGCGCCCGCCCGCTCGCGCGCGATCTGAGCGGCCAGCGTCGCGATCCCATCCGAGTCGATCGGCCTCGCGAGGTGCGCGCCTGGGAGCGTTCGGCCCCAGGCGTCGCAGTAGGTCTCACCGATCTCGTCGGCGAGGTCGAGCACCGGCTCGCCCGTGGAGATCCCGCGCATCGCGATGGGCTCGGCGGTGATCGTGCGCGGGATTCTCAGGTCCTGCTCGTCGCGTACGACGATCTCGGCGGCATCGCCCGGTGCCGGCGCGACGATCGCCGTCTCCACGCTCGTCGGTCGCGCCGAGAACAAGTGGACGCCGGCATCCGAGAGCACCACCAGGTCCGGCCGCGCCTCGGCGGGCAGGCCGTTGATCAGTGCGAGCGTCCGATCGACCGAGAGCGCGAGCACCACGACGACGACGTCGGCACCATGGCGCCGCGCCACACGCACGTCGTGCTCGACCGCCGTCTCGAGGGGATCGAGGGAGAGCCCGGTCGCGAGCTCCGGCGCCACGTGGCCGAGCGCGTTCTCGCGGAGGAACGCCATGACCGCGATGCGCGCGCCCAGCGCTGTGTGCATCGAGATCCCGTCGCTCGCATCCACGATCTGATCGCAGAGCCGGCTCGCCTCGCCGTGACAGCGCAGGTTCGACGCGATCATCGGGATGCGTCGTGCGCGCAGCTCGCGCGCGAGGTCGATCATGTCCTCGCGCGGTGCGCCGAGCTCGCCCTCGCCGAACGCGAGCGCGCGATAGCCGAGCCCGCGCACCATCTCGGCGAGCGCGCCGGGGTTCCGCTCGGCGGCGAAGCGCAGCACCCCGTTGGGCGCGAGTAGACCACCAGCGTCCAACACCATGGGATGATCGGGCTCGCGCGCACTTCGCACGATGGCGTACGTGAACATGCCCTCGTCCGCGGGCGCGAGCGTGGTCTCGTCATCGCAGACCGGATCGAGCAGATGCCCATGCACGCCCGCCGAGGCGATCACGCGCGCGATCGTTCGCACGCGCGAGATCGGACCGCCGTCGTCCTGAGCGCGCGTCGCGCACGGAAGGAGGCCGATGAAAAAGGCGAGCGCTCCGAGAAGCACTCGCCTCCACGACGCGAGAGCGTCGAGCCGGATGATCTCGGCCGGAGGCGTCGAAGACGCGACGATCAGTTCGACTTGCGCTGAATCGCTCGGTACGGGTTCAGGAAGCTGACGAGGCTCGACGAGTTGCGCGTCGAGATCCACAGCCGGCCCTGTCCCTGGAAGTTGCACACCAGACCTTCGCC
>JAYVCF010000177.1:0-6561 GCA_043750095.1 Deltaproteobacteria bacterium
CCCCACCGTGGCCGTTCAAAGCGGAACGTGCGGGTCCAGCTGCGCGGCGATGTCACGGTCGCCCATCCCGAGCAGGTGCTTGTGGAGCTCGAACGTGACGGTGCGCCGCGTGTTGGCGTCGAGCGCCTTTCGAAGGTGGCCGAGGAAGCGCGGCTCGGCCGCGAGGATGAGGTGCTCGAAGCGATGCTCGTCGTGCGCGTGACGGAGGCGCTCCGCGAGCGTGTGCGCGAAGCGAATCGCGAGCTCCTCCGTGGCCGAGACCTCGCTCTCGGTGGCGTGCGCGCCGCCGCTGCGTCCGCTGTCTCCCGTGCGTCCGCGCTTGTCGGCGTCGAGGTCGTGCTCGCGCAGGCGGCCGCTCGGGTGCTCGATGTTCTCGACGAGCTCGAAGCCCTTGCCCCGCCCTCGCGTCGAGAGGAACCGTGCTTGGCTTCGATCGGCGATCAGTGCCCAGATGGCCATGGCGAGCTTCTCCTCGGCGAGGCGCAACACGTTGCCGCGCGCTCACCTACAGACCACGTACGCACGGCGCTTCGCGCCGCAACGCGTGGAAGTTCGGCTCACTCGCGGACGGCGTCGGCGACCTGCCAGACCGGTAGGTAGTCGCCCACGTAGCAGACCGCGAACGCGACGAGCGCCAGGACGAACGCGGCGACGACCCCTGCGCGGCGCGCGCCGATCCGGGTTGCGCGGAGACCGACGCCGAGGACGACCGAGGGAACGAGCGCGAGCGAAGGTGGGCCGAACATCGAGGTCGTGAACTGCGTGAGCAGCGGGAGCGTCTCGCTGCCGAAGTCGGCGTACATGGCGCGGAAGGTCGCTCCGATCGGCGCGAGCGCGACGACCACCAGCGACAGAAAGACGGTGAAAACGACGGCGATCCAGTCGAGAGCGGTGAAGGGCTCGCGTGCGCGTGGTTCCACGCGGCGAAGGTAGCCGAAGGGCAGACCGAACGGTGCACTCGACGGCGAGGCCCGGACAGGTGAAAATCAGGCGTGATGCGAGGGATGTCGATCGCGGTGCTGTGCGGATTGCTCGCGGCGTGCTCGCGCGCTCCCGCGGAGGCGCCTGACGCGGCAGCGGCCGATGACGCAGCGACGCGCCCCGACACGGGCCCGCGCGCCGATGCGGGGCTGACGCTGGTCGCGGCCCCCGAGGCGAACCTCGTGCATGCGTTTCCGCCCATCGATCTGCCGGCGGGCGCCGAGCGCCTCGATCTCTGTCAGGCGTGGACACTCCAGAACGACGATCCGATCTACGTCGACTCGGTGACGATGGATGCCGGCCCGGGCTGGCATCACTCGAACTGGATGTGGGTCCCCGAGGCGCAGTACGCGGGGCCCGACGGCACGTTCCCCTGCTGGGATCGCATGTTCAACGAGCTCGACGCGGGGCTTCACGGCGGCGGCGTGTTCTTCGCGCAGTCGACGCAGGCCATGCACGAGGTCCAGAGCTTCCAGCCGGGCGCGGCCTACGTCATCACGCCGCACGCGCGCATCATCGGATCGATCCACGTCTTCAACCTGACCCCGGATCCCGTCTCGAGCGCGATCACGTTCACCGTGCACGGGCTCGCGTCCACCGACGTCACGACGCTCCTTCACGGGCTCGCGCTCGACGATCGGAACATCGCGCTCGCGCCACGCGCGACCACGACGACGGACATGTCGTGCAACCTCGCGGTCGTCACGCGCGCGCACCGCCTCGACAACCACATCCACTACGTGCTGCCGCACTATCACGGCCTCGCGACGGGCTTTCAGCTCTTCGTCGTCGGCGGGCCGAGCGACGGAGCCCTGATCTACGGCACCAGCACGGGGATCGGCGACCCGCTCGGGAGCGCGCTCGCGACGCCCTTCGATCTCACGGGCGCGACGGGCCTGCGCCTCGCGTGCACGTACCAGAACCCGGGCGACACGGCGGTCGGCTGGGGCCTGCATCGCACCGACGAGATGTGCACGATGCTCGCGTACGTCGATGGTCCGCAGGAGTTCGTGGGTGGCTCGAACGGCGCCGCGGTCACCACGACGCTACCCGACGGAACGATCGCAGAGACCTCGCCCTGCATCGCCGTCGCGCACTGACGTTCAAGCGCGAGACAAGAGCGAGAGCGCCCACTCGCCGAGCAGGGCCGCGAGCAGCGAGGGCACGAGGAGCCCGATGGCCGAGCCGATCACGTAGTCACGCGCGCGAATCGACGAGAGCGCGAGCGCGTAGCCGATGCCCGGCAGAACGAAGAACACGCCGCGCGCGATGACGGTGGTCCGAATGGGCGCTCGCTCGACCTCTTGCACCAGCGCTTTCACGCGCGGGTGCGTGACCTCCGTCAGCGCTCGGCCTGCGACGAAGCGACCGAAGAAGAACACGGCGACGGACGCGAGGTTCATCCCGAGGTACGCGACCAGCGTGCCCAGCCAGGGCCCATACGCCGCGATCGCGGCGATGACGAACACGGCGCCCGGCAGCTGCATGATCTCGGCGACGGCGAAGAGCACGAGGTAGACCGCGACCCCGAGCACGCCAGAAGACGTGGCGATCTCGGTGACGCGCTCGCGCGTGAGCGACGACGCGATCCCCGAGAAGTGGCCGATGGCCGCCAGGGCGACGACGAGAGCCACCAAGAAGGCGATCCGCGTTCCAGGCGAGAGCCGAGGCGTCACGCGTGAAGTGTCGCACGCGCGATGTTCATCCGCGCGTGATCGCGGGCCCGCGGGGACCGAAGAGCCACTCCGCGATCTTGGCGAGCCACGCGCTCTCGGGGCTCCCGTCGAGCACGAGCGGCGAGCCGGTGCGCGCGCTCTCCACGAGCTTCTGCATCATCGGGTCGCTCGCGCCGCGCGCTTCGAGCACCGCGCGGATCGCCGCGAACGAAGGCAGCGCGTCGCTCTCCGCCACGCGCATCGCGATCCGTCCCTGGAGCTCGGCGTCCGCGTCGAAGGGCATCTCCGTCTCGTGCCCGGGCCCGAGCGCGTTGATGCGCGCGAGCACGTGATCGGTGCGGTCCTTGTACGGGAGCTTGCTCAGCGTCTCGGGGTCGATCGGCGCGCCGAGGTAATAGTCCTGACGACCCATCGCGAACGGATACTCGAGGCGATCGGTGAGCTCGGCGCGCGGGAGGCCGCCGACGAATCGCACGGGAACGATGGGCACGCCGAGCGTGAGCGCCATGTCGATGAACACGCCGCTCATCTTGGTGATGGGCTTCGCGCACGAGAGCGAGCGCGTGCCCTCCACGTGGATCATCACGTTCTTTCCGTCGGTCCGCATCATCGCGGCGAGGTCTCGCAGGATCGCGGGCAATGACGCCGGGTCTTCGCGATCGAAGTACGCGATGACGCGCGGGTCGCGCAGGCCCGGATACGCGAAGCCATGGAGGATGAGCTTGCCGAGCCAGGTCTCCTTGTGCTCTTTCTTGGCGAGCGTGAGCGTGCTCGTGCCGGTGAGCGCCGAGGCCGTGATGCCGAAGAGCAGCGACTCGATGCCGACCTGGTGGTTGGCGAGGAACAGGACGCTCTTGCCGCGCACCTTCGCGAGCGCGGCGGGGTCTTCCACGCGCACGCGGCGCACGAAGCGCTCGATGAGCGAGAAGTAGAGGTCTTCGCCCGGCCAGGGACCGGTCCCGAGGAACGTGCGCCAGAAGTCGCGCACGGGGGCGAGATCGAGCGACGTGCCCGCGCGGAGCTCGACAGGAGTGCCCGGCTCGCCGGGCCGACGCAATTGTGTCGCGTCCGCGCCGCGGACGACTCCGGTCGAGAGCGAGAGGCCTTGGGCGTGCGTCGACGCGCTGCCCGCGAAGAGCGCGAGCGGCTCGTGCGTGCTGCGCGCCTTCCACGCCGCGGGTGATCCCGTGACGTCCACCTCGCTCGGGTGCGTCGCGGTCGCCTGGCCTACGTGATCTTTCACGAGCGCACGGAACGCGAGCTCGCTCGAGTCGGTCACGTCGGTGGCGCCGTAGACCTTCTGCACCGTGCCGGGCAGCCAGTTCGACGCCACGAGATCGGCGAGCGAGAGCGACGACTCTTCGGGCGTCGTGTGCGAGAGACCGACGCCGGGCACGAACCGACGATCGCGCAGGAACGCTTCGCGATCTTTCGGAGCTGCGAGCCCGATCGGGCCCTTGGGGAGCAGCACCTCGATCAGCTCGAGCGACATCCAGACGCGGCCGGCCGGCTCGTCGATGGCCGTGAGTGAGATGCGCGCGCGATCGAACGCGGCCTCCATCAAGCGCGCCTCCACGCGAACGCGAGCGAGCGGCGCCGTGCCGAAGAAGCGCGCGTGCTCGATGCGGAACGGATACGCGGCGCGGTCCGCGGCGAGCGTCGCCGACCATGCGTGCAGGCCATCGTGCGGAATCCCGTGCGTGCATGCATCGAGCAGCACCTGGTGCATGTGCCCTCGCGGCGCGTCCGTGCCGGTCGCGTCGAGGATCGCCGTGGAGCCCGCGTCGCCGACGGTGAGCGATCGAAGCAGACGGAATCGCGGACCGTGGAAGAGCCGGCCCTCGGCGTAGGGATCGCCTCCGTCGCTCGGATTCGTCAGCGCCGGTGGGATCGGAGGAGGTCCGCCGACGTCACCGAGAAGAACGAGCGCCTCGGCCGCGGTCTCGAAGCGCGAGAGCCGCGCGTCCTTCGCATGGCGGAACACCTCGAGCGTCACCGAGAGGTGCCAAGCGTCGTCGGCCGGCTCGACACGCGCGCGGATGCGCGTCGGCTGTTCGAGGGTGATCCAGCGAAGGATCTGCATGTGCTCGACGGCCGCGATGGGCTTGCCCGCATGCGCCTCGGCCGCAGCGACGATCCGATCGAGCATCGACATCGCTGGCAGAGCGGGGATGACCCAGGTGGGGCAGTGATCGGCGAGCCAGGGCTCGCGCGTAGGGTCGAGCGTTTCTTCCGACGGCGAGTGCGAGTGCGAGAGCGAGGGCGAGAGCGAGTGCGAGTGCGAGTGCGACGCGCCCCGTCCATCACGTCGCGCTTGCTCGTGCTCATCGGGCTCCGTCCCATCGCCCGAGACGATGCGCATCGCGATGCCCTGCGCGTCGTAGATTCTCTTTCCGTCGACCCAGAGCGATGCGTCGGCGACCGCGAGCACGCCGCCGCCTGCCTCCTTCTCGATCTTGGTGATCTCGAGCGAGCAGCCGATGATCTTGTTCGCAGGCACCACCTGGCCGCGGTACTTCCAGACGTGCTTCATGCCGCGCGCGACGGCCTCGAAGCGCGGCGACGCGAGGCCCTCGGCCAAGCCCTTCTCCAGCATCGTGAGCTGGAGCAGCTGGCACATCGCTTCCACGCCGAGCGAGCCGGGCTGCACCGGATCTTGGAAGAAGTGCGCCTTGAAGAACCACTCGTCGCGGTCGACCGTCTTCTCTGCGCGCGCCGCACCGAGACCGGCCGCGCCGCCCGTCGCGTCGAAGTGGACGATGCGATCCAGCATCAAGAGGAACCGCGTCGCGAGCCGCGCCGTGCCCGCGCAGAATTTCGCCGGGCGCGAGATCAGATCGATCTCGTTCTTGTTTGGGGCGCCGTGGAGCGCCTTCTGTGCGTCGTTGATGGGTAGTCCGGCCTGGTTGTCGAACGCGGAGAGCGGGAAGAACCCGAACACGGTGTCGAGCGAGTACACCAGCTCGTCGCCGCGCTCCGGCAATGTGCACGACACGTCGAAGCCCACGATGATCATCGAGCCGGCCAGCGACACGCTCTTGAGCTTGCTCGTCGTCTTCAGCACGCCTGACGTCGGGAGCACCTCGGCGTGGATCGTGGCCTTGCCGTCGAGGTTGCGGAAGAGAAGGTCCTCGTCGCGGATGAGCGCGCAGCCGACGTAGCTCGCGAGCCAGCCGCAGGGCTGGAGCGCGGCCTCCATCAGCACGCAGTACGGCATCGTGGGATGACCGTTCTCCGCGAAGTACCAGGCGTCCTTCGGGACGTCGTAGTCGACGACGACGCTCGCGCCCGCCTTTGCCTCGCCCATCGGGCCCTGCACGTCCGCGATGCGGCTCATGAAGTGGTAGGGCGGCCCGGGGAGGCGCGCGACCTTCCGCGGGGTGTCGAAGCGCTCGTAGATCTTGCCGAACGCCGCGCTGGGCCGTCCCCACGCGCACGCGACGAGCGAGGCGTAGTCGAACGGGAAGCCTTCGCTCGGGCCGTTGGGCGCGCGGGCGATGACGGTGCCCGGACGGTTCTGGGCGAGCTCGAGCGGCTCGCTTCCCGGCGAGACGACCGGCGCGTCGGCCGCGATCAGGCGGGTGCTGCCTCCGCCGGAAATAGAGTCCATGGGCCAGTCGGGGACGAGGCGGATGCCCATGCGGCGCGCATGGAAGGCTCCGAGGCCGTCGACCGTGCAGAGCAGATCGGCGTAGAGGATGGGCACGGGACCGTCGTGGAATTCCTCGACGAAGATCTCGTAGACGAGCTCCTTGCTCTTCGGCGTCACCTGCCCGCGGCAGAGGAGCTTGTAGGTCTCGCCGGTGATCGGCTCGAAGCGCCAGCCGTCGCGCTCGACGGTCACGCCCATCGCCGCGAGGTAGACGCTCATCGTCTGCATGCAGCCGTCGAACATCAGCGTGCC
>JAYVCF010000178.1:0-5355 GCA_043750095.1 Deltaproteobacteria bacterium
GCCCGCGGGCCTGGTCGTATTTCTCATCGCGCTTCCACTCTGCCTGGGTGTGGCCCTCGCGTCGGGGGCGCCGCTCGCGTCGGGCCTCATCGCGGGTTGCATCGGCGGACTGGTCGTCCCGCTCATCAGCCGATCGTCGCTCTCGGTGAGTGGGCCCGCCGCGGGTTTGGCCGCGATCGTGGCGACGGGCGCATCGCAACACGGATTCGCTACGGTGTGCGCGGCCACCATGGTGGCTGGCGTGTTTCAGCTACTCCTCGGCGTGGCGCGCGCCGGCGCGTTGGCCGCGTTCGTGCCCTCGACGGTCATCCGCGGCATGCTCACGGCGATCGGCGTGATGCTGGTGCTCAAGCAGCTCCCCCATGCCCTCGGCTACGATCACGAGGCGTTCGAGAGCGATGCGTTTCTCGTCGATGGCGAGGGCAACACGTTCTCGCTGCTCGCGCATGCGCTCGGAGCCATCGAGCCCGGCGCGGTGGTGATCAGCCTGGTCGCGCTGCTGGTCCTCGTGGCTCACCGCCGCACCGCGTGGAGGAACGTGCCGTGGCTACCGGCTCCGCTCGTCGTGGTCGTCGCCGGAACGGCGCTCGCGTTCACCTACGGCGCTTGGCTTCCGGCACTCGCGCTCGATGCGCGGCATCGCGTGGACATCCCGCTCGACGCCATCGGCGCGCTCTCGTTTGTCACGCTCGCGCCCTTCGGCGACCCTTCGACGTGGCGCATGGGCCTGGTGCTCGCCGTCGTGGCATCGCTCGAGTCCTTGCTCTCGCTGGAGGCCGTCGATCGCATCGATCCCGAGAAGCGCTACTCCGACCCCAACCGCGAGCTCTTGGCACAAGGCGCGGCGAACCTGCTCTCGGGCGCGCTCGGTGGGTTGCCCGTGACGAGCGTGATCGTGCGGAGCAGTGCGAACCTCAGCGCAGGCGCCAAGACACGCGCAGCGGCGTTCGTACACGGCGTGCTCCTCTTGGTCTCGGTGCTGTTTCTGGCTTCGACGCTTCGCCTCGTGCCGCTTGCGGCATTGGCGACGATCCTCGTCGTAACGGGGATCGAGCTCGCCAACCCACGCGCCTTCGTGGCGATGTGGAAGCGCGGCGCGCGCATCTTCGTACCCTACTTCGTCACGATTGCGGCGATCCTACTCAGCGATCTCTTGATCGGCATCGTGGTCGGGCTGGTGGTCGGCATCGGCTTCACGCTTCGCGAATCGATGCGCCATTTTCTCGTCGTCGAAGACCGAGGCGACATCCGAAAGATCTCGTTCAGCAAGGACGCGTACTTTTTTCACAAGGCGCAGTTGCTCGAGGCGCTCAACGGCGCTCCGGCCGGAACGCGGCGAATTGTGGTGGCGAAGGGGCGCGCCGACTTCGTGTCCGAAGACGTACGCGAGGCGCTGCGCGACTTCGAATCCCGCGCGCGCCGGCGCGGCATCGCGCTCGATCTGGAGGGGGTGCCACGCGCATCACTCATGCCGGGGGCGCACTGAAGGCGTTGACACGTCGTCAGTGATGGAACTCGGAGAGGTGCGTGATGAACCACTGGTCGTCCCACGTGATCATCGTGCGGACCTCGATGTGGCGGTCTTCGCCGCCCACCCGATAGTCGAGGAACGAGTGCCGCTGCGCCCAGTAGGGAAGGCGATTCGCTTCTTCGCGCACCGCGACCCAGCCACGGCGACCCGTGAAGCGCAGCTGTGCGAACTGCGCGGCGTCCAGATCGCGCGTCGAAGCATGAAGCGTGTGGATGTCGTGCACGTACGCGCTGTGCAGGCGCTCCCAGAGCGGATCGGGATTCGGCACGGCCTTGATGAGGCGAAACGCATCGCGCGACAGAAAGAAGTCGTCGGCACGCGCCGGGTCGTCGTGGACGATCGCGTCGAGCAACGTCTGGGCGCGCGACGCCGCGAGGCCGATCGGCGGACGCGGCGGCGGCTCCGTCAGCGACGCTCGGTTGTGCTCCGGGATCTCCTCGGCCTGCGCGGCGACGAGCGAGGGCAGCGCAGCCAGGGCGAGCGCGCCTCCGAGCAGGTCGCGTCGCTTGAGCCTCATCGGTCGGGCGGCGGGACGGTAGGAGATAGAGGCGTGCCGGGAAGCTGCGCCATCACCACGCCGAACTTGTTGTCGACGAGCTCCGTCGTCAGGACCGTGACCTCCGCGCCGTGCAAGGTGCTGCGCAAGCTCCCCACGCGCGAGTGCTCGAGAACGAAGAACACACGCTCGCCTGGGTGGTGCGACGCCCAGTCGGTGAGCGGCCGCGTGTCGAGATCCACGAAGGTGAACACGCCGTTGCCCGAGTAGAAGTTCTCGCCCTTCCAGTTCATCTGCCAGGCGATGAGGTGCTCACCGGGCTGACGCGCTTCGTAGTAGGCCTCGATGATCTCGCGCTGACCCCAGTGTGGCGCGAGGTCCACGAGATAGAAGTCGAGGCTCCACACGGCGAGCGCGAGCGCGGTGCCGAGGAACGCGCGGATCATCACGGGACGCAGCTCGCGGATCGCGGCGAGCGCGATGGTGACGCTCGAGACGATGGCGAAGCCGGTCAGGATCGGCCGGTAGTCGAAGTGCGGCGGCCAAGGCCGCTGGTAGTTGTAGACGAAGAGGTGGATGAGCCGCTCCATGCCCCAGGGATGCGACTCCGTGGACCACGCGAGGTCGCGTCCGATGAGCGCGAGCAGCGCGGGCGCGACGAAGAGCGCCGTGCTGGCGAGCCAACCCTCTTTCGACGTGTGGTCCTGCTTCTCCGTCGGACGAAGCACCCACCACGCCATCCCCGCGAGCGCGAAGCCCGCGAGGATCAGCGGCCCGATCGTGGAGGTTGGCCATGGATGCGCGAGCACCCAGTCGCCTGGCGTCTCGACGTCGATGGGCGTGAGCCCGCGCGGATCGCCGTACCAGCCCGCGACGCCGAGGATCACGAGCACGGGCGCGACGACGGCCGCCAGCGTGCCGAGCACGCGCCTGCCGAGCTCGGCCGGATCTTTTCCGAGCAGCGGGTCGAGCGCGATGCCGATCAGAATTCCCGCCGCGGGAACCGCCGGGAAGATGTAGTGATGGAACTTCGTGGTCATCGCCGAGAAGAGCACGAAGGCGCTCGTGCCCCAGAAGCCGATCACCATCATCACGTCGCGCTGCGCGTCCGCGACGGGATCCGCCCCGGCCTCCCCGCGCTTGCGCGTGCCGAAGCGAATCCAGGCGGCGATGGCGAGCGGCGCGAGCGCGATCCACGGGAACATGCCGTAGCCGAGCTGCTCGAAGAAGTACTCGATGCTCGCGTTGTCGCCGTGCACGCCGGCCGTGAGTCGGTTGATGTGATCGTGGATCAGCAGACGATCGGTGAACGCGTTGCCGTGGCGGATGAACATCGCGACGTACCAGGGCGCGCCGACGACGAGCACCACGAGCGAGCCGAGCGCGATGCGCAGCCGCCCCTCGAGCAAGAAGTCCCAGCGCCGACCCGCGACGAGGAACAGGAGCGCGACGAGGCCCGGCAGACAGAACCCGAGCAGGCCCTTGGCCATGAACGCGAACGCGCAGAAGATGTAGAACGCGAGCATCGCGAGCGACTGCGCGCGCTTCTCTTTTCGGTACGCCCAGAGGATCACGAAGAGGCCCGCGAACCAGTAGAGCGCCTGGCTCAGCGGCTCAGCGCCGAGGCCCTGGAGGAACGGCTCGACCGTGCGCGGCGGCGGGTTCCCGGGATTGCCGGCGTTGCCTCCGCCCGAGCCGAACAAGAACGAGTCGTGGTGCCAGGTGAAGCCGCCCGTCACCAGCGTGACGTTGCGCGACGCGAGATAGAGCATCTGCGGGACGGCGACCGCGAAGAGCGCGCCGAGCACCAGCGTGCGCGCCGAGATCGCGAACGGGCCGAAGCGATAGACGCGCACCTCGCGCTGACCGCTCTCGGCGACCGCGAGCCCGAACATGCACATCGCCATCGTCATCGTGCTGACGAAGGGCATGTCGGTGATCGCTTGATGCGAGAGCAGGAAGAAATGCGGCAGCGTCGCCACCACGATCGCCGCCAGCGCGCCCGCCCGCTTGCCGTACACGCGTGAGATCAGCGTGTAGATCGCGATCAGCGCGCCCAGCGTGAGCATGTAGTGCGGGAAGCGCACCGCCCACTCCGGATGCGGCGAGAGCCCGTGGACGGGCGCGAGCATCCCGTCCGGATGGAAGTTCACCCCGAGCGCGCCCATCGAGAGGGCTTCGATCCAGAAGATGAAGATGGGCTTGCTGAAGAACCACTCTTCGTGAGCCCACCAGAGGCTGATCCAGTCGTCGCGCGAGAGCATCTCGCGGGCGACCTCGCCGTAGTGCGTCTCCCAGGGATCCCAGAGCCCGTACGCGCCGAGCATCGGCAGGACGATCCCCGAGCCCACGACGAACACGAGCAGCGAAGGGCGGCGCATCGCCGCGGGCGCGAGGATCGCGAGCGCGAGGATCAAGATCGGCGGCAGCCAGCTCCAGTTCGGCTGAAGGGCACCGACGACGGCGACCAGCAGCGCGACAGGGATCGTGACGACCGGCGCGAGAACGAAGGGCTCCTTGTCGATGGGCCCGAGCCAGGTCGCGCGCCAGTCGATCGCCGTCGCTCGATCGGCCTCGGAGAGCGACGACGCGCGCAAGAGGCCCATCACGTCGGCGAACCCGAGGGTCGCCAGCAGCGTCAGCCCGATGCCCCAGAGCGGCCCGCGTGGCAGCTGCTCGTGGAACGCCATCAGCATGAAGAGCGCCGTCAGGCTCAGGACCATCAGCAGCCAGCCCTGCCAGCGGACCGCGCGACGAGCGGGAGCGGGAGCCGATTCGTCGGCGGGGCGCTTCTTCGCGCTCTTCTTCTCGGGCGTATCCGCGGCGGCCACGGGAGCCGGATCCGCAGGGGCCGGATCGGCGACCGCGCTAGCCGGGGCCGGATCGGCGGGCGCCGCCTCGATCGGAGCGGGCTCAGCCGCCGTCTCCGGCTCCGTCTTCGCGGCGTCTTCCAAAACGTCTTCGCTCATCTCACACGTCGCTGCCGCCTGGCTGACGGCCGCCCCCAATCGGGCGGCGCAGCATAGACGCGGCAAAACGCAGGATCCAGCGACGATTCATCCCGACCGCAGGAGGCGCCAAGCGGCGATCATCCCACTTCGAGCGCCCGCAGGACGTCGGCGACGAGCTCGTCCGGGTCCTCGAGCCCGACCGCGTAGCGAACGAGGTCGTCCGTCATGCCGATGGCCTCTCGTTCGTCCGTCGACAGCTCGAAATAGCTCATCAGCGCAGGCTGCTCGACGAGCGACTCCACGCCCCCGAGGCTCGGAGCGATGCGCGGAATCCGCAGCGCGTCCACGAAGCGCGAGCCGCGGGCGAGGTCACCCTT
>JAYVCF010000179.1:0-7215 GCA_043750095.1 Deltaproteobacteria bacterium
GACATGAGCTTCTTCGTGCGCCCCGTGCAGAAGGAGAAGGAGAAGTTCGCGGGCCCGATCTTCGACCTCAACGGTCTTCGCTGGATCGGTGCGGCGCTCGCGTTCCACGTGGCGATCCTCGCGACGTTCTTCTTCATGCCGCCGGATGCGAGCGCGCTCTCGAGCGATCTCAACGGCGAGCAGATGCGCTACATCCAGGTTCACCTCGACGCCGAGCAGCTCGTCACGCCGCCGGCGGTTCCGACGGGTGGCGACAGCCAGAGCGGCACCTCGTCTGCGCCGTCGTCGGCCGGTGGTGGCGAGACGCCGACCCCCGCGGTCTCGGGTGGTCCGGGCCACGCGCACGTTCGCGCGGTGCGCTCCACGCAGCCGGCGCTCACGGCCGCGACGGTCAGCCAGTTCGGCTCGTTCGAAGTCCTCGCGCGCGCGTTCGCCGACATGGACGGCGACCCCTCGCCCTACGACGCGGGCAACCCCGCGCTCACCACGGGCCCCGGTGGCCCCGGCGATGCGGCGATCCCTGGTGGCGTCCCCGGCGAGGACCCCGGTGGCATTCACATGACGGCGGGTCACGGCACGTGTACCGGTGATCACTGCACCGACGGAACGATCGACCAGCACGGCCTCGACACGCACGGCCCGGAGGTGGGCGATGGCCCGGAGCTCACCACGCGCGATCCGCACGAGACGACGCCGACGGTTCGTCCGAGCTGCTCGCCCTCGGACCCCGAGTGCCGCACGGTTGGTGGCCTCACCCGCGAGCAGATTCGCTCGGTCATCGCTCGCCACCGTCCCGAAGTTCGCTTCTGCTACGAGCAGGCGCTCATCGGTCGTCCCGGCCTCGAGGGTCGCGTCACGGTGGGCTTCCAGATCGCGCAGGACGGGCACGTCGCGGCGAGCAACGCGCAGGGCATGAGCGGTGTGGACACGTGCGTCGCGCAGGCGGCTCGCCGCTGGCAGTTCCCCACGTCGGCGAGCCCCACGGTCGTGACGTACCCCTTCATCCTCGAGTCGAGCTCGGCGCAGTGACCTGAAATTCGGAGCGGACCTGAACAGGCGAAGACCCCCGGGAAGGTTCCCGGGGGCTTTTCCGTTGTTCCGACGTAGGATCTCGCGGGAATCGTTCGCGATCCATTCATTCGGCGCGCAAGCGGGAACCATTTCTCGGGTCGATCGTCTGTAGGGGCAGTAGAGCGTGAGCGAGCAGACCGAAGAGAGCGATCCTGGCGCGGAGCCGGGCGAGGAGAAGCAGGCCGAGACGCCTACGACGCTCCTCGCGCCCGTGATCACGAGCGCGCTCGGGCGCATTCGCTCGAGCGTCCATCGCTGGGTCGTGTTCGACGGCGTTCTCTCCGGCGCGGCGATCGCGGGCGCGGTGGGTCTTCCGCTCATCGTCGCGAGCGACATCGCGCACGTCTCGTCGATGCCCGCGGTGCTGGTGGCGATCGGTGTCGGCGGCGTGGGCGCGATCGTTCAGCTGCGACGTCGCTGGCTGGGCGAGCTCGATGCGGCGCGGATTCTCGATCGGCTCGTCGATGGCAAAGATCGTTTTGCGAGCGCAGTGCAGTTCGCGCGCGTCGAGGATCCGTCGCCGTTCCAGCGCCTGCAGATGCGGCAGGCGGCGAGCGTGCTGGATGCGCTCGAGACGCAGCCCGAGATTCCGCGCCCTCTCTTGCGCTCGCCACAGTGGCTCGGTGCGCTCGCGGTCAGCGCCGCGTTGGTGCTGCCGTTCGCGATGGCGTGGCCGGCGATCCGTGAGGCGATGCGCCAGGCGATGGGCGAAGAAGAAGAGACGCGCAGCGCGGATCAGATCGCGCAAGAGGCGGAGGCGCTGCGTCGCGCGATGGCGGAAGATCCCGAGCGGCGCCTCGACTCGCAGATCAATCGCCTCGAGCACGAGCTCGAGCGCGCGCGCGAGGCGACCCAAGAGCAGCGCGCGGAGGCGTTCCGACGCGCCGCCGAGGCGATCGAGCGAGCGACCGGCCGCCCACCGCCGGGCAGCGAGGACGACGGGAGCACCAGCGACAGCAGCGACGAGCTCGGCGAGGCGCCGACGAGCGTGACCGGAGAGCCGCCGCCGTACGCGTCGGAAGAGCTGCGCGAGCAGTGGGACCAAGCCCAGGACGCGCTCGATCGTTGGCGCGAGGCTGCGCAGGATCCCGCGCGGAGCGACGAAGCGGCTCGGCTTCAGGCGGAGGCTCAGCAGGCGCAACGCGATGCCCTCGAGCTGGCGGAGCAGGAGCACGGCTGGGCCGAGGAGCGCGCCGAGCGTGGCGATCAGACGACGGACGACAGCGAGGACACCAGTCGGCAAGACGGCGGACGAGACCTCGTCGACTCGATGGCGCGGCTCGATCAGGATCTCGCGGCGCTCCATCCCACCGACCAAGACAGCAGCACGCCCAGCGAGCAGGTAGGCCAGGGGCTCGACCAGGCGGCCGAGGCCGTGCGCGAGCAAGCGCCGCAGACGGCGGCCGCACTCGATCGCGCGAGCGAGGCGCGCGCGCAGGGTGATCGACAGGCGATGGATCAGGCGATCGAGGACGCGCGTCAGTCGCTGCGACAAGAAGGTGGTCGCGAAACGCAGGACCTTGCCGACGCACGTCAGGCGCTCGATCAGCTGCACGACGATGTCGCAGATCGCGCGACCCAGGATGCGCGCGAGCAGCTCGCGAGCGCAGACCAAGCCGGCGATCCGCAGAGCGCAGACCAAGCCGGCGATCCGCAGAGCGGTGACCAGTCCGGCGATCCGCAGAGCGGTGACCAGTCCGGCGATCCGCGGAGCGGTGATCAGAGTGGGTCGGAGTCGGGCTCGGAGTCGGGCTCGGAGTCGGGCTCGGAATCGGGGTCGGAATCGGGGTCGGAGTCGGGCTCGGAGTCGGGCTCGGAGTCGGGCTCGGAGTCGGGCTCGGAGTCGGGCTCGGAGTCGAGCGGCGCGCGCTCGGGCTCACGGTCCGGCTCGCGCTCTGGCGATCCGTCCGGCGAAGGTCAGGGCGAGGACGAAGGTCAGGGTCAAGGCGAGGGACAAGGCGAAGGTCAGGGCGAGGGCGAACGTCAGGGTCAGGGCGAAGGTCAGGGTCAAGGCGAGGGCGAAGGCCAGGGCCAAGGCGAAGGTCAGGGTCAAGGCGAGGGCGAAGGCCAGGGCCAAGGCGAAGGTCAGGGTCAGGGCGAAGGTCAGGGTCAAGGCGAGGGCGAAAGCCAGGGCCAAGGCGAGGGTCAAGGCCAAGGCGAAGGGAATGGCGTGAGTCAGGGCGGCGGGCCGCAGACTTCACCGTCCGAGGGCTGGGGCACCGGTGCCGCTGGCGATCCGTCCTCGGCCGCGCGTCACGCGATCGAGTCCGCGCAGGCGGCCGACGTGGACCCAGGTACACAGCCAGGACAGACCTCCGCCACCGGTGCGGACATCGATCCCATGGGCCTGCTTCCGGGCGGCGGTCACGACACGGGCCACATGGGCATGCACATGGACGGCATTTCCGGCGGCGATCCCGGCACGGGCAGCGGCGCGGTCTCGGGCTCGGGCGCGCAGGGCGGTCATGTCACGCGCGGCGCCGACGTTCCCGGATCGCTCCGTGCTTACGTACGTCGATATCTCCTCGCGCTCGAGCAGCAGCGTGCTCACGCGCCGGAACCCACGGGCTCCGGGACGCACTGAAGAGCCTGAAGCACAAGAACGCGAGCGAGGACAACCACGATGGTCGAGACACTCAAGCAGCAAGTCCACGTGCTGAACCCGTTCGAGCACGTGCGCGCGCTCTGCCAGCGCATCGCGGCCAAGGTCGGCGAGCGTGTCGTCGGTCAGGAAGAGACCGTGCAGTGCGTGACAGCAGGGCTCCTGCTCGGCGGACACGTGCTGATGGAAGGCGTGCCCGGCGTCGGTAAGACGCTGCTCGCGCGCACGCTCGCCGACGTCGTGCACCTCAAGTTCGCGCGCATTCAGTTCACGCCGGACCTGATGCCGTCGGACATCCTGGGAACGTACGTGGTGCAGGTCGGCACCGATGGGCGCCCGCTCATGACGCTCCAGAAGGGTCCGCTCTTCTCGAACGTGGTGCTCGCCGACGAGATCAACCGCGCGTCTCCGAAGACGCAGTCGGCGCTGCTCGAGGCCATGCAAGAGCACCAGGTCTCGCTCGGGAGCGAGACGTACGAGCTGCCGGCGCCCTTCTTCGTCGTCGCCACACAGAACCCGATCGACAACGAGGGCACGTATCCGCTGCCCGAGGCGCAGCTCGATCGCTTCTTGATGAAGGTGCTCGTTCGCTTTCCGACCGAGGACGAGATGGTGAACATCGTCGCGCGCACCGCCGGCGCCATCGAGGCCGAGGTCGGCAAGGTCGCCGATGCCGATGCGATCGTGGCCGCGGGCAAGACGATCCGTCAGATGCCCGTCGCCGATCACGTCTCGCGCTACGCGGTTCGGTTGGTGTTCGCGACGCACCCCGATCACGCGACCGCGCCCGCCTGCAATCGCCGCTACGTGAAGGCCGGAGCGTCTCCGCGTGCCGCACAGTCGATCCTCGCGGTCGCGAAGTTCTTCGCGCTGGTCGAGGGCCGCCTGAACGTGGCCATCGAGGACGTGCAGAAGGCGGCGTATCCCTGCCTTCGTCACCGCATTCTCTTGAACTTCGACGCGCTCGCCGACGAAGCGACGACGGACACGCTGATCCGCCAGACGCTCATCGAGCTCGACACGAAGGACAAGAAGAACGCGCCGGTGCAGCTGAAAGAAGCGTCCGCCGGCAAGAAGCGCTGAGATGCGCATCCTCGACGACGCGGCGAGGCGCCTGCTCGATCGCCTCGCGCTTCACGTGAAGCCCGGCGCGACGGCGACGCGACAAGGTGGACATCGATCGCCCGTGCTCGCGAGCGGCGTCGAATTCGCCGATCATCGTGCGTACGTCCCCGGCGACGACTTCCGGCGCATCGACTGGAAGAAGTTCGCTGCGAACGGGACGCTCGTGTTGCGTCAGTTCGAGGAAGAGCGCGACGCGCGCATCATCGTGTTGCTCGATCTCTCGGGGTCGATGGCGCGCGGCAAGCCGCCGAAGATCGAGGCTGGCAAGAAGATCGGCGCGGCGTTCGCCTACGTCGGCATGCGGCGCTTCGATCGATCGATCGTGATTCCCTTCGGCGACGATCTCGAGCGCGAGAGCCGGCCGCTTCGAACCGCGGGTGACCTGCCCGAGGTCGATCGCTTCCTCAGCGAGTGCACGACCGGGGGGGAGACACACTTTCCGCAGGCCGTGCGCTCGCTCGCCGAGCGATGGCCCAAGCGCGGGCTCGTCGTGGTGGTGAGCGACCTGATGAAGCCGGATGGTTTTCCCGCCGCGTTCCGTACGCTCGGTGCGCTCGGCCACGAGCTGCGCGTCGTGCATCTCTCGTGCGAAGAGGATCGCCATCCCAAGCTCGATGGGGAGCTCGAGCTTTTCGACGCCGAGAGCGGTCAGACCCTGCGCCTACGGATGAGCAAGGACCTCGTCCAGACGTACACGAAGATCGTCGACAAGCACGTGATCGAGTGCCGCGACGCGTGCCGGCGCGCCGGCGGGCGCTTCGTCGAGATCGAGGTCGAGGCCTCGGGCGAGGCGATGCTGAAGAAGGCGTTTGCGGGGCAGCAAGGAAAGAGAGCCGCATGAGCTTCGCGGCGCTACCGGCAGGACTCGTCGCCGCGTTGATCGCGGGCGCGGTCCTCGCGGTCGTGCTGCTCTATCTGCTGCGCCGCACGCCGCGTCCGCAGATCGTCTCGAACGTCGAGTTCTGGCTCAAGGCGCTGGAGACCAGTCGGCCGAAGTGGCTCGCCTCGATTCGGATTCCGTTGATCGCGCTCTTGCTCTCGCTCCTCGTCGCGTGCGCGATCGTGTTCCTCGCCGGCGATCCGCGCTTTGGCGCTGGCGTGCGAGGGACTACGGTCGTCGTGCTCGACGTGGGTCGCACGATGGGCGCGCGCGAGGACAGCGGCGGGCGTCGCATCGATCACGCGGTGGCGGAAGTGCGGCGCTGGGCCGAGCGCACCACCATCACGGGCGAGGTCGCGATCGTGCGCGCGGGCATGCGCGCGAGCGTGCTCCTGCCGGTGACCGATGCGGCGAGCGACCTCGAGGTGCCGCTCGCGGCCATCACCACCGATGACGGGCCGAGCGATCTCGACGCCGCGATGGCCCTCGCCGACGAGATCGTGCTCGCTCGCTCCGAGGGAGGTCCACCGGTCGGACAGATCGTGGTGCTCACGGATCATCCGGTGCGCCACGCGACGCGGACGACGCAGGTCGTGCTTCCGATCGGAACGTCCGCCGACACGATCGGCATCGCCTCGTTCTCGGCGCGCCGTGTTCCCACGGCCGTCGGCGAGTACACGGTGCGCATCGCGGTCCAGAACTACGCATCGCGCGAGGGTCATGCGCACGTGGTCGTGCGCGACGGCGACGTGCCGCTGCTCGACGAGACCATCCAGCTCGGCGGGCACGAAGAGCGCGTGCTCACGGCGGAAGGGTTCTCGAGCGCGCGCGCGGAGCTCTCGGCCGAGCTCACGTCGCTCGGCATCGCCGGATCGAGCGACGCGCTCGAGGTGGACGATCACGCGTACGCGATCGTGGACGCGCTCGAGGCCACGCGCGTGCTGCTCGTGACCGACGGCGATCCCTACGTGGAGGCCGCGCTGACCGCCCATCCAGGGCTCGAGGTCGATCGCATGGGCACGGCCGCGCTCGCCACGCAGACGACGGCGACGCTCGCGCGCTATCACGCGCTGGTGCTCGATCACGCGGCCCTGCCGGCCGGCACGGAGCACGCGGCGGTGGTCGTGTTCGATCCGATCGATCGCGGCCCGGTCGCGCTGGCGAGCACGCTTCGCAGTCCGCACATCACGGGCGTGCTCGGGAGCCACCCCGTCATCTCGGGTCTGCGCTTCGACAGCGTGCACCTCGACGCGGCGCGCGCAATCACCGAGGCGTCGGGCGACGACGTGCTCTTGCGGAGTGGAGATCGGGCCATCGCGGTCGCGCGCGAGCTACCGCGCATGCGCCTCGTGGTGTTCGGCTTCGCGACCGACGCGACGGACCTCGTTCGTGGCGAGTCGTTCCCGCTGCTCGTCCACCACGCGCTCGCCTGGGTGACCGACCGCGCGGAGCCGACGCCGCTCGCGCGACGCCTCGGCGGGCCGCTGCTCGCCGAAGCGGGCCAGGAGCTGCGCGGTCCGGACGGCGACACGATCGA
>JAYVCF010000180.1:0-15717 GCA_043750095.1 Deltaproteobacteria bacterium
GGCTCGATGTGGATGTCGGACGCGCGCTGCTGCGACGCCGTGTAGAAGAGGTTGTTGACCCAGCGGATGACGGGCGCCTCGTCCGTCATGTCGAGAAGATCTTGGAGCTCCTCGACCTCTTCGCCCTCGCGCGCCTCGGCCAGGGCGGTCTCGTCTTTGCGCTCGTAGACGCGGTTGATCGCGTCCTCGATGGCTTCTGAGCTCGCCGCGACGGGCACGATCTTGCGACCGAGCAGCGCGCGCAGATCGTCGAGCGGCGCCGGGTCGAGCGGGTTGGCGATCGCTACGTGCACTGGACCGTGATCGCCATCTTCGTGGAGGCCGAGCAAGCGGTGTTGTCGCGCGAAGCTGATGGGAATCCGCTCGATGAGGTTCGCCGGGACGTCCTCGTTCCGGATCTTGTCGACGAAGGGAATCCCCGCCTCCTCGGCGAGGGCGCGCACGATGGTGGCGCCGTCCGTCTCGCGGTTCGCGCTCAACACGTCGAGGAGCGACGCGTCGCGCTCGCTCGCCGTACGCAGGAGATCCTCGAGCCGGTCCGCGGCGATGGCGCCACGCCGAACGAGAATCTCACCGACGTAGCGCTGTGTGTCCACGCATCTCCTTTATTGCTGTGGCGCTGCGCCATCGACGACGGTGCCGTGCACCGTCTCTTCACCGTCGGGTGAGATGATGAGATCTCCCTCCGATGGGTCATAGGGCTCGGCCTCGCCGAGCGGGGCGCGAGCGTGATGGTCTGGCGCGGGCTGCTCGGCGAGCGACTCCGCCATGTCGCGCTCTTCGTCGATGGCGTTCAGCTCGTTGAAGATCTCGAGCACGAGACCTCGCGTTCTCGAGAAGTCGAGGATGGGCTCGTACTCGTGGTCGCCGAACACGAAATAGCGGTCGAGGAATTCTTGGCGCTCGCGCATCTTGCGCTCGAAGATCGAGCGCAGGTCCTCCGCGCTCCGGA
The DNA here is from genome assembly GCA_043750095.1 of Deltaproteobacteria bacterium. GTDB lineage: Bacteria > Myxococcota_A > Polyangia > Polyangiales > Sandaracinaceae > JBBSAT01. The sequence continues at coordinate 953 of JAYVCF010000180.1, forward strand.
TGATGTACGGCGTGAGGAAGAGGAGGAGGTTCGTCTTCTCCGTGGTACGCGACTCGCGTCGGAAGAGCGCGCCGATGATGGGGATGTCGCCGAGGATCGGGATCTTGTCTTCCGTGGTCGCGACGCGATCGCGCATCAGGCCACCGATGACGACCGTCTGCTGATCGCGCACGAGCACCTGCGTCTTGGCGACGCGCTGCTGGATCGGCACGACACCGAGCGAGCCCTGCGGCGCGCCGGCCTCCGAGATCTCTTCCTCGATCTCGAGACGGATCTCGCCCGCGTCGTTGATGTGCGGCGTGATGCGGATGGTGGTGCCGACGTTCTGACGGCCACCGCCGCCACCGAAGCCGCCCGCGCCGCCGAGACCGCCCTGCGCGCCGCCGAGACCGCCCGCGAGACCGCCCAAGGCACCGAGCGCACCCGCGCCCGCTGCGCCACCGAGACCCCCGAGACCACCGGCGAGACCGGCGAGACCGCCGAGCGCACCGAGGCCGCCGACGCCACCGCCGAAGCCGTTCTGTTGGAGCGGGATGTTCGAGCCGACGGTGATCTCGGCTTCGATGTTGTCCATCGCGAGCAAGTGCGGCGTGGCGAGCACGTCGACGTCGGAGCTGGTGGCGATCGCCGTGAGGATCGCGCCGAAGCTCGGGATGGAGAGGCCGGGAACGGGCGTGACCGTCGGGCCGCGGACGCCGAGCGCGAGGCCCGTGAGCGTGTCGCCGGCGAGCATCGCAGGCGTGCCGATCCCGAGAGAGGTCGTCGCGCCGAAGCCGAGCACCGAGAACCCTTGTCCCTCGGGGAAGCTCGGATCTTGGAGCCCACCGTGGAAGTTGAACCCGAGCCTTCCCGTGCGCTGGACCTGCAGCTCCATGATCACGCACTCGATGAAGACTTGGCGCGGCGCGATGTCGAGCTCTTCGAGCACTCGTCTGAGCGCCGCGTAGTCGCTCTGCGACGCCGTGATGATCAGCGAGTTCGTTTCCTTGTAGGCCTGGATGCCGACGTCACCGCCGGTGATCGAGCCCGCGCCACCTCCGCCTGCGTCGGCCGACTTGGTCGCGCTCGCGCCGCCTCCGCCGCCGACCAGCGACGAGAGAACGTCCGCCATGTTCTCGGCGTCCGCGTACTGCAGCTCGTAGACGTGCACCGATCCTTCGTCGTCGACCGGCACGTCCAGGATGCGGACGGCTTCGAGGATCTGGAGATAGGCGCGCTCGGTCGCGATGATGATCAGCGAGTTCGTGCGCTCGTCGGCGAGGATGTTCCCGACGCGCGCTTCGCCTCCGAACGACGCGCTCGTGGTGCCGCCGCTTCCGTCGGGCTGCGCGTCGCCCTCGCGCGTGACGGGCGCCTTGCCCGGTCGTGGCGGCGAACGTGGTCCTCCCTTGGTGGCGCCTCCTTCGCCCGCGGCGTCTTCGGGCGGGAACATCTCCGTCAGCACTTCGACGAGATCGGTCGCCACCGCGTAGTGAACGGGCTCGATCCAGATCTGCTCGCCGGTTCTGGCGATGTCCACCTCGGACACGATCGCGAGCATGCGTCTCACGTTCGCGGCGGTGTCGGTCATGATCAGCGTGTTCGTGGGCGCGTACGCGGTGATCGCGCCCTCGGCGCTCTTGAAGTGGGCGAGCAGCGTCGCCACGTCCTCGGCGGCCACGTGATCGAGCCGATGCATCCGCGTGACGTAGCGATCGTCGGCCGGCATCGTCTGGCCGTCCTCGTACATCGGTAGGACGCGCGCCTCGGAGCCCGTCGTCTCGACGATCTTGTAGTAGCGACCCGAGGGCTCGAGCGTCAGGCCGTTGAGATCGAGGATCGAGAGGAACGCCTGGTACGCCTCGGCCGCCGTCACGTCCGTCGGCGAGTAGATGGTCGCCTTGATCGAGCGCGCCTTGCTCGGGAGGATGAAGCGCTTGCCGGTGATGCGCGCGACGATGCGCACGAGATCCGGAAGGTCCGCGTCCTCGAGGTTGAACGAGACGCGCGCGCCCGGCGGTGTCGTGGTGACGTCGGTGTCCTCGAGCCCCGTGCGGAACGGCGGCGCGACCTTCGTCGTGCCATCGGCACCACCCCCGGGCGGCGGCAGTTGAATCGGCGGCTGCGCGGCCGCCGTGGAGAGCGCGTACGACGCCAGCCCGGAGAACATCACGGACGCCGACGTGAGCAGAATGGGAATCGCGACCTTGAGCTTCATGGGTACCGTTCGTGGGTCGTGGCAAGAGTGCCGGCGGAAGCCGGCGATCAGTGAATCGCGTAGTCGACGGTCACGGGAGCACCGCGCCGCACCATGCTGATCGAGAGTGAGTCCGACGTGCGAAGTCGGCTGTACGCGTCGAGGACGGCGGTCGGGTTGGTGAGGTCGAACCCGTTGAGCGTGCGCAGCATGTCGCCGTTCTGAACGCCGAGATGGCCCAGAAGGCTCGAGCGGCGGATGCCGTAGATCTTCACGCCCACGACGTGCCCGTCTTCCTCGTGGGGGATCACGCGTGCTGCGCTCATCAGCCCGGCCTGGTTGGCGAGCAAGCGATCGACGAGCGTGCGATTGATCGAGAAGCTCGTCTCGCTGATCTGCTGGATGTTCTGCTCCATGTCCTCGGCGCTGATCCCGAGCGCCGGATCGCCTCCCGCTTCGGGCGGAGCGAGGGCGGGCATCACGCGCGCGGTGGCGACGGCGGGTGCATCGCCGAACATGCCGATCGCGCAGACCGGACTGCCGGTCGGCTGGAGCACGACGTAATCTTGCTGAACGGCGACGACGTGTCGCTCGTCGACGACCATCCCCGATCGATAGAGGAGCGAGCTGCCGGTCGAATTGGTGATGGCCGCGAACGATTGATCGGGCGTCCCACGACGCACGTAGGAAGCGACGAGACGGATCGATCCGTCGCACGGAGGAGGTCGCGGATCACCTTCGAACCATGTCGTGGGCGGGGGCTCCTCGGGCCCGCCCGTGCAGGCTCCTTCGACGCATGTCTGGTCCGGAGCACAGTCTTCGGTCGTCTCGCATCCGCCTCCCGCCTCTGTGACGGGAAGATCCCAGAGGATCTCTCCGAGCGCCGAGTCGAAGATCTGATGGGCGAGCAGCGGATGCCCGTCGCGCACGTGACCCGTGGTCACGGTGCCTGAGGCAGGCGGCGCGGGCGGGACCTCGACCGGTACGTCGAGGAACGCGGACGCGACGAGCTGCGTCGAGCCTTGCGCCGTCAGGAACGCAGTCGAGGTGAGGGTCGCGAGGATGATCGCGATCCGTGTTCGTCCCTGACCCGCGCTCGCTACCGTGGCCACAGCCTGCCTCGACGCTCGGAATGCCCTGGAAATTCCAGGGCGAGCCCCGCGTTCCCGTGGGGTACCTCAGCAACGGCCGTGCCTAGCTCGAAAGAAGATCTCGGTCCACGAATTCGTGCCGGGATCGCGGGTGAGAACAAGGCGATTTCATTCGGAGCGCGCGCGCTGCGACCGACAACGTGGCAGCGCTCGGCGCGAGGAAGGCGTGTCGGGTGACAGATTGTCAACGTGCACGACGACGACGATCTGCAACGATGGGCGCCGATGAAGTTCGGCGGTGTGGGCCTGACGCGCGTCTCGACGGAGGACTTGAAGGTCGTCCTCACGCGCGTGCACGACGGATCGCTCGAGTGTCCGGTGACGCACCCGCGCTTGCTGCGGGCAGGCCTGCCCAAGCTCATCGACGACCTCGCTCACCTCCACGGGCTCGATGCACGGAGCGTGCAGGCCGTGCTCGTCGCGGTCATCGCCGAGCGGACGCGCGCCAAGTAGGATCCGCCGCGATGGGCCGCGAGGCGAAGCACACCACGATCACGATCGACGGCGAGGCGCACGATGGCGACGCGCTGCTCGAGACGGACGAGGTCTTCGTCCGCATCGAGGGCGAAGCGAAGCGACGCAAGCTCCCGCTGCGCGCGCTCACCAAGGTCGTCGGCAAGGGCGCCTCGCTCTCGTTCGCTCACGAGGGCCACCGATACCGGATCGAGGTCGACGACGCGGCGCGCTGGGCGGACAAGATCACCTCGCCGCCCTCGCTGCTCGACAAGCTCGGCATCGTGTTGGGGAGCCGCGCGCACGTGGCGGGGCTCGACGACGACGCGTCGTTCGCGAAGCTCCTCTCGGCCGCCAAGATCACGCAGGTGCCACTCGGCAAGAACGCGAGCGTGGTGGTGCGCGGGATCACGTCGCCGGGCGAGCTCACGATCGTGTCGAAGGCGCGGCGCGTCGTCGGGGACGAGCTCGCGCTCTGGATCGTCTATCCCAAGGGGAAAAAGGAGCTCTCCGAGGACCACGTGCGCGCCGCCGCGATCGCGGAGGGCCTCGTCGACATCAAGGTCGCGCGCTTCTCGGAGACGCGCTCGGCGCTGAAGCTGGTCGTGCGCAAGAGCGAGCGCGCTCCCGCCAAAAAGAAGATCGCGGCGCGTTGATGGCGCAGCTCTCGCTCGTGATCGCGGGATCGTTCGCGCTGGTGGCCACGCTCGGATGCGGCGGGAGCTCGGTGCCCATCGTGGAGCATCGCCTGGTCGGCGAGCCCAGCGGCGACGACGACGACGCCGAGCCTTTCGTGCTGGGCGCGCTGACGCTGCCCCCGCTGCCGGTGACCGTGCACGCGAGCGATGAGGTCGTCGGCACGGCGCTACGGCTCGCGCGCGACGCCACGCTGCCGGAGCGACCGACGCTGGACGATGGTGCGACGGACGAGCAGACCGCGCGCTACATGCGCGAAGACTTCCAGGCTTGGCTCGTGGAGCGTGCGCGCGCGATCGGCGCGGCGCGATCGGCCCTCTCCGCGATGGAGCACGGCGAGCCGGACGAATACGTGCTCGCGTCGGCGCTCGTGGGCACACTCTTCTCGATGCTCGCGCGCGAAGTGCAGGAGACGCCGCTGCCGCGGGTGATCCGCGAGGACCGAGCCCAGCGCGTGCTCGTGCGTGAGGCGCTCCTCGAAGCCGCCGCACCTCTCTATCGACGCGCGCTCGACGGCCTGGGCGCGTGCGCATCGACCGCGGCGGGCGCGGCGGATCCCACGCTCGATCCCTGGGCCACGTACTGCGATGCCGCAATCGCGCAGGCCGAGCTCGCCCCACGCCCCGTGGACTCGACCGAGCCGAGCGCGACGAGCGATGCCGACGCGGGAGCGCCATGACGCGCGAGACGTGGATGCCGCTGGCCTTGGTGCTCGCGCTCGCGCTCGCGCTCTTCGGCGTCTGGTCGTATCTCGGCGCGCAGCGGGAGGCCGAGCGAGAGGCTGCGCGCGAGGAGCGGACCCGTGAGAGAGAAGCGGCCGAGGCGCGCGACGTCGAGGCCTCGCGAACGGAGTCGTCGGAGCTCTTGCACGGCATCCTTCCCGGCGTGGCACTCGGGACCGACCTCGAGACGGTCCGCGCCGCTCGACCCGCGGACGCGCTGTCTCCGTCCACGTCGCGAACGGATCCGGGCTTCGATCTCTACGAGGAGACGCTTTCGAACGGCGCGCAGGTCATGTACGCGTTCGTCGCACGCTCGCACTTGCTCGAGCGGATCCAGATCCTCTCGATGCTCGACGGCGTCGACGGGCTGGTCCCGCACCTCACGGCGATGCAAGGCATGTACGGCGCACCGACGGGGATCTGGGACTGCACGGACCAAGGCGGGATCTCCACGCGACGATTCACGTGGCGTCGTGGACACGTCGGCCTCGCCGACATCGCGCTCGTCTACGGCAGCCGCGTCTCGCTCACGCTCTACATCACGACCAACGACCAGATGGCGAGCTCCTTGCGCCGCTCGGGCTGCGTGCCCACACCCGAGGGCGAGGTGGGAAATTTTCGGACGTCGACGCCCGAGCAGATCGAGCGCGCCCAAGAAGAACAGGAACACGCCCCGCCATGACCGCCGTGCTCGACGAGCTCGTCACGCTGCTCGCGCTCGAACGCATCGAAGAGAATCTGTTCCGCGGCCAGAGCCAGAACCTCGGCTGGGGGATTGTGTTCGGCGGGCAAGTGCTCGGACAAGCGCTGAGCGCCGCCACGCAGACCGTGCCGAGCGAACGCCGCGTGCACTCGATGCACGCCTACTTTCTTCGCCCGGGCGATGCACGAAAGCCCATCGTCTACGACGTGGATCGGATCCGCGATGGATCCTCGTTCACCACGCGACGCGTGGTGGCGATCCAGTCGGGCGAGCCCATCTTCAACATGGCGGCGTCGTTCCAGATCGAAGAGCCGGGCTTCGAGCACCAGGACGAGATGCCCGACGTGCCCGCGCCCGAGACGCTGCACACCGAGCAAGAGCGCCTGCGTGCGCTGGGCGATCGACTGCCGATGGTGTTTCGCGAGCGCGCGCTCGCCGAGCGTCCGTTCGAGATGCGTCCCGCCGACGACTCGAGCGACATCATCCTCTCGGGCCCGATGCCCGCGTCTCGTCGCGTCTGGCTGCGGACCGCAGGGACGCTTCCCGACGATCCGGGAGCGCATCGCGCGCTGCTCGCGTACGCGTCCGATCACGCGTTCATCACCACCTCGCTCTTGCCGCACGGCGTCGGCTGGCACACGCCCGGGATGCAGGTCGCCTCGCTCGATCACGTGATGTGGTTCCACGAGCCCTTCCGCGCCGACGAGTGGCTGCTCTACGTGATCGAGAGTCCGAAAGCGCACGGCGCGCGTGGTCTGGTGCGCGGCAAGGTGTTCACGCGCGACGGGCGCCTCGTCGCGTCGACGTCACAAGAAGGACTGATCCGGAAGCGCGCGAAAAGCTGATCGCCCCCGCTCACGCGATCGAATCGATGACCCACTCGCGCATCGCGCCTTTGACGGCGAGCTCGAAGTCGTCGCCGACGCGCTTGCCGATCAACGCCCGACCGACCGGCGACGCGGGCGTGACGACGGTGAGGAGCGCTCCCTCGACGGCGAGCTCGCGACCACCGCCTTGGGTCGAGACGAAGAAGAGTCGCGCCTGATCATCGACGAGCACACGCACGAGCGCGCTCGGTGCGATCGCGTCGCCCGGCGCGAAGCCTCGGAGCACGAGCTGCTCGGCGCGGGCGAGCTCGTCGGCGAGCTCTTCCGTGCGCATGGCCTTGCCGCGCGCGACGTAGCTCTCCTCGGTAGCGCGCATGTCCTTGTCGCCCTCGGAGCGATTCTCTTCGTGCGTCGCGCCCTCGGCGGCGTCCTTGGCCGACTTCGCCATCGCCGCGAGCGCGGCGCGCATCTCGGTCAGAAGCGCGTCGCGCACCTTCGTCTTGTCCGGCAGCGCAGCGCTCGGCTTCTTCGCCATCAGCGAGGCACCTGCTGCGTGATGCAGTGGAACGCGCCGCCACCCTCGAGGATCGTGCGCGCGCTCGCGCCGATCACGCGTCGCCCCGGGAACAGAGGCGTGATGGCGGCGACCGCCGCGTCGTCGAAGGGCGTCCCATAGGTCGGCACGACGACCGTACGATTGCCGATGTAGAAGTTGACGTGGCTCGCGGGCATCACCTCGCCGTCTTCATCGAGCACGCGACCCGGCGAGGGCACGCGCACCACGTCCAAGCGCCGACCGCGCGCATCGGTCATCGCGGCGAGCTCCTTCGCGATCGCATCGAGCACCTCGCGATTCGGATCGTCCGATCCGCTCGCCGCCATGCACACCACGCGGCCCGGCGCGACGAAGCGCGCGAGGGTGTCGATGTGTCCGTCGGTGTGATCGTTCAAGAGGCCCTTCGTCACCCAGAGCACGCGCTCGCCGCCGAGGGAGTCGCAGAGCTCCTTCTCGATGGCCAGCCGCGACATTCCCGGGTTGCGGTTCTCGTTCAGCAGGCACTCTTCGCTGGTGAGGATCGTGCCTTCGCCGTCGGGCTCGACGGATCCGCCCTCGAGCACGAGCGATCGCGCGAACTCGCGGAGGCCAGAGAGCTTCGCGACCACGAGGGAGAGCTCGGCGTCGCCCGGCAGCTCGTACTTGCCGCCCCAGCCGTTGAATCGAAACCGCGCCAGCGCGCGCTCGCTCGCGTCGCGATGGGTCAAGAAGATCGGCAGCGTGTCGCGCAGCCAGATGTCGCCGTAGAGCGCGCGATGCGTCGTCGCGCCGAAGCCGCCGAGCGCAGAACGCGCGAGCCGCTCGTCGGCGTCGTTGCGCACCAGCACCTCGAGCCTCTCGCCGCGCGGCTTTCCGTCGCCATCGAGATCCGCGATCGCCTCGGCGAGCCGCACCAGCTCGGCCTGCGCGTCGATGAGCGCGTCCTCGCCCCAGAGATCTCCGTGGCTCGGCCACGCGATCCACACCGCCTCGTGCGCCGCCCACTCGGCCGGCTGATGAAAGCCCTCGTCTCTCGCGTTCGCGCTCACGCGCGTCGTTATATCAGGACTTCTTCAGGCGCCTGTGCCGCCCGGGCGGCATCGGGTTCGCGCCATGGAACGTCGCGCCCGCCCCATCTCGGGAGAGCTGTGCCATCTCGACCAGCACCGGCGCCGCCTGGAAGCGCTTGCCGAGGCGATCGCGGAAGTGATCGAGGCGGCGCACGATCTCGCGCACGCCGATGGTGTCGACCCAGCGGAAGGGGCCGCCGCGGAAGGGCGCGAACCCCAAGCCGAAGATCGCGCCGATGTCGCCGTCGCGCGCGCTGCGCAGGATCCCCTCGCCGTAGCAGAGCGCGGCCTCGTTCACGAACATGAGGGCGCAGCGCTGCGCGATCTCGTCCTTGGGGAGCGTCTTGTCGGGCGTGAGGCCGAGCACCGCGTAGACGCTCGCGTCGACCTCCTTCTTGCGCTTCTTCTCTCCCTCTTTCGGATAGAGATAGAAGCCGCGGCCGTTCTTTCGACCCTTGCGATCGTCGGCGATCAGCTTGTCGAAGCCCGCAGGCGCGCTGAGGCGATCGCCGAACTCCGCGAGCATGATGGGGCCGACCTTGGCGGCGACGTCGATGCCGACCTCGTCGAGCAGCGTGATCGGACCGACGGGAAAGCCCCAGTCGACGAGCGCGCCGTCGATGTCCTCGATCTTCACGCCCTCACCGAGGATGTGCGCGGCCTCGTTCATCATCGGCCCGAGGATCCGGCTCGTGTAGAAGCCGACGCCGTCGTTCACCACGATGACCGTCTTGCCCTGCTTCTTGCCGAGCTCGACGCACGTGGCCGTGACCCAGTCGGCCGTCTTCGGCGTCACGATGATCTCGAGGAGCGGCATCTTCTCGACGGGCGAAAAGTAGTGCATCCCGATCACGGTCTCGGGATGCGCGCTCGCTTCGGCGATCTTGGTGATGGGAAGCGATGACGTGTTCGACGCGAAGATCGTCTCGGGGCCACACGCAGCCTCGGTGTCCTTGAGCACGCGATGCTTCAGCGCGAGATCTTCGAACACCGCCTCGATGACGACCTCGACGCCCCGCAGGCCCGAGTAGTCGGTCGTGCCCGTGACCATCGACAGCTCTTCGACGCCCTCGCGCGCCGTCACGCGCTTGCGCTTGACGCGGCCGTCGACGAGCGACTTCACATGCGAGAGCCCGCGACCGACGCCGCTCACGTCCTTGTCTTTCATCCGCACGGGGATGCGCGCGTTCGTCGCGGTGACGAAGGCGATGCCGCCGCCCATGAGGCCCGCACCGAGCATCCCCACCTTGTGCACCTCGCGCGCTTTGACGCTGGGATCGCTGGTGCCGTTGTCCTTCTTGAGCGCGTTCTGCGCGAAGAAGATCCCCATGAGCTGCGCGGCCTGCGGCGAGACCACGAGCTCGCCGAACGCGTGCGCCTCGGCCTCGAGCCCGCGCGCGAAGCCTTCCGAGAGGCCCTTCTTCACCACGTCGAGGATCCGCTCGGGCGCGGGATAGTTTCCGCGCGACTTGCTCAGCAGCGCCTTCCGCGCCTGATCGAAGAGCACCTTGCGTCCGATCGCCGTGCCCGTGAGCGCGAGCTCCTGCACCTTCTCCGCGCCCTCGAGGTTCTTCACCTGCTCGCGACGCGGCTGGCCCGCGAGCTTCAGCGCCCACTCGATGGCGACGTCGAGCAAGATCGCTTGCGGCACGACCTCGTCGACGAGTCCGAGCTTCTTCGCGCGCCGCGCGTCGAGCTGCTTGCCGGTGAGCAAGAGATCGAGCGCCGACTGGATGGGGACGAGGCGCGGCAGTCGCTGCGTGCCGCCCGCACCGGGGAGCACGCCGAGCATCACCTCGGGCAGGCCGAGCTTCGTCTTGCGATCATCGGACGCGACGCGCGCATGGCATGCGAGCGCGACCTCGAGCCCTCCGCCGAGCGCAGCGCCGTGAATGGCCGCGACGACGGGCACGCGGAACGCCTCGATCAGATCCATGGCCTTCTGGCCGGTGCGAGAGATCTCCGTCGCCTCACGCTCGGACTTCACGGCCTGCAGCATGGTGATGTCGGCGCCGGCGATGAAGCCGTTCTTCTTGCCGCTCGTGAACACCACGGCCTTGCACGCGGGATCGTTCTCGATGGACTCGAACACGACGCGGAAGTCCTCCGCGAAGCTCGCCTTCAACGTGTTGACCGGCTCGCCGGGAATGTCGATGCGCAGGATGAACACGCCGTCGGCGCGCTTCTCCACGCTGAGTGCGGCGTTGCCGGTGCTGATCTTGTTGCCGCTCGTGCTCATGGTCGTCTCCATGCTGACCTCCGTGCTCACGCTGCCTCGAGGATCATCGCCGCGCCGATTCCGCCCGCCGCGCACGCCGTGACGAGCGCGAGCGCGCCCTTGCGACGGTTGAGCTCGTTGAGCGTCTGCGTGATCTGCCGCGCGCCCGTGGCGGCGAACGGATGGCCGATGGCGATCGAGCCGCCCGTCACGTTGAACTTCGCCCAGTCGATGGTGCCGAGCTTGCCCTTGCGGCCGAGCTCGTTCTTGCCGAACTCATCGCTCTCCCAGGCCTGCGTGTTCGACAGCACCTGGCCCGCGAAGGCCTCGTGCATGTCGATCAGATCGAGATCGGCGAGCGTGATGCCCGCGCGATCGAGCGCCATCGGCGTGGCGTAGCTCGGACCCATCAGCATCTGTCCGCGCGGATCGACCGCGGCGAACGCGTAGCTGCGCAAGAACCCGAGCGGCGTCAGGCCGCGCGCCTTGCACACGTCCTCGCGCATGATCAAGAGCGCGCTCGCGCCGTCGGTGAGGGGCGAGGCGTTCGCGGCCGTGATGGTGCCGTGCTTGCGATCGAAGACGGGCTTGAGCTTGGCGTAGCTCGCGAGGTCCGAGTCCTTGCGGACGTTGTTGTCCTCGCTGAAGGGCTCGAGCTCCTTGCCACCCTTGCTCGGGACGTAGACGGTCATCACTTCGCCGGAGAAGCGACCGTCGCTCCAGGCGGCGGCCGCCTTCACGTGGCTCTCGTGCGCGACGCGATCTTGATCGGCGCGCGCGATGTGGTTCTCCTTCGCCATCTTCTCGGCGCTCTCTCCCATCGAGAGGCCCGTCGAGAACTCCGTGAGCCCGGGCGGCACGGGAATCAGGTCCTTGGGCGAGAGCGTCGCGAACACCGAGAGCTTCTGCGCGAGCGTCTTGGCCTTCGAGGCGTCGAGAAGCACGGCCGCGAGCTTTTTGCTCACGGCGATCGGCACGTCGCTCGTCGAGTCGGCGCCGCCCGCGACGCCTGTGTCGATCGTGCCCGCCATGATCGCTTCGGCGATGCTGACGGTGGACTGGTAGCTGGTCGCGCATGCGCGGCTGACGCTGAAGGCCTCGATGCTGCGCGGCATGCCCGTCGCGAGGACGATCTCGCGCGCGACGTTCGGCGCCGAGAGCGAGGGCAACACCTGCCCGTACACGACCTGCTGGATCGCGTCGGCCGAGACACCCGTGCGCGCGAGGAGCTCGCCCACGACGGCGGTCCCGAGGTCGAGCGCGGTGAGCCGCTTGTACGCCGTGGACTGTTTCGCGAACGGAGTTCGAAGCCCGGCAACGATCGCGACGCGCTTGCCCCGGACAGGGGAATTGTCAGCCATGACTCAGCCTCCATGCGGACGACGTCCCTACCACTTGGTAGGCGAACGCATGACCGAGTGGTAGGGGCGCTAACGCGATGTGTCAAGGCGCCCGCCGGGCGCCTGGCTAGGATGCGCGGCGATGGAGGAGGAGCAGCAGAGATCATTCGAGGTACCGGCCGTCGATCTGATCGAGACGCTGCGCTTCCAGCGCATGGGACCCTTCGATCCATGCGGTCTGTTCGACGCGCGCGGACGACGCTTCGCGCTCGCGTTCCGAATGGCGGACGGGCCGGTCACGCTGCTCCTGACGCAGCGAGGCGCGACCACCATCGAGGCGAGCGCGTGGGGACCGAGCGCCGCGCTCGCGCTGGAAGAAGTGCCGGCGATCTGCGGCGCCCTCGACGATCCCGATGCCTTCACCACCGACCACGAGGGCGTGCAGCGCGTCGCACGGCGCTTCAAGAAGATGCGCTCGCCGCGCGTGCCCTGGACCTTCGAGTCGCTCCTCGCGATCATCCTGCAGCAGCGCGTGGCCTTCGTGGAAGCCGCGCAGGGCTGGCGAAAGATCGCGCGCGAGCGAGGCGACGACGCGCCGGGGCCACTGGGCCTCCGTCTTTTTCCGAACAAGCGCACGCTGCTCGACATGCCGACCTGGGCCTATCGCGAGTCGCTCGTGGATCGAAAGCGCGAGCTCGCCATCCGCGCGCTGCTCGACCACGACGAAGAGATCGTCCGCTCCTTGTCGAAGTCGTTCGACGAGATCCGCACCACGCTCCAGCGAATTCCGGGCATCGGCCCCTGGACCATCGAGAGCTTCCTCGGACAGTCGCGCGGCGATGCCGACGCAGTGCCGACCCTCGACTACTGGATGCCGCACATGATCAGCTACGCGCTGACCGGCAAGCCGCGCTCGACCGACGAAGAGATGCTGGCGCTGCTCGAGCGCTTTCGACCGCATCGCGGCAGGGTGATTCGCCTGCTCTCGGCCGCCGGGTACTCGGCGCCACGGCACGGCCCGCGGAAGAAGTCCATGCTACGCGGTGTCTAGGCGCGTGCGGAGGGTGACGACATGGGACTTCTGATCAGCTGGCTGGTGCTCACGTTCTCGTTCTTCGTCGCGAGCAGGGTCATCCCTGGCTTTCAGCTCAAGGGCGGTCTCTGGAACCAGCTCATGGTCGCCGCCGTCTTCGCCATCCTGAACGTGCTGCTCGGTAGCGTGCTCTTCGTCGCGATCGGCATCGGCACGCTCGGGCTCGGCTTCTTGCTCTCGTTCGTGGCGCGGCTCCTCGCCACCGCGATCGTGCTGAAGCTGACCGACGCGATGACCACCAAGCTGAAGGTGAAGAGCTTCGGAACGGCGTTCTTGGCCGCGCTGGTGATGAGCGTGACCGGCGCGGCCACCGAGGCCGTGCTTCGGATGGTCGGCATCGGCTAGATTGCGGACCCAATGACCCTCGGGATCGATCTGAATGGCAAGCGCGCGCTCGTCGCGGGCGTGGCGGACGACGGCGGCTTCGGTTGGGCGATCGCGCATGCGCTGGCCGAGGCGGGCGCGAGCGTCTGCGTGGCGTGCTGGCCACCCGCGATGGGCATCTTCGAGACCCTTCTCTCGCGCGGCAAGCTCGACGAGTCGCGCAAGCTCAGCGACGGCTCGATGCTGACGTTCGAGAAGATCTACGCGCTCGACGCCGACCACGACACGATGGAGCTCGTGCCCGAAGAAGTGAAGACGAACCGGCGCTACCGTGAGCGCGGCGACTTCACGATGTCGGGCCTCGCCGCATCGCTCGAGAAGGACTTCGGCAAGCCCTGCCTGGACGTGGTCGTGCACAGCCTCGCCAACGGGCCCGAGGTGAAGAACTCGCTGCTCGAGACGTCACGTCGTGGGTATCTCGGCGCGATGAGCGCGAGCGCCTACTCGTTCGTCTCGCTCGTACAGAAGACGGGGCCGCTGCTCCGCACGGGCGGATCGTTCTTGAACCTGAGCTACCTCGCGGGGGAGCGCGTGGTGCCCGGCTACGGCGGCGGCATGTCGAGCGCGAAGGCGGCGCTGGAGAACGACACGCGCGTGCTCGCGTACGAGGCCGGTCGCAAGTGGGGCGCGCGCGTGAACTGCATCAGCGCCGGCCCCTACGCTTCACGCGCCGCGAGCGCGATCGGCTTCATCGCGAAGATCATCTCGTACTACGAGCAGAGCGGGCCACTGGCCGAGACGCTCACCGCGAGCGAGGTCGGAAACACCGCGGCGTTCCTCGCGAGCCCGCTCGGCACCGGCATCACCGGCGCGGTGGTCCACGTCGACAAGGGCTATCACGCGATGGCGATCCCTCACGACGTCGAGCGCGCGCTCACGCCCATCGCCGAAGCGACGAAGAGCTGACGAGCGGCTCTCGACAGGAGCGCCCGGCTCGCCGGGCCGACACAATTGTGTCGCGTCTGCGAAGCGGACGACTCCGATCGAGATCGCATTTCCGGCGTGCACGCGCATCCGCGCTATCCTGGCGCCGCACTTGAGACGCTCGCTCGAACAGCTTCGCGACACCATCGACGCAGCCGCCGCGGCGCCCGGCGCGAGCACCATCGCGGATCGTCCGCGTCAGACGATCGAGCCCGGGAGGCGCAAGAGCGCCGAGGTCGCGCGCGCGCTCGGCCTGCTCTCGCCGTCACAGCGCGGCGTGGACGTGCACGCGACCATCGGCGAAGGCGGCATGGGCATCGTGCGCCTCGGCACACAGCGCGCGCTCGGCCGACACGTCGCGGTGAAGTCGATCAAGGAAGACGCGCGCAGCGACGCCGCCACGCTGAAGCTGCTTCGCGAGGCCTGGGTCACCGGCGCGCTCGAGCATCCGAACGTCGTCCCCGTCTACGACA